>JBNJGG010000007.1:0-39734 GCA_051747545.1 Halobacteriota archaeon | reverse complement strand
CGGGTCCGGGAGGTTCTCGTAGAGGCTGCTGAACCGCTCGCGCTCGGCTGTCAGTCGGCGACGCGTCGCGGTCAGCTCCGAGACGTCGTGGACGACGCCCACGATGTCGCTGTCCTGGGTTTCGCTCGGGAGTACCGAGAGGTCGATTCTCGCGGGGAATCGCTCGCCCGACTCGGCGACCACTTCGATCGGTTCGTCGAGGGCTTCGAAGAGTTCCCCGTGGTAGACGTTCGCGACCAACTCGTCGACGCCGTCGAACACGGCCGTCGCTCGCCTGCCGAGTAACGCGCTACGTCCGTACCCGAGTCTGTCTGCCAGCGGTTCGGTCACGAGCGTGAACCGGCCAGATTCGTCGATGACGAACACCATCTCCTGAATCGTTTCGAGTACGCGCTCGTATCGGCGGAGGTCCTGCTCTCGTTCCGTTCGTCTGAGGGCGGCCACGGCCATCGCTGCGAGAATCTCCACGATGGCGAGTCGAGGTCCCTCTAATCCACCGTCGGCCACACCGACGGTCATCGTCCCGTAGGAACCGAGTGGAATGCACAGTAGAGCTCTGTCGGACTCTGTGTCGTCCGGGGCCTCGAGTGCCGGTTCGCCCGTTTCGAACACCCGTCGTGCTAGCGCCCGCTCTCGGTCGCCGTCGTCCGTGGTGGTACTCCGGCTGACGACCCGCAGTTCGCCGTCTTCGACGACGCGAACGATACCGAAGTCGAAGTCCAGGAGCTCTTCGATGGCGTCCATCGCGCTGTCGCAGACTGCCCCGACGGTCCCGGCGTGCATCATCTCCCGGGCCATCGTCAGGAGTCCGTCGACGGTCTGCTCGCGCTGGTGCTGGTCGGAGATGTCCCGAATGTACACCGAGAGTCCGTCGGGTGCGGGATAGACGTTCGCTTCGGCCCAGAGGTCCAGCGGTGCGTAGTACTCGCGGAACGAGCGCGGTTCTTGCGTCTCCATCGCGTCGACGATTGGCTCGTAGAACCCCGATTCGAGCGCCTCGGGGAACTCCTGCCAGATGTTCCGGCCGACGATGTCCGACCGCGGGTAGTCCAGAAGCGCCGCTGCACTGGGATTCAGGTACGTCACTCTCCACTCGTCGTCGACGGCGATGAAGGCGTCTTCGACGCGTTCGAGGATGGTCGTCGAGTCTCCGGCGCTAGTCGGGAGCCACGCCGATTCCTCGGTACGCCCCCAATTCGAGTCGAGCACCGACGCGATTTTCTCACCGACCGCGTGCTCGTCGAACTCGGACTGTGGTACGTACGCGTTCACGCGGTTTGCCACTGCATCGCTCGCGAGCCTTCCGGTCGATTCGGCGGGCACGAGGACGAAAGGGACCGCGGGGACCAGTTCTCTGCTGACCTGACACGCGTCGAGGCCAGTGTCGTCTCCGAGGTCGTACTCGCTCACGACGCAATCGACGCCTCGTTCCTGCAAGAGGGAGCGCAACTCATCGGTCGTCGCTACCGGAAACACTCTCGCCCCCGAGGCGCACTGCCTCAACGTCTTCGTGAGGTCTGGGGACTCGGCGGACGTCCCACGGAGATACACGATATCGTAGCCCTTGGCCATCTCGTACGCCGAAGGAGAGGGACCTACCGCTAATGAAGGGTTCGGAGAGTGTCTACATCTCCGGTATTTTCCCGTCGTTTGTCCGAACATTCTGTTCTAAGTGAAATTCTACCTTCTATGTGGTTTAATTGTCTGAAATTGTGAAAAACGTTTATGTTGTGTGGTGCCGTACGTCATGATGCGAAAATCACGAGGACACACCGGACGACCGAATTGTCCGAGAAGGATGGTTCGGAAGAGGTGCAAACACCGAGAATTCCCTAACAAGAGTTCGAGGTCAACGCCCCGAAGGAGAACCGCCCCGGCCCAGGACCGTTCCTTCCGGAGGGAATGGCGAGAAGGCCAAGTAGTGGACTTCGCGTAAGTGGAGTTCACGAAATCGGAGCAATCCGAACGGGTCGCAAGGGCCGACGAAAACGTTTCCCGTCCGGGTCCAAATTGTGGTTTTCGCCGTTCTCATTTCGTTCGCGACCAGAGTCACGACCCTGGTTCCGACTCCGACGTGCATCCATCAACACCCCAGAGGTGACGCTGTCGTAAACGGGAAGTCCCTACCGCGTCACAGACCGATATGGAACTCGACAGCACGGATCTCGCCATTCTTCGTATTCTACAGCGAGACGCCCGGACACCGTTCAGCGAAATCGCCCGTCACATCGACATGTCGAATGCGACCGTTCACGACCGGGTTGGTCGGATGGAGGAGGCAGGTATCATCAAGGGGTACCACGCGTCGGTCGACCCTGGCGGTCTCGGCCTGGGGGCGTCCGCCTTCATCGGTCTCCGCGTCCAACAGGGGAAGGCCAACGACGCACTCGCCCAACTCGAGAGTATCGACCGGGTTCGGGAGGTTCACGTCACCACCGGCGAGTGGGACGTCCTGCTTCGCGTCTACGCCGACGACACCGACGACCTCCGTGAACTGGTGTTCGAACACCTCTCCTCACTCGATGGATTCTCGCGCTCGCAGACGATGGTGATTCTCGGAACGCACAGCGAACGAACCGGCCTCCCGATTCCGTCTCCCGACGACGACTGAGGCACTTCCGGAGGTGTCGCTCTGTCGCTCTATCGCTCTGTCGCTCTATTGGTTCGAGGTGTCGCCCTCTCGGTTCGTTCCGATTCGACTCCTTCGCTGCTTTGCCCGCCTTCTGGCCAGACTTCGGCTGCTTTTTCTGCCGCCTTCTGTCGCACCTGTATCCGTCAATCGTCTTCTCTGCACCTGTTTTCGACGCCGCTATGTTCCCATCTTTCGCCTCGATCCGACGAGCAGTCTGCGGTGCGACGAAAACGCACGGGACCGGAACGCTCAAACATGCTGGGCACCGGAATCGTGGTATGGCACTAGCAGAGCGCGCTCGCCACGAACCCGAACGGTTCTGGGCGGGCAGCGTCCTCGCGCTTCTGGTCGTCCTCGTCGGTGGGTCGGTGGTCTTCCCGAAGGCAGTTTACGAGGGATTCATCTGGAAATACTTCTGGGGGCCGGTGCAGGCGGACGCGAATTCGGCGGCGTGTGCTGCCCGTTCGGGTGGAACGATTTCGTATCTCCCTTCGGCCGACGCGTGCGCGACGGCGACGGGAACGGTTGCATTCCCCGGCTACACCGTCGTCTCCGAAATCGGGTACGTCGTCATCCTCCTGCTCGCGCTGGTCGGCGTCGTCTTCCTCCTTCGTCGCCTCGACATCGGACAGGACCGACGCTTCTTCTTCGCCCTGCTTCCCTTCATGTTCTTCGGCGGCGCGCTCCGCGTGGTCGAAGACGCCAACGATACGCCCGGCGCGGCCGACGCCCTCATCAGCTACCCGCTGAACACACTCTTCATCAGTCCAATCATCTACTTCACCGTCTTCGCGGTCACCCTCGTCGCCGTCGTCGCCAGCGTGACACTCGCTCGTCGCGGCGTCGTCGACAGCTACGAGCGCCCGCTGTTCGCCGCGGGTGTCGCCGTTCTCGCGGCCACTGTCGGCTACCTCGTCGTCCTCGCGGCGACCGGTACCAGTGGCGTGACGTTTTACCCACAGGTGCTCGTCATCATCCTCCTGCTCGCGACGGCGTCGACGGCGGTGGTCTGGTGGCTCGCCAGCACCTACGCGCCGGGAATCAACGCCGGAACCGGCTCGATAGGTCTCGTCCTCATCTGGGGACACGCCATCGACGGTGCGGCGAACGTCATCGGCCTCGACTGGATGATTGCCCTCGGTGCGGGTCCGAACCTCGTTCCCAAGCACCCGGTCAACCTCGCCATCGTCGAGTTCACCGGGTCGACGCTACCGCCGTCCGTGCTGGCGCTCACCGGTGCGGCGTGGCCGTTCCTGCTCGTCAAACTCGCCGCCGCGGTGTTCATCATCTGGGTGTTCGATGCCGAGGTCTTCGAGGAGACGCCGCGCTACGCGATTCTACTCCTCGTCGCCGCCCTCGCGGTCGGTCTCGGTCCCGGAACGCGTGACATGCTCCGGGCCACGTTCGGCGTCTGACCGGGTTTCGGTCTCTGACTGGATGCACGCACGATTCTTCGGCGTCTCTTCTGCGACTATTCATGTACGGAGGCGAGGCCAGACTGGCTGTGACCTGACGTCCAACCGTGGAGCCTCCTGCGGTCGCACGGCACACCGCTCCACGCCGTCTCTCGTCACCCATCGAATCATCTCTCCGACACCATCTCACGTCTCGATGTGTCGTCTTACGGATCCGTGCCGTCGTATGGGTCCGTGCCGTCTGTTCGCAACCGTCTACGGGTACGGGTGGTGCTCTCGGTCGAGTCTCGGCTCAAATCCCAGCGATTGGGGTACTGACGCCGCCCGCTCGCCGAAGAACGGCGCTCCCGTGAAGAGCGGTTGCGCCTCGGGAGCGAGGACGCGAACCGCCTCGAACCCGAGTCGTTCCACGTCAGAGGGAGTGACCCGCGCGGCGTACACGTCGACCCCGGCGTCGGTCGTTCGCTCGACGACCGCTCGGAGTTCGTCGGCACCGTCCGGCACCGCATCGGGTCCCACGCCGGTGGCAGGAACAACCGTCTCACATTCGAGAAGTGACGCCGGAGGACTGTCGGCGTAGGTCCCGATTGCCCCCTCCTCTGCCGTGGCTCGGTCCCGGCCGATCGTTCGAAGCTCCATCCAGTTCTGTAGCGCCTCTGCGAGTGCCGACTTCGCCGCCTCCACGGCATCGAGATTCGCCCCAGAGCCCATCGCGAACTGCGGCCACTCGCCGTCACGGTGGACTGCGACGGCGACGACCGGCACGTCGATGTCTTGGGTTACTAACAGTGGCGTCACAGACAGTGATTCTGCTCGTGCTCGCTTTTCCAGTTCCTCGAAGCCGTCGTCCTCGATAGACAGTGCGAGCGGTTCGAACGTCGAGTACCACGCCAGCATGGTCGCGTCTCGCTCGATGACCTCGTAGGTCCCAGACAGGAGTGCCTCGACACCGCTGTTCCCGAGACCGAGACCTGTCGTAATCGCTGGCTTGCGTCCTTCTTCCGGCGGTGGAAAGTGGACGAACTCCGCGGGGAGCAACACGGTCTCTTCGGTGGCGACGTTCTCCCCCTCGACCCACGCGGTGTCCGCCTCCGGGTCGTAGTCCGAGTTTGCAGGCCTGACGAACTGTGCAGGAGAGACTGCACCGTCTACGGCCGCCTCGGGTGCGACGGTGAATTCGGACCCTCGGTAGATTCCGGCGCCGTATCGTTCGAGCCCCTCGCCGAGGGCTTTCATGAACGAGACGTTCCAGTCAGCGTCGACGCCGGCGGCGTACTCGGCGGCCCGCGCGTCACTGAATGCCGACGTATCGGCAGTGGCTGCGAGGTAGTACGGCACCGGGAACGACTCGCGCTCTCCGACGTTCGAGATGAGCCCCACCCGCTCGTCGACTGCTCGTTCGGCACGGGCCAGCGAGTCGGCAACGTCCACGTCGCGGTAGTCCCGACGCAGTGTTCGGTCGCGCCTGTCGGGAGTGGGAATCGAGAGGAACTGCCGCTGGCCGCCGGGCACCTCGACGACGGTGCCACCGAGGTCGTCTCCGGCGAGCATCGCGACGGCTCGCCGACCGGCAATCGCCCCGGCGAGTCGAACCGCGCTTCGATTTCCCTTCGAGGTGGCTGCACTCTCGGGGCGATTCGATTCGATGCGGACGCAGAGGTCGGCGTATCGTCCGGACTCGGTCGAGAAACACGACACCGAGGCGTCGAGTCCGTCCAACGGAACGCCACCGAGGCCACCGATTTCGACGGCGACCCAGCGGTCACAGGCCGCATCGGCATCGGTGAACGCGTCTGCACCCGCTGGCGCGACGACGGCACCGAAGTCGACGCCCCCGAGGTCTGTCGGTGCGACTGTTTCGACCGCGACATCTATGTCCGAAAGTGCCGCCGAGAGCGACTCGACCGCAGGACCCGACCCCACGATTCCGATGTTCATACCGACTGGTAGAGTGAAGAGCTGGAAAAAGCGTCGGAAGCCGCGTGGGTTCTCGGTCGCGAGCTTACGTCAGCAGGCTCTGTGCAACACCCGCAATCTGGTCGGCGCTGGCCGCTCGCAGGCGGTCGTCGCCGAGTTTCAGTCGCAGGCGTGGACGGCCGACGTCGATGGGTACCTTCTCGGTGTCGATGAGGCCCATATCTTCGAGCTTCGTCTTCGTTCGCGAGAAGGTGGCCTTGCTCGCGATGCCCACGTCTTCACCCCACTTGGAGATGTCGTAGAGGAGCACGTCGTTCTTCGCGGCGACCAGCAGGCTAATCGTCACTTCGTCCAGCCCGTCCCCGTCGCCACGCGCCGTCTTCAGTGACGAGAGTACCGAGTCGAAGTCGGACTGCGTCCCGTCGCCGATCTCCGCGGCGAGCGTCTCTCTGACCTGACTGATGGGCGGCGTTCGGAGTTTGAACTCGTCGGCCTCCGACCAGTACTCGGTGTACGTGTCGCGGGCGACGTCGACGAACTCGACGTCTTCGGTCGCCAGGGCGGCGACCCGGTCACCCGCGGAGACGAGCGCTCGAACCGAAGCCGGTGTGATGAGCAAGACGTTCTGCGTCTCGTCAGTCGTCGTGCGCATCGCGAGGTTGTCGCCGGCGATCAGGTCTGCGGCGTTGCTGGCGACGATGAAGTCGTTCATCACCTCTTTGAGTATCGATTCTTCGGCGAGCAGCCGAATCTCGGGGAGTTCGCCTTCGAAGCTAGTCGCGACGTTGATGAGGCTTTCGACGGCTTCTGCGGTGGGATTGACGATGAGAAGTTCGTCCGTCGTGCTTTCGAGCACTGACGAGAGGATATCCTCAACGTCCCCGGCGAGTAAATTCGAGCTCTCCGTCATACGTTACTAATATACATCTGATTATTTAATATTAACGCAATCTCTCGCTCGGAACAGTCGAAAATCGAGATGGTTGATCGGAGCTGGCCAAAAAATCTGACCACGCGATGGAAAAATATTTACTTCAAACCGAGTCACTGCAGTGGGCTCGGTTCGAATCAGTCGAATCGGTGGCACAACTCGTCGGACCAGTGAATGTCACCGTCGTAGACGACCGGGATTTCCTCCCGCTCGAACAGCGTGACCAACTCGTGACGGTCCAGCGTCAGCGTCGTTTCGGCTCCGAATAGTCGTGGGGGGTGGTCGTCCCAGAACCGTGGCCGATACTGTCCACCTCCGACGCCGGGTGAGTGAACCGTGTAGGAGAGTCGAAAGGTCTCGTCGTCCTCGGCTTCGAGCGTCGCTTCGGCCGGTATCTGCGTGTCCGACTGGACTAACCTGTGGGTGCCGTCGCCGACGACGGCGTAGTCTTTGCCCATCATGATACGACGTCGGGCGAGGTCGAGTGCGCGCTCGATGCAGAAGCCGTTGATGAGGAGGCGCACGAACGTCGTCCCGACGCGAGTCGCCTGATTGTCGAGTACCTTGTCGAAGGTCACCGCGCCGGCGACACTTCCCCGCCGAACCAGTTCGAGACCCTCGTAGAACGAGCCGCAGGCGTTGAGGAAGAACGTCTGCGCGTTCGATTCGGCGAGCGTCTCTGCCGACAGGTGCCCGTCGACACAGCGGAGCCCGTCTTTCTCGCAGTGGCCGATGAAGTGGACGAGGTCGTGCTCGGCGGCGAAGACGTCCGCGAGTTCACCCGTCCGGAGCCGTTCGTAGACGGCGACGTCGATGTCGGCTTCGGCGGCCCGTTCGCGGTAGATTCGAGCGGCGTGTTCGTACTCGCGGCCCATTCGTGAGTCGTTGAGGACGGCCACGACCGAAATCGGGTCGTCGGCTCTCTCGCGGTAGCGGGTTCGGTGCTCGTAGGCTTCCGGCGTCGACTTGAACACGTCGATGGGGACCCCGTCTGCGAGCCACCCGTGCGCCCGGCCCGTCCCGAGGTCCGGTTCGAGTAGGTCGATACTCGGCGCGTCGCCAGCCCAGACCCGGTAGAAATCGTCGAGGCACCGAGAGAGTCGCTCGGCACTGCGCAACGACTTCGCGGCAGGGAGAAAGACGTGGGGGACGTCCCGGAGGAGGTGCGGCAGCGCTTCGACGCTGGCTGGTCGCGGGTCGAGATACATCGACAGGTGCCACTCGGGGAGGTGAGACGACACTCGCTCGAACGGCGCGTCGAGGTAGGCCTGCACTCGCGTCGCCACGTCGGCGGCGTACAGTCGGTCTGCGTCGAGGTCGACCGTCTCCAGCAGGGACGACTCCTCGACCGGGTGTGCGTACGGGCCGACCGTCCGCACGAGACAATCGAGTACGAACACCCGGCGAAGCAACGAGGCGACGTCCGCCTGGAACGTCGGAAGCGGTGCCAACTCGTACTCGCGGTCGGGAGTCCGTAGCGACGGGGTCGCCCCTGGCTCGACTGTCACCGACGCGCCGAGGTAGTAGGCGAGCGTCGAGACGGGGACGAGATACGACAGGTCCCTCGGCAGCCGAAGTTCGACGCCGCTGGTACCTCCCTCGGGTGTCGAGACGCGATTTCCGAACTCGATACGCGGTGGTCGGCCACGCATCGTCGGAAAGCTTCGGTCGGGGGTCGAAGTGGGGTGATTTACCCCCAGCGAGGAGAGCGCCCTCGCCACCCCGTCCGGGGTCGGCGGAACCGTCACCGGTTCAGATGTCGCCTCCGAGCGGTCCCGAAACCCCAGGTCGACGCGCGTCGGTCCTGCGAACGTGAGGGTGGCGACGCGGTTCTGTGCGTCCAGCGTCGCCGCCCCCTCGAATCGGATCGAGACGTCGAACACGCTTTCGGCTAGCAGATTGTAGCTCGCGGGAGAGAGGTCGATGGATTCCTCGCGCGCACCGGTATCGATGACGGTGGGTACCCCGTCGTCAGGTCGGTCGAGGCGAACGAGGTCGGCAGGTACTGACACGCTGGTGACGACGCCTGCGACCGCCGCGTCTGCGGGTTGTGAGAGGGGGCCGTCACAGTCGAGGGCGACCCAGTCGGCAGTGGCCTGTACCGTTGCCCCCGCGTCGTCGACCGCCCGAACCCCTCCTTCGGTCACCTCCACCTCTAACATTCAGGTATCACATTCCGTTCCGCGAGCCATTATATCTCTATCGCACCAGCCAATATCGTCTGACTCACGTCATGCGATTGGTCGGTTTGCGTTCACTACGATTTCACATGTGAAAATACCTCGCGGGTACACCAACTCGTCACCCCCAGTGATACCCCATCTCCCACGGGAAAACTCGCCTCCTAAAGACACACTTATTGGCTGGACCACCGGCAGTTCACACATGGATTACAGTCACGTCCGCGAGCGCGACCCTGCGGTCGCGGATGCCCTGGTGGGCGAAGTCGAACGGCAGCGTAACACGCTGGCGATGATTGCCAGCGAGAATCACGTGAGCGAGGCGGTTCTCGAAGCACAGAGCAGCGTGTTGACCAACAAGTACGCCGAGGGCTACCCCGGAAAGCGCTACTACGGCGGCTGTCAGTACGCGGACGAAATCGAACAACTCGCGATCGACCGGGCCAGGGAACTGTGGGGTGCCGAACACGTCAACGTCCAGCCCCACAGTGGCACGCAGGCGAACGTCGGCGTCTACCTCGCCGTCCTCGACCCGGACGATACGATTCTCTCGCTCGACCTCACCCACGGCGGGCACCTCAGCCACGGCCACCCGGCGAACATGGTCGGAAAGCTCTTCGACGTCGAGCAGTACCACGTCGACCCCGAGACCGGCTACATCGACTACGACGAACTCGCGACGCTCGCAGACGAAGTCGACCCCGACCTCATCGTCTCGGGCTACTCTGCGTACCCCCGGGTCGTCGACTGGGAGGCGATTCAGGCCGTCGCCGACGAGGTAGACGCCTACCACCTCGCTGACATCGCCCACATCACGGGTCTCGTCGCCACCGGCGTTCATGCCTCGCCCGTCGGCGTCGCGGACTTCGTCACGGGGTCGACCCACAAGACCATCCGCGCCGGTCGGGGCGGTATCATCATGACGCGCGAGGAGTTCGCCTCGGACGTCGACAGCGCCGTCTTCCCCGGCGAGCAGGGCGGGCCGCTGATGCACAACATCGCTGGCAAGGCCGTCGGCTTCGAGGAGGCACTGCAACCGGCGTTCGCGGAGTACGCCCAGCAGGTCGTCGACAACGCGAAGGTGCTCTCGGAGGTCTTCGTCGACCACGGACTCGACCCGGTCTCCGGCGGTACGGACACTCACCTCGTCCTCGTGGACCTCCGGACTTCTCACCCCGACCTCACCGGCGGCGAGGCCGAAGAGGCGCTCGAATCCACCGGCATCGTCCTCAACGCCAACACGGTTCCCGGCGAAACTCGCTCCGCGTTCAATCCGAGTGGTATCCGCGCCGGTACGCCGAGTCTCACGACCCGCGGCTTCGACGAGGAGGCCACCCGCGAGGTGGGCGAACTCATCGTCCGCGTCGTCGACGCCCCCGACGACGACGCCGTGCTGGACGAGGTGTCCGAACGGGTGCAGGCGCTCTGTGACGACCACCCGCTGTACGAATCGCTGTAAGCCGGCGTCGCACTGCCGCTCACCCGACTTTTTTCACCGCTGAACGTGTACTCAGCGGTGTGACTGGCAAGGTGACACACCGACGGCGATTCTTGCTGTCGGCCTCGGTCGCTCTCGGACTCGTCGCTGGCTGTCTGTCGGGTGACGAACAGGGTGGCCGTACCGATCCGACAACTGAGGGGATGGCCACCGACGGGGAACCGACCACTGGTGAGAGCACACCCGGCGAGGACGACGGTGTCGAAACCGACGGAGAGCAGACGGGAGCCCCCACCGACGGGGGCGAGACGACCGACGACGAACTCGACCTTCGAGAGGCGAACGTCGTGGACGTGGCCTTCGAGGCGCAGGACGACGGCGAGTACCGATTCGACGTGACGCTGCACCACGACGACGACGGAGAGGACGGCTACGCGAACTGGTGGCAGGTCGAGACGCTCGACGGCGAGCGACTGGGTCGGCGCGAGTTGCTCCACGCCCACAGCGCCCAACCGTTTACCCGATTGGAGACGATTTCCGTCCCGACCGACACCCACTGTGTCGTGGTCCGTGGACACGACCAGACCCACGAGTACGGCGGACAGGCCGTGGTCGTGAACTTCGAAACCGGGGCGACGACGCCGGTTCGACAGGGACCGGACCCGCGTGGGTTCGCCGACTTCGACTGCTGAACGACCCAGTGTATTCACGCCGACCACCTCCGAACCGAGCCGTCCCACCCAGTCAACAGTCGCGCTTGCCGGGTTGGCGTTGGCACTCGCGCTCGGTTCGTCCCGGTCGTCGACGCGGCTCAGCGTCGCGCTTCTGCTCGCACCCGCTCTGCCACTTCGCCCATCGTCTCGACGCGCAAATCGTGAGATTTTCGTCGGTACGCAATCTGTTGCAGTACTCGACGAATCCCCGCGAAATCCACCTCCGAATGGGCGTTGTGCGGGTGCAGCCACATGTGGAAGACGCCGTCACCTTCGGCCGCTCTGTCGACGCCCGCCGTCGCCTGCGTGACCAGCGGGTCGCGGCCGACCGCCGTCAGTCCGGACCGAATGGGACCCGAGAGGGTGTACAGATACAACGACGCCGGGACGTTGACGAGGCCGTACTCGTCGATGTGCGGGTCGACGAGTGGCGGAGCCGGTCGTCCGGTCAGCGCCCGACTGAGTTTTCTAACTTTCGTCGCCAGCCCACCGTATTCGAGCGTCGCCGGTGAGACGCCCCGATACGTGTCGAATCCGAACTCGTCCAGCAGGTCTCGGTACCCGATTTCGTTCACTGGGTGGACGAACGTCGTCAGGTCGAAGTTCCACGTCATCGCGGCCTCGACGCTCGACTTCAGTTCGGAACGGGCGACTCTGCGATTCATCAGTGGGTGGTTGAAGTGTAGGTGCGTGTGCCCGTGGCTCGCAATTTCGTGTGTGACGCGACTGGATCGAACCGCCTCGATCAGGTCGGAACCGAACCACAACTCGTCGGCGCTCAGGCGTCCCCCCTCGGTCGTACAGACGCGCTCGCCCGCCGGATGACCGACGTGAGTTGTCGAACAGCGGCGCTGTAGCAGGTGCCCCGTGACGGCCCACGTGGCGGGAACGTCGAATTCGTCGAACGAGCATACCAATCGATGCCACGCACTTCGACCCTGCTCGATGCGTTTCTCCGGTATCTCGTCGAGGTGGTGAAACCCCCACGCCAGTTCTGCGTCGATTGAGATGACGACCGAGCCCACTAGTCGCACCCGTGGGACGTTCGGTCGCGGTGCCGTCCGATCGTGCCGCGTCGATAACGTGGACGACGGTTAGAACCAGGATGACTTCGACGGCGCGGGCGACTATGACGACTCTCTACACCGGGTCTTGATGGAAGGTCCACGATCGTTCTCACGAGTTGACAACTGCTTGGTTGACACGTTATTATTCGCCGAGTAACTCGTCGATTACCGTTGCGTGGACCGATTAACGCCCCCCGTTCGAGGACCTCACCGGCTCGTAGCTCCACTAGTTCGAGGGGGCTCACCGACTATCGACCTCTGCGAAACCGAGTCGCCACGCCTCGGGGTCCGTTAGTGAGCAATCACCGATGGACCAGTCCTCGAACGTCCCCGAGACGGGGCGGGCGACGTGAACCGTCGGCGAGGAGACGAACGAGAGGGGTGCCCGGGTATCACCGAGGAATCCGCGCGCAGAGAGCAGTGACCGCGGGAGTACTCGACCGGGAGCAACGACGACGTCGCACCCTGCGAACCGTTGCAGAACTGCGTTCAGGAGTGCTCCCAGTGCGCCCTTTCGACCGGTCCTCTCGCCTTGGCTATCCCTGGCGTGGTTCAGTGGTAGGACCTCCGCCAATTGGGCGACTTCCGTTTCGTCGGTCCTTCGGTGGCCGACGACGATGGCGGCCCGCGGATCGTCGGCGTCGGTGGCGACGGCCGTTGTGTACGACCACAGCGGATTCTCGAAGCGCCACCGGTAGAATTCCTCGTCTCGAACGGCGTGTAGTTCATCGACTGTGTCGTCGGCGAGTGCCGCCAACGTCGTCGCCGGGACCGTCTCGAACCACTGCACGTCGAGTGCGCGATCCGTTACGGCCACCCGCTCGCGGAGGCGAAGGTAGCTCCGAGCGAGCATCGCACCGAACGACTCGAGGGGTGTCCCGAGTGCGGTCGGGTCCTGCACGCGGTAGTAGGTCGTCCGCTCTTCGACCACGCGCCAGCCGAGTTTGAGGTTTCCCGGGAGCGACTGGTCGTTGGGAAAGTTGAACAGCAGGTCCCACTCGTCGGCGTACTGGTCGAGGGCGAACTCCGTCATCTGGGTGAACAACCCCCGTCTGCGGTGGTCGGGATGGACCATCGTATCGCACGGTTGCAGTGCCGTGTACGTTTTCGTGCCCGCCCGAAGGTTGAGTGCGAACAACCCGCGAGCACCGACGAGGCTGTTTTCGCAGGTTGCGACGACGAGTGAAACGTGGTCGGCGAAGGGGTTGTTCTCGTACTTCCACGCGAACCACCGCTCGTCGACGTGACCGTCCAACACGTCGCCGAACAGGTCTAAAAATTCGTCTCGGTCAGTCGATGCGTACGGTCGAATCCGGTACTGACCGGCCATGGGCGGTCCTCACGCCGGAGACGTATTCTTATGCGTCCGTTAACCGGCCTCCTCCCCGCGGCGGGTCGCTTCGCCGAGCGCGAAGTGGCGTCTCATCGCGGCGGGTCGGCTCTGTTCTGGCGCAGTTACCCCAGTGGACCTATCCACACATCTGCACATTTCGTGCCATCTGGGCGCGAGAATGCGCACGAATCCGAGCGTTGAAGGTGGCCGGCGTCCCCTCAAGACGTATGACGACCATTATCGACGGAAACGCCGTCGCCGCAGAGGTTCGCGCCGGTCTCGAAGACGCCATCGAGTCGCTCTCCGACGCGGGCGTCACGCCGGGGCTCGCGACGGTGTTGATGAGCGACGACCCAGCAAGCGAGACGTACGTCTCGATGAAACAGCGCGACTGCGAGGAGGTCGGCATCAACGGTATCCACGTCGAACTCGACCCGGAGGCACCCGCGTCGGACCTGTACGAAACCATCGACGACCTGAACGCCGACCCCGACGTTCACGGCTTCCTGGTGCAGATGCCCGTCCCCTCCCACGTCGATTCGAGGGAGGTCATCCGTCGCATCGACCCGATGAAGGACGTCGACGGCTTCCACCCCGAGAACGTGGGCCGCCTCGTCGCGGGCGACGCCCGGTACCGGCCGTGTACCCCCCACGGCGTTCAGAAACTGCTCGCCGCCGCCGACGTCGAGACCGAAGGCGCAGACGTGGTAATCGTCGGCCGGTCGAACATCGTCGGGAAGCCACTGGCGAACCTGCTCGTCCAGAAGGCCGACGACGGCAACGCCACCGTAACGGTGTGCCACTCTCGCACGCGCGACCTCGCCGCCAAGACGAAAGCGGCGGACATCGTGGTCGCCGCCTGCGGGGTTCCCGAGCTCATCGACGGCTCGATGCTCTCGGACGGGGCCGTCGTCGTCGACGTCGGTGTCAACCGGGTCGACGCAGACACGGAGAAGGGATACGAACTCGTCGGCGACGTCGACTTCGACAGCGCTCGCGAGAAGGCACGCGCCATCACGCCAGTACCCGGTGGTGTCGGTCCGATGACCCGGGCGATGCTGTTGTACAACACAGTGATGGCCGCGGGTGAGGCAGAAGGCGTCGACGTGACGCTCCCCTGAGGGGCCCTGATTTTCGACCGATTACTCGTGGGTGAACACCAGCAGTCGCTCGTCTTCGCGGACGATGCAGAACCCCAGTTGTTCGTCGGGCCGAAAGCTACTGGCTCGACGGGCCGTCACGAACAGCTCGTCGAAGGCGTCCTCACAGACCGGACACGACACGCCGTCACGGTTCTCGTACAGCGCGGTCGTGCCAGTGTCTCTGCGCAGTTTCAATCGGTGACGGATCGCGTG
Organism: Halobacteriota archaeon; assembly: GCA_051747545.1. GTDB lineage: Archaea > Halobacteriota > Halobacteria > Halobacteriales > Haloferacaceae > JBNJGG01. Next base: position 24,753 of record JBNJGG010000007.1, on the reverse strand, counting down.
GATGTCGAGCGCCTCGTCCATGGTGTGTGAGTCTGCTAGGATTGGGTGAGTGGGATTTGGTGAGTCTGCTGGGATTGGCGAGAACCCGGCTGTGCGCCGAAGGCGACCGGGTTACGGGCGTTCACTTCGACATCACCACGGGGTCTTGAGGGGATTTACCGGAACGCTGAGGGTGATAATACTCCCCACGGGTCGTTGTCCTCGACGGAGACGTCTCCACCGATACGACCGACGAGGAGCTCGACGAGCCACAGCCCGATACCGCTTCCGTGAGCCAGCGGCGTCTCCTCGACGCCCTGTAGCACGTCGCGCTCGTGTGGGGGTAATCCGGGTCCCCGGTCGCTGACCGACAGCGTAATCCTGGACGGTTCGGCTTCGACGCGGTGAACGCGAATGGCGAGCCACGGCGCGTCCGTCTCGCTGTGTTGTATGGCGTTTTCGCACAACTCCCGCAGGGCGATGCGGAGCCGCTCATCGACGGCGTACGCTCCCGATTCGGGCACCGACACCTCCTGCTCGACGGTTGGGTGGTTGGCTTGGACGTCGGTCGTCACGAGACGAACCAGGCGAGTCACGTCGACGGTCGATACACCCCCTCTCGACTGAAACAGGCTCTCGATCTGACTCGCCTTCTCGATGAGGGAGGCCCATCCGTCGGCCGTCTGGAGAATCTTCGTCGCTGAACGGCGGAGCGATTCGTCGTCGAGTTCGTCTGCGAGGTCGGCTGCGTGGCCCGTAATGAGGTTCACGTCGTTGCGCATGTTGTGACGCATCACCCGATTGAGGACCTGTAACTGCTGTTCTCTGTGTTTTCGGTCGGTCACGTCCCGAGAGGTCATCACGAAGCCGTCGACGGCGGTGTTCGTCTCGTTCGACCCGACCGTCTCGAGCCACACCCAGGACCCGTCTCGATGCCGAAATCGAAACTCCAGACGGTCTATCGTCGGCTCAGCACTGGTGGTAACGTCGAGGAACGTCTCGGCGGCAAGGTCGCGGTCGTCCGGATGGATGTAGTCGAAGGGGTCCTCTCCGAGCAGTTCGTCCGGCGCGTACCCCAGCACCTCTCGTATCGAGGGGCTCTGGTAGGTGATGGTCAACCTGTCGTCGACGACGGTGATGACGTCCGTCGTGTGTTCGATGAGGACCTCGAACCGCTCTGCCTGCCGACGCCGCTCGGTAATGTCGACGTAGACCGCCCGCGACCCGACGGTCTCAGTCCCGTCCATCCGGCGCGGAACGGCCCGGATGAGCGCGTACATCACGGTCTCGTCTCTCGTCAGTAACTGTCGCTCTTCCCGGTCGAATTCGCCAGCAATCGCCCGATCGAAGCCGCCGTCTACGAGCTCGTCGTACGACTCCTCCGTGTAGAAATCAGCGAGCGGTCTCCCCCGAATTTCGTCTCGGTCGTAGCCTAACTCCTCCGCGAAGCGGTCGTTGCACGCTTCGACGACCACCTCGTCGTCGACGAGACGGGTCAGTATCGACATGACTGGAAGCCCTTCGAGGAGTTGTCGCTCTACCGGAGTGACCTCCCGGTCTCGCCCACCCATCGTTAGATTGACAGAAATCGGTCAAGACACTTATATTACCCGGGTCAGAAACCCGCACGACTCAGACGTCCAGCATTCTCGGATACGACTGGAGGTGGCACACGACGGCGACGGTGGAATCGGTACTGGGGGCCACTAACTGCTTCGACGGCCAGAGGCGGGCCCTCGGACACGTCGGCTCACAGCCGTGAGAGGCGGTCACGGGCGGTCGCCAGCGCGGCTTCGTCTCCGTCGAGAAATGCGACCACCTCGCGGGTTGCCACCACCAGCGACTCGGCCGTTTCCGGTGAAACGTCGCCCTCCAGGGCACGGACGCGTCTAACCCGGTCGGAAATCGTCCCGAGGGTCTTGCGGACCTGTGGGTCCGGATTTTCGTCGAGCCATCTCACCGCGTCGCGTCGAAAATCGTCCACTGCGTCGGCGTAGGCGACCCCTCTGGCCTCGTGCATTCGCGTCGGCACGGCGTCCGGCTCGGGCCGCCTGCCGACGTCGGCACCGGTGAGCAGTTCGATGACGTACAGTCGTTCGGTGTCTGCGGGGTCGCGCATCCTGACGAAGACGTCTACTGCGTGGAGGAGTTCCGTGGCGGCGAGATACGTTTCGTCGAGTTCCCGGAGCGTTCCGCCGTCGATGAACCCTCGACCGTGGACGTACTCTCGGAGGCTCGACTTGAGGTTCGGGGCGGCGTCGCGAATCGCTCGGTCACCCCCGGTCCCGGTTCCGGCCTCGGGTTCGATAGCGGTTCGGTGTGACGACAGATCGAGTTCGACGGGCGCATCGGTGTGTTGCGTTCGCTCGTCGACTCCGACGCTCCGAAGGCTTCCGCAGGAGGGACAGGCGACGCTCCCGGTCTGGTAGTACGACCACTCTCGACCGCAGTCTCGACACGCCCGCTGGCCCCGAACTTTCATGCCTCTCCTTGGAACGCTCTCCGGAAAAGTTCGACGTTGCCGGTCGCCCCGGAGGCAGTCGGCAGCGGCACGCCGACACTGCTGACCTGTCGGACCCCGAAGGTTTCTGTTCGAGTTCGACGGAGGCGTCGCACATGCCACGGAGTACCCACGCTCCTGATCGAGAAATTCTCCGTCGAGTCTGATTGCTCGACGGCTGGCACCGAATTCGTCGTCACCCTCGGTGAGGTGCAGACGCGACTCTCACGCGAGACAGCGGTTGCGTTACGAGTCTCGCTAACGGACGCGCTCAGACGACTGTACGACAGTTTACCCGACTCGTTCACGGCTCAGACGATCGGGCGGTCTGGAATTACCGGTGGCCGACCCACCCACAGAGCACGAAACAGCCTCCGCTGACTGACGAACGGCCCCACCCCAATGCTGACTCTGCCGCCCGGGGCTACATTACGGGTGGGAACCAAGACCCCCTATGCGAAGCGAAGCGGAAGTCCGCGAGCAGTACGAGTTCCTCAAAGCACAACTCGACGACGAAGACATGCGACACGCCGGGGTCAAGGAGATGTTCACTCACTACAAGCGGGCACTCGGATGGGTCCTCGAAGAGGAATACATCTGACGGCAGGTGAGTCGTCGGAAGGATGTCTCTCTGACAGTCAGGGCGTCCCGAGAGCGAGGCCGCTCTGGTCGCCAACAGGTCAACTCTTCGGCGAGTCAGCGCTCGCACGCCGTCTGCCAACTGTGATCGAGGCGTCTCCGACCACCGAACTCTTCGCCGCTCGGTCGCAACTATCCTCCGATGGTCGGTATCTTTAAGTAAAATCAGAGGCATACGCTAGTTTGACGCTTCGCTTTGGAGGGCCGAAGCGTCAGCGGGGACCAATTCAGGGCGGCAAGCATCCACGCAATTTTCATGCGTGGCTTGCTTTCCTTTCGAAATCGAAACCACCGAGACGCGTCACGCGTATTTTCGAATCTGACATCGACCGATGGACACCGCTCGGTGAGTTCGTCGTCGGTGTCTCCCGCTGGTTCGCGGTAGTGTCTCCCGCTGGTTCGCGGTAGTGTCTCCCGCTGGTTCGCGGTGGTATTTCGGGGGTCGATTCCGCGGTGCGACCTCGGGGTCGAAGACCCTCGCTCCTGTCAGACTACCTGCCGTCACGGTCGTAAGTACCCCCGATTCTACCGGTGCCGTGCCACTGGTCGAGGTTTCTTCGCACGAACAGTGGGCAGACATATTATTTGTCTGATGAAGGATCGACGAGTGACTATTCAGATGTTTTATGATTTTCAATAGCTGCCGGCTGGTCAGAATCGGCGCATTACAGCCCAATCACGCGCATTCCTCCGACATCTTTATTTTATTTAGATAGTAATATATTGTGGGAACTTACCGATGTACGACTTGACAGGATTCCAGCGAGATTTGCTGTACGTAATCGCGGGGCTCGACGAACCGCACGGCCTGGCAATCAAAGAGGAGCTCGAAGACTACTACGAGAAGGAAATTCACCACGGTCGACTCTATCCGAATCTGGACACGCTCGTCGAGAAAGGCCTCGTGGACAAGGGCCAGCGAGACCGTCGGACGAACTACTACACGCTCACTCGTCGGGGGCGTCGAGAAATCGACGCTCGGCGCGAATGGGAAGCCAAGTACGTCGAAGTTTAGTCGTCCTTCGGTTCGCCCGCTGGTGAGCGATGTCCCTCTGAGACGGCCTCAGAGGGAACCACCTCCTGGTCACTGACCGCTTCTACCTCCCCGGTCGCCTCTGCCGCCTCTTCGGCACCGACGAGATATCCCGGGTCGACCATGTACGGTTGAATCGGCTCGCCCGCGACTAGTTCCGGGAGCACCAATCGCGCGAAGTGCACCACGAGGACGAGCAGCATCGGCATGAGGAAGATACCGTACCACCCGAACAGCAGGGGCCCGAACGTGTAGGCAATCATGATGCTCCCGACGTGGAGGCTGCGTCCGGACACGTAGGGCCGTAGCACGAGGTCTGGAATCGTGTCGACGACGACGAACGAGACCAGTACGAACGCCACGACGAACCAGAGCGTTTCGGGAGCACCGGCTATCGAGCGGACACCCATCACCGACGCGACGGGAACGTACACGAGTTTCATCCCGACGACGGGGATGAGACTCGCCACACCCGCGAGAAGCCCGACCAACGCCGCCGCGGGAATCCGGTATCCCGACGGCCCGAAGACGTTGAGTATCGAATAGGCGATGACGCCGATAGTTCCGGTGAGTATCGCGTTCAGGATGTTGCCGAAGAAGATGCTGTTGAAGTCGCTGTCGACCGCCCTCAAGTACTCTTCGAGGATTCCCCTGTCGTCTGCAAACCGTGCGAGAACCCAGCGCGCGAGTTTGTGGTCGTCGCGGAGCAAGTAGAACGCGAGCGCGATCATCACGAACAGGTGAACGGCACCGATGCCGAGGAAGGTGAGCGTTCCGGCCGCCGAATTGACTGACTGAACCAGTGATTCTACCGTGTCGAACGAGACGAACTGCGTCGGGTCGTCCACGAGCAGGCCCGGGTCGGCGACCTGGTTGAGTACTGTCTGGTTGACGTCGAGGTACGTCGAGACGTCGAGTGCGTCGTTACTCGTCAGTCTGGTCAGTTCGCGGAAGGCGACGAGCAACGCGTAACTCACGAGGACGAGCGCGGGGAGCGCGAGCGCGAAAATCGCGACCGCGGCGGCGACGCTGGACGGTCCAACCCGTCGTCGAATGCGCCTGTAGAGCGGGCGGGTGGCGTAGTAGATGAACACTCCGAAGACGAACGTTCCGATAAAGGAGTAGAGGACGAAACAGACTGCGGCGACCAGTCCGAGCCCGAAGACCCCCCACCCGACACGAGAGCGGTCCAGGTCGAGAATGGACATACCTCTGCTGGCACACGGAGCCATCAAAAGCCTGTCGTACGTTCAGAGAGAAGCTGCGGGAAAGTAACCTCGATTCGCCGAGTGGCCCCCGTTGTCGCCTCAGTTCGCCACACCGGTAACTCGTCCTCGCCCCCGGAATCGTCTCGTTATGGGTGTCTCGTCGAGAGGTTGTGGTTCGAGCCGAGGTGGCTCGGCGAGCCCCTTAACACACCAGTCTCCGTACAGGTTCTATGGACCGAGACACGGTGACGCCGTCGGTGTCGTCGATACCGGGAGAGCGCGCCCGCGAGTGGGTCGACTACCACCACCAGTGGGCGGCTCCCAGCACGTACGTGTACGATTTCGTCTGGGACCGGTCGGCCCCCGCCGAGGGACCGTTCTGCACCGACGTCGACGGCAACGTCCTCCTCGATTTCACGAGTCACGTCGCCGCCGCCCCACTCGGGTACAACAACCCGAAGATTATGGCCCCCCTCCGCGAGTTCGACGTAACCGACCCGGCGAAAATCGCCGGACAGGACTTCTACGTGAGCGACGGGCGCCCACCGGGTGAAGGCGAACCCGGCCCGACCGAGTTGATGGACCGTCTCGTCGAGTCGACGAGTCACTACCAGATGGATACGGTCTTCCTCTCGAATTCGGGAGCCGAAGCGGTCGAGAACGCCATCAAAATCGCCTACGACCACAGTCCGGGTGCGTCGTATGCGATCACGTTCGACGGGGCGTTTCACGGGCGCACTCTCGGCGCGTTGTCGCTCAACCGGTCGAAGTCGGTCCACCGAAGACGCTATCCGGAGATTCCGGGCGTCTTCGACGTTCCGTTCTGTACCGACCGAACCTGCACGGCGGGAACGTGCGACTGCGGCTTCTTCGCCCGCGGAACCTCGGAACTCCGGGAGAAACTGCACCCCACTCGTGGCAACGTCCACCCCGAAGACGTGGCGTACATCGTCCTCGAACCCGTGCAGGGCGAGGGTGGCTTCCGAATCCCCAGCGAGGCGTTCATGCGAGAGGTCGCCGACATCGCCGCCGAGCACGACATCACGCTCGTCGCCGACGAAATCCAGTCCGGAGTGAGCCGAACCGGCGAGCGGTGGGCCGCCGACCACTACCCGATCGAACCGGACGTCATCGCCGCCGGGAAGGCCCTTCGCGTCGGCGCGACCGTCTCCCGGAGGGAGGTGTTCCCGTCCGAACGCGCTCGTCTGTCGTCGACGTGGGGTGGCGGCGACGTCCTCTCGTCGCTGCAGGGGGTACTCACGCTCGACGCCATCGAGGAGTACGACCTCAGGGACAACGCCGTCGCGAGGGGCCGGCAGTTCGTCGAGACGCTCGCCGATGCTCCCCTCGACGGCGTCGTCGACGTTCGCGGACTCGGTCTCATGCTCGCCGTCGAGTTCGACGCGAAGACGCGCAGGGACGCCGTCCAGCAGGCGGCCTTCGAACGCGGCTTTCTCACGCTGGGCTGTGGACACAAGACGCTCCGCCTCCTCCCGCCGCTCGACGTGACCGACCGGGAGATCGAACTCGGTGCCGACCTCCTCCTGTCTGCGATCGACGACGTGGCCTGAGCGGTATCTTCCCCGCGATAGAACCCCGTCATGTACGAACCCGCGTGGGAGACACGGAATATTTCACTCCGTACCGAGTATGACGCGAACATGGCAGACGAACACGGTGGTTTCGAGGACGTTCGAGAGAACGTCGACGGCCACCCCATGTGGAACCTGCTCGCCTACGCGGTGCCGTACTGGCCACGGTTGACGGTCGGCATCCTGGCGTCGTTCTGCACGCGGTTCGCTCGACTCGTCCCGCCCATCGTCGTCGCCACGGCCATCGACCGCGTCGTCCTCGGGTCCGGCAACCCGGGGCTCTTGGCGTCCGTCGGGTTGCTCCCGGCCACGTCGATTTCCGGGCAGGCCGCCCGCATCGCGCTCCTCGAGCGCCTCGTCGTCATCGCGGTGCTGGCCTACGTGATTCGCTCGCTGACCCGGTTCGGCTCTCGATACCTCCTCCAGTCGACGGCACAGAAGATGCAACGCGACCTCAGAAACGACACCTACGACCACCTGCAGCACCTCTCGATGGACTTCTTCAGCACCCACCAGACCGGCGGCATGATGTCCATCCTGAACAGCGACATCAACCGCCTCGAAGAGTTTCTCAACACCGAGTTCCGCCAACTCATCCGCGTGGTCGCCACCGTCGGCGGTATCGGCGTCGTGCTCTGGGTCTACTCGCCGAAACTCGCGCTCATCGCGCTCGCTCCCGTCCCGATTATCGGGGTCGCCAGCGGCCGGTTTCTCACGTGGATCGAACCACGCTACAAATCGATTCGGGAGACCGTTTCGCGACTGAACACCCGCCTGGAGAACAACCTGGGTGGGGCGGCGGTCATCAAAACGTTCAACCGCTACGAGTTCGAGCGCGGCCGAGTCGGCCAGCAGAGCCAGGCCTACCACGACGAGAAGGTAGCCGCCCTCCGAATCCGGCGGGCGTTCTTCGCCGGACTCCGACTCCTCACGGGCGTCGTCTTCGTCCTCGTCCTGTACGTCGGCGGCACCGACATCATCACCGGCACACCCGGCGAGAACGGCGTCCTGACCGCCGGAAGCTTCGCCCTGTTCTTTCTGTACCTCCGTCGGCTCTACTCGCCGATGCGCCGCGTCGGCAAGTCCGCGAACAAGTACCAGCTCGCAAAGTCCAGTGCGGAACGGGTGTTCGGATTGCTCGGTCGGGACCCGTCCGTGACCAGCCCCGCCGACCCCTACCGACCGGAGACCGTCGAGGGACGGGTCACCTTCGACGGGGTCACCTTCGGCTACGACGACAGAAGGCCGGTCATCCGGGACGTCACACTCGACGTGCCGGCGGGTGCAACGGTCGGTCTCGCGGGGAGTACCGGGGCGGGGAAATCTACCTTGTTGAAGCTCGTTCCGCGGTTCCACGACGTCGACGCGGGTTCGGTTCGAGTCGACGGAACCGACGTCCGCGAGTACGACCTCCAGTCGCTCCGCGAGGAGGTCGCCGTCGTCGAACAGAATCCCTATCTGTTCTCGGGGACCGTCGCCGAGAACGTCGCCTACGGGGACCGGCAGGCGCTTGCCGACGAACGGGACCCGGACACGACCTCCCGCGAGCGGATCGTCGACGCCGCGAAGGCCGCCGAGGCCCACGAGTTCATCAGTGACCTCCCCGACGGTTACGACACGTTGGTCGGCGAGCGCGGCGTGAGACTCTCCGGTGGGCAACGACAGCGAGTCGCCATCGCCAGGGCGCTGCTGAACGACCCGGCAATCATCGTCTTCGACGAGGCGACGAGCGACGTGGACACCGAGACGGAGGCGCTCATTCAGGAGAGCATCGACCGACTCATCGAGGACCGCACCGCCTTCGTCATCGCTCACCGCCTCTCGACCATCAGGGACGCCGACCGCATCGTCGTCATGGAAGACGGCCAGATAGCGGAGTCCGGGACGCACGAGGATCTGCTCGGGAGCGGGGGCGACTACGTCAGACTCTGGGAGGCGCAGGTAGACCAACGCCCATCGCGTCCCGTCGCCGAGGACTGACTGGTCGCCGGCGGACTCGGCACTCGCTCACGTTTCGCGGTCGTAGCCGGTCTCCATCCTGTTGTCGTAGCCGGTCCTCGTCCTGTTGTCGTAGCCGGTCTACGTCCATCGGTCGAGGCCGGTCTGTACGAGCGAGTCTTCGATGCGCTCGAAGCCGCGAGCCACCTCCTCGGGGTCGACTTCCCACTCCTCTGTGACGAACGCTTTCGCCGCGTTTAGGTCCGGGTCGATGTCTCGGTCGAAGTCGTAGTCGTCGGTCACGGGCGGGTCGAAGAACAGTTCTCGAATTCGGTCTGCGTTGTCGACGTGTTCGCCGCGCGCGTCCAGAACCCCCCAGACGTCGCCGTGAGATTTGACCTCCTTGAGCGCCGTCTTCGGTCCGATGCCGGGGACTCCTGAGTTGAAGTCCGTCCCGACGAGGATGGCGATGTCGACGAGTTGCTCCCACGTGATGTCGTGGCAGTCGAGCGTCGCCTCGAGGTCCATCAGTTCGGGGTTGCCGCGACTCGTCAACTTCCGCAGGGTCAGTGGCGCGCCGAACAACAGCGTGTCGTAATCCTCGCTGCCGACGTAGTCGACGTCGCCGATTCGAGCCATGTAGGACGCCTGCGCCTCGCCCTCGGCGGGCGCGTCGATGTACGGCACGTCGAGTCGGTCGAGCAGACCGCGGGTCGTGGCGAGAATCACGTCGGTCAACCGCTGGGTGCGCGCTTCCATCCGGGCGGCCTCCATCGCGTCCCCTCGCTCGCGTGCCTCGTCGAGGCGCGTCTGTGCCCGCTCTCGTTGCTCGCGTCTCGCGGCGACTTCCTCGGCTTTGAGGTCGGTGACGCTCCCGTCGAAGACGAACACCGGCGTCAGGTCGTGCTCGAAGAACTTCGGCAACCCCTGCACCACGCCGACGAGGTTCGCCACCTCTTCGCCGGCGGCCGTGGTGTACACCTCGTCGCGGGTGAACTTCACCGTGGTCGTGAGATATCGGTAGAGCCAGTTGTGGGCGTCGACGGCGACGACGCTTCCCGCGACGTCGTCGAACGACACCTCGCTGAGAGCCGCGAGGTCCCGAAGCGCTGCGTTTCCCATTGGCTACTCGTTTGGGGCCGTCGGCTTTTAACTCCCCGAGTCGTCGGAGTCGACTCGGCCGGCGTGGCCCCCGTCGACGAACGTGACGGGACTGCTCTCCAGCCGACTCGGAGGGTCCGCACCGACCCGGTCACGAAGGAACGTCGCCTCCGGGTCGTCGGGATCGCGCTCGCGGAACACGTCGAGTCCACGCTGGTAGGCCGCTTCGTCTCGGTCGGCGGGTCGTTCGAGGACGAGTTCTGCGAGACCGGTCTGGCGGCACGTGTAGCCGAACCCGGCCTTGTACAGCGCCTCGAACGCGAACGGGTTGTTGACCGCGATACACAGGCGGTCGTATCCTTTGGCTTCCGCAGTTTCGGCGACGAAGGCGACTAACTTCGCGCCGAGACCGTTCGCCCGGTAGTCGTCGCGCACCGTGACGTACCGGAGCCACAGCGTCGTCGAGTCCGTCCGGTCGTCGTTGAACGCGACGGCCGCGAGCACGTCGTCGTCGAACTCGGACGACCGGGCGTCGTCCACGTCGGATGCGGATTCCGCGCCGTCGCGCTCACGGACGACGGCCTTTCCGGTGTTCGACATGACGAACTTCCCGGCGTAGCTGAACCGACGGTAGTCGAGTCGCAGCGTCGGCCCGTCTTCTGGCCACCCGAGGAAGTCGAACTCCATACCACACCTACGTACACCGGACAGTAGCCCTTTACGTTCTGCTGACACACGTCCGCCATGCACGGTCCCGGCGACGTTCGCTTCTTCGACCGCTTCGCGACGCTATACGACTTCTTCATGCCCGCAGCAAAGGCCGAGACGCTCCGGGCCGGACTGTCGCTGGCCGACCGCCCGGTCGAACGCGTGCTCGACGTCGGTGGCGGCACCGGACGGGCGACGGTCACCCTCGACGCCGACGAGCGGGTCGTCGTCGACGTTGCACGGGGGATGCTCCGTCGCGCCCAGCGGAGGGCCCGGGGGCTCGACTGCGTGCAGGGAGACGCCACCCGCTTGCCGGTCGCCGACGAGTCGGTCGACGCCGTCGTCGTCGTCGACGCGTTCCACCACATGCCGAACCAGTCGGTCGTCATCGACGAAGCCGCACGCGTCCTCGCACCCGGAGGTGCGTTGGTGATTCGAGAGTTCAATCCGGCGACGCTTCTGGGTCGTGGACTCGTCCTCGCCGAACGGGTCGTGGGCTTCGATTCGACGTTCTACACGCCCGAAACACTCGCCAGCGCCGTGGGCGAACGCGGACTCGACCCCGCCGTCGTCGACACGGGTTTCGGGTACACCGTCGTCGGCGTGAAACGGTCAAGCCTTTAACGTGGGGGTAAAACCGCGGGGTATGGCGACCTCGGTCACGTCGTTTCTGGAACGCCGCATCGACCCCGGGACGCTGCCGCTCGCCGTAGGCGACGTGCTCGTGCTCTCGGCGCTGCTGACGCTCGGAACGATAAATCACAACGGCGTCTCGTTCGTCCAGTCGAATCCCGGGTATCTCCTCGCCACGCTCGCCCCGTTCCTCATCGCGTGGATTATCGTCGCCCCGCTCGTCGGGGCGTACTCCGCGGGTGCGGGAGAGTCTGCAAAGTCGTCGGTACCTCTCGCGATTCGGTCGTGGATTCCCGCCACGTTACTCGGTGCGGCGATTCGGGCCACTCCGCTGTTTCACGGTGGCGCGAGCGTGGTGTTCGTCCTCGTCACGATGGTCACGGGTGCCGTCGGTCTCGGCCTCTGGCGATACCTCTTCTTCCGCGTTCGGTGACGGCCTGATTTCGACTCGTCCCGTCGACTTTTACGCCCGCTACAATCTACGGCCAGCCCTCAGGCCGACTGTCGCGTCCCTCGACGCGCGAGAAACAGGGCGAGCAGTGCACCGGCGACGGCGATGCCAGCCAACGTCGCGAACAGCGCCGCCGACGACGCGTAGGTGAGGATGACGCCCGCGATAGCGCCACCGAGTGCCCCCACGCCGAAGACGCCGAGGTAGGTGAATCCGTAGGAGAGACCGCGGGTGTCCGCGGGGGTGTACTCTGCGACCGTCGCCTGGTAGAACGGCTGGATGGTGAACAGCGCGAAGCCGAGTACCGCGCCGACGGCGAGCAGTGGCCCCAGTCCGAGCGCCGCCGCCGGGAGGAACAGTAGCGCCAGAACCACCAGCACGACGAAGTTGCCGACGAGGCCCCACTCGACGGGGATGCGGTCGGTGAGCTTTCCGCCGACGTACTGGCCGAACACGCCGACCATGAGGAGTCCGGAGTAGAAGTAGCGCTCCGGCCTGACGACGGCGGTCTGGTCGCTCCCGCTGCCGAGCATCGACACCAGGCTCGCGGGGAGGAGCGCGTCCAGGGGAATCGGCTCGAACTCGGGGAGGTTTTCGAGTAGTCCCGGCATGAACGTCAGTACTCCCCGGTAGTACAGCCCCGAACACATCACGATGAGGAATATCGCGAAGAACCCGCCGACGAATAGCGTCCGCGACTCCGCCCAGAAGGCCGCGAACGAGTCCACATCACTGCCCCCGTCCGCTTCAGTGCTGGCCTCGCTCTCGGAGACGGCGGCCGTCTCGTCGAAGCGAGCGCGGGTCGCGTACGCCCCCGCTAGCAGGGCCGGAATGGCCAGCAGTCCGGCGACGACTTTCCAGTCGAGAAAGAGCAACAGAATCGCGGTCAGCAGCGGTCCGAGTGCGATACCGACGTTGCCCGCGATACCGTGGTAGGCGAATCCGGCCCCACGTTCTTCGACGCCCTTGCTGATGAGTGCCAGTCCCGCCGGGTGGTAGACGCTCGCGGCCGCCCCCCAGAGCAGCAGCGCCAGCGTGACGACCACCAGGCCGGGAGCGACACCCAGCAGGAGGAACGACCCGGCCATCCCGAAGAGACAGGCGGTGATGAGGCGTCGGGAGCCGATGCGGTCGACGAGGACGCCTCCGGGGAGTGCCCCCACTCCGAACAGTCCGTACCCCGCCGTGACGACGAGGCCGAGCGTCGCCGCTGTGACACCGAACTGAGCCACCCCGAGGTCTACCACGTCGAACTCTGTCAGCCAGATGGAGACGAAAATTGGAATCGAGAGCTCGTAGGTGTGTACCATCCCGTGAGCGAGCATCAGTAGTCCAACGATAGTGCGGTCGTTTCTCTCCACTGGGTCGCTCTTCTTGCTCGAGGTGGTTCAACGCTCCGATATTGCTCACCCGGAAAGCGGACTATGGGAGTCCGTCCCGACGGAGCGGCCGACTCACGCCCGCGCCACGGCGCGAGTCTCCGCCTCCGCTTCGTCCGAAGTTTCATAATCCAACAGTCAATAGCTGCCGCAAACTGGAGCCAATTTTTGCCAAACCTTCATATTCGGGATATATAGAACCTCACCAGCGCTTATCTTCTCATAACTTATTCGTAACACTCTCGCGGCTTCAGCCATGGATTGAACGAGGCTATGGGAAAGAATTATATGTGTATTCCCCATAGTTTGTAATGGATTATGACTGGATACTACGATTACGTCCTCTGCCTGATTCCGCTCACTCTGGGTGGAATCACCGCCGCGCTCACGACGACTGGCGTCTCCCTTACGCTCGCAGTGCCGCTGGCTGCCAGTGTCGCCGTCGTCGTCATCGCCCACGCACTCTTCGTGAACGGTCCCGTGGACCGTTCCGAACCCCGACAGGCCAGTCGTTCGAATCCAGTCAACGCCGACTGAGCCTGTTCGGTCCCTCTGACGCTGCCCTCATTCGATTCGCTCCGACCCCCCTCATTCGATTCGCTCCGACCCGGTTCTCGGCCCGCTCCTGCGGTTTTTCCGCTTCTGCTCTCTTCGCTGTCTTCTCGCTTCCGGTGCGTCACGCTCTTCAGGCCCGTCTCGCTTCTCTCGTGGATTCCTCATTTTCGGCGCGGACCACCGGTGCCGCACTGCTTTTGTAGGTCCCGTCCGTGTTACGACCGATGACCGAGACGCTATTTTTGAGAGGCGACGAAACCGCAGAACTTGCGACTCCTGCCGAATACGTCGAACGCGTTCGAGACGCCTACCGACAGCGCGGTGAGGGTGCCCCAGCGGAACCGCGGACGAAGTTCCGAAACGAGTCTCCACAGGGAATGCTCACCACCTACGGGGCGATTCTCCCCGACACCGGGGCGATGGGAGGCTACATGTACTCGGCCGGATTCGGCTCACAGAACGCGTGGTTCATGACCCCGCTGTTCGACGCCGACTCTGGCAAACCGCTGGCTCTCATCGACGGCGGGTGGATGAACCCGTACAAGACGGGTGCCGCCGGCGCAGTAGCCGTCGACGCGCTCGCACGTGAGGACGCGACCACGCTCGCCATCGTCGGCAGCGGGTTGCAGGCGCGAGGGCAACTGCGGACCACGGCGACGGTTCGAGACCTCGACACCGTCTGGGTGCACTCGCCGACCAAGGAGAACCGCGAAGCGTTCGCCGCCGAGATGAACCAGGAACTCGACGCGACCGTCGCCGCCGTCGCATCGAGTGCGGCCGCCGTCGAAGGTGCAGACATCGTCATCACGGCGACCAAGGCGTCGGAGCCGGTGTTCGACGGCGACCTTCTCGAACCGGGCACGCACGTCACCGCGATGGGCCAGTACGACACCGACCGGCGCGAACTCGACGTGACCACCATCGCCAACTCGAAGTACGTTCCAGATCTCCGAAAACGGGCGACGATGGACGCCGGGTCGTTCCTCTACGCGCTCGAAGAGGGCGCAGTCGACGAAGACCACATCTACGCCGAACTCGGCGACGTCGTCGCCGGAACCGTGGAGGGTCGAACCGACGACGAGGAGATTACCGTCTTCGACAGCGGCGGCACCGGCATCGAGACGGTCGCCGGCGCGTATCTGCTCTACGAAAAAGCGTTGGAAGACGGCCTCGGCACGCCGCTCGACTTCGCCCCCATCACCGAGCGCTGAGTCACCGGCACCTGCCGTCTCGTCGATTGCTACTGGAGTCGGTAGCGGAGCAACGCGGCGATGCCGCCGAGGTTCTTCAGTTGCTCACCGGGTGCGAATTCGGCCGAGAAGACGGTGACCTCTCCGCCCTGTCGCTCGACCGTTTCGATGACCTCGTTGACGTCGACCTCCCACTCGCCGCGACCCTGTCGTTCCTCTCGCAGTCGTGCGTCGAGCACCAGCAATCGCTCGACTGCGCCGAACTCCGCGGCCTCTGCGACTTCGTCGATTCCGTAGGCTACTTTCGCGCCCTCGGCCATGCGAGCGGTCAGTTCGTCGATGAACTCCGCCTCGCGTGCAATTCGGGTTTCTGACTGCACGTCTGCGACCGCACCCCGTTTGAGTACCTCGTGAACGCCGCGGTCGCCGACCGCACTGGTATCGACCATCGTCACCTTCTCGGCCACCTCGGGGTAGTTCGACTCGAGGTAGTCACGGGCGTCCTGCTTCGTGAAGCCCGGTCCGGCGAGGATAACCGCGTCCACGGTCAGGTGCGAGAGCGCCGAGCCCAGCTCCTCGAACAGTTCGGTTCGGGGGCGGGCGTACTCTCCTTTCCCGGTCGGTCGGGTGAACGTCGCGTACTCCTCGGTGCCGTACTGTGCGACGGTGTGGACGTGCGCTGCGCCCTCCTCGACGGTGACGATGGCGACGTCGGGGCTCTCGGCGGACGCCTCGGCCTCTTCCAGTCTGTCGAGCTGGTCCCGCTTGAAGTGCTTCTCGATGGTCACCTCGGTTCGCTCCTCGACGTTGAGCGTGTGGTGGTGGCCCAACTGGTCCTCTCTCGAACAGTCGACGATGACGCCGCCGACTCGAAGGCGGTTGGCGAAGCGGGCGAACTCGATGTCCTCGACTTCGATGGTGACGTGCAGGTGCTCGCGCTCGCCGCCCGTATCGCGCATCTGGTCGTCGGCCCGCTGGATGCGCCGGGTGGTGTCGCCGGAGACCAGGTCGCCCGGTTCGAGGACGTGTGAGAGGTGCCAGAGGTCGTCGACGGACTCGGGGACGAGCGTGATACGTTCGCGCCCCTCCTCGCCCCGGCCACGGCTCGTGATTCGCATACCTGATTCTCGTGACCCGTCCTAACAACCCTTCCCTTCTCGACGAGCACCCCGCGCGTATGCCTCCCGAACCGAGAGGCCCCGCTTCCTCGCGGTTCGGTCCTCACCGTTCGGTGGCCTCGTCGCGTGAGCACGAGGTCGCCTAGAACTTCACGTCCATCGTCGTTCCGACCACGCGTTCGAGCCCCGCGCCCTCGGCGAATCCGCGGGCAAAGAGGGCGTACGTAACGACCTGTACGTAGAAGAGGACGAGAAACCCGACGAGGACCACGACGAGTGCGCTGCCGACGAGACCGCCGACGATGCCGACGACGAGAACGAGCAGCCACGCGACGACGTAGTCGCTCGTCAGCGACCCGGAGACGATAGTCCGCACGTCGAAGGCCGCCCCGACTCGTCCGTGGACCGCGAAGTTGGTCATCGCGGCGGGTATGAAGAAACTGACGACGACGGCGAACGCCGCGGCGACGAGAGCGACGAACGCTCGAACCGGTCCGACGCTGTCACCGCCGGTGCCGACGACGACTACGGCGACGAGCGTCGGGACGACGATGACGAGCGACCACAGCAGGTTGATGACCACCAGTTTCACACCGTCGACCAGCAGGTCGCCCCACTGCGTGAACGACGGCGCGTCGTCGCCGAACGCCGCCGCTCGGAGGACGCGGACGTAGTACCCCTGTACGATGAAGACTGGAATGATGAGTACGCTCAGTATCGAGAGTACGCCGCCGATGACGACTGTCGGTAACCAGTCGTCGTTCGTTCTGGGGAAGTTCAGGGCGTCACCTAGCATCGCGGAATGCAACGTTCGTTTCGGTCATAACACTTGTGACAATTGACCAGAATCGAGCCGAGACATCACAGGACAACACGCTATGGGTAATCGACGTCAGCAAATGGTGAATTCACGTCTACGAATCCACGTCACCTCATCGCGACGCAAATCACCTCGTCGCGACGCAAAAAATTCGGCCGTCTAGATGGCGGGGCGTTCTTCGGGCGTCTCTTCCTCCTCGCGCATCTCGACGGGGTGGAACTCGCCCCAGGTCGTGCCGATGATGTAGTAGGCGGCGACGCCAGCGTAGAACGTGACGAACGCGCCGACGATGAATCCCAGGAAGGGAATCACGTTCAGAACGCCGGTGACGACACCGGCGACCAACAGGACCGCGAAGGCCATCACCCACGCGGTGGCGTACTTCCCGCTGGATAGAATCGGCCGGAGCGTCCCGAAGTCGAAGCCCGCTCCGAGCCGGTCGGTCTCGGCGAAGTTGGCCACCGCGGCGGGCGTGATGTACGCCGCCACGAGGCCGAGGACGAGCGCCATCAACCCGCCGAGGACGACGAGGAAGCCCCCGAAGGCCCCAGCCGCGTCGCCGCCGCCTGCGAGCGCACCCAGACCGAGTGCGAGGACGGCCCCGGCGATGATGGCCGGAATCAGCGAATAGACGACTCCGATGACCAGTGCCTTCAGGCCGTCGACGAACAGCTCGCCCCACTCGTCGAACACCGGCGGTTCCTCCTCGCCGCGCATCGTCGCCTGCAGGACGCGGACGAAGTAGCCGACGACGAGGAAGACGGGGATGAGCAGGAAGCTAAACAACGCCAGCAACCCGCCGATGACGAGGGTCTTCACCCACGCTTCGCTCTTTCTAAGGTAGCCGATTGACTCACTGATCATGGTAGTATCGAGAACGGGGCCAACTCGACCCACGAAGCTCAGGTACAGATACACCGGATGAGCGTATAAAGTTTGCCGAAGTTACTTCTCGAAATCTAACTATAGGGAGCCTGAATCATCCGTTTACTACGTTTCAGCCGGTGTCGACCATTTCGCTCCCACCGGGCGGGAGGAACTCCTGAATCAGGTCCGGACTGGCCACTTTTCTGACGAACGATTGGTCGGCAAAGCGCTCTCGAAAGACCCGGTAGCACCGCTTTGCGGTGTCGTTCTGGGCGTACCTCCCTGGTTCGAGGCGGATACTCGTCTCCGCCTGTGGTTCGATTGCACTCGGTGGCCCGCCGATGACGCGCGTCTCCGGTTCGCAGGCGATGCCGACGGCGACGCCGACGGCGACGTCGCGGTAGTAGGTTCGGTCGCCCCTGACGACGAACGCGCCCTTTTCGAGGTACTCGCCGCTCTCGGGCGTCTTCGACACCTGGTCCGGTCGGACCATGTACGCGTCCTCGGCGAATCGTCCGTCCTTCCACACCGAGGAGTAGGAGACGGCGAACTGGGCGGCCTCACGACGACTCTGCTCGGGTATCTCCACGTCGCGTGCGGGTTCGCTCGGTGCCGTCGCCTTGACGACGGTCACGGGACCACCGTGTGCCTGCGTGTGGAAGAAGAGGTCGCTGGGGTCGAGGTACTTCTTGACGATCTCCTCGTTCTGGTCGGCGTTGCGGCCGCCGATGACGAGAAAGCCGTCGCTCGTGCGGAACCACCGGAACCGCTCGTACCAGTGTTCGGGGCGTCGGATGGGAATCGAACTCCGGGAGAGCCAGTCGATGTCGCGCGCTTCCTCGGCTTCCTCGGTTTCCTCGCCCTCCTCGGATTCCCACTCGTCCCGTCGCGATTCGATTGCCGCCAGCTCCTCGCGGGTGTCCTCGACAGCCTCCAGTGCGCCCTCGCGTTTCTCCTCGATGCGCTTGGCCTCGTTGTACAGTCGGTTGACGTTTTTTTCGACGCCCGTCGATGGGTCGAGTTCGACCTGCGTGTCGTCGAGGGCAACTGTCACGGCTCCCGCGCGGCCGTCCACGTCGACGACGGCCGCTGCGGCCGCGATTCCTCGTTCGGCCCCGGCCTCCAGCGTCGCCTCGATTTCGTCCCACGGAATGCCCTCCTCTCGGGCGTTTCTCACCGTCGTCAACACCTCGTCGACGAGTCCGTAGTGCGCGTACAGCAGTTCGGCCCGACGCCGCTCGGCCTGCGCCTGGGATTCGAAGCCTTCGATGGCCCGTTCCTGCTGTTCGATGATGCGCTTTTGCTTTTCAATCTGCGCCTCGAAGTCGGGACGGTTCGCCGTGGCACGGTCCCTGTCAGCGCTGCGGTCGAGGCGGACGAAGTAGTCGTCCAGCGCCGCGTTGAACGAGTCGAACCCGACGCTGTCGATGCCGTCGTATTCGACGAGCGGAAACGGCGTTACGTCCACGACGGCGTCGTCCGCTTCGTACACTCGCGGGTCGAACTCCCCACCGTGAACCTCCGCGGCGAGGCGACCGATTGCCTCGTAGAGGGTGTGATACACGCCGTCGTCGGCGTCCTCGATGGAGAGCGTCTTCTCGACGCCAGCGCGGGTACAGACCTCTTCGGCGTAGAGCCCGCCGAAGTTGAGTTGCGTCGCTAGCGTCCGAACCACGTCCGTATCGGACTGGCTCATGAGCCGGACGAACTCGGCTTCGCTCACGGTGAGGGGGTTCACTCTGGACTGCGGGAACTCGTACTGCGAGCCCGGGGCGACGGTTCGGGACTTGAGCCGCACCGTCCGAAGGCTCTGTACTACGTCGCCCGCCTCGTCGAGGACGGCGACGTTGCCTTCGCCGAACAGTTCGGCGACGACGGTCGTGTTCTCGTCTGGCCGCTCGAACTCGAAGACGAGGATACGGTCGAACTCGTACTGTTCGACCCCGGCGAAGTCGGCTCCGCTGATGCGATTGCGGAGCATCATGGCGAAGTTCGGCGGGCGGCCCGGTGCCTCCGGGACGTGTTCCGGCGCGGTGACGTGGGCGCGCTTGACGTCGCCCACCTCCACGAGGAGTTCGACTCGCCCCCGGTCGAAGTCGCGCAGTTTCAGTCGCAACAGGTCGTCGTCGTAGAGGTAGGATTTGTCCACCTTCGCGCCCTCGTACCGCCCCATCTCGGTCACGAAGGCCGCGAGGTCGACGCTCGACAGTTCCCGCTTCGGTTCCATGCGCCGCCCTTCTCGGGCCCGACGAAAAGGCGTGTCGTTCCGTCGCCTCCCTCACTCGGTCATCGTGTGCCGCACCGTCTCACGAGACACCCGTGGGACCGTACTTGACGAGTCTGCGGGCGCTCGCGCCGAGGACGTACCCGACGACGCCGATGACAACCGCCACGGCGAGACCGATTCTGAGGCTCCAGACGAACGGTGCGACGGGTAAGGTGACCTCGTAGACGTAGAGCGCGAGGTAGAAGCCCGCGGCGGGACTGACGGCTATCACGATGCAGGCGAGCAACCCACCGCCGTGGTACGCACCGACGGCGGCGACGAGGCACAGGAGCGCCCAGAACACCGGGAGGACGAAGCCGACGTCGACCGACGACGGACCCACGTATCGGGTCGGCGCGTTCGCGACGAACGTGACTGTCCCGAGGACGAGGGCGACCCCGACGAGGGAGACCGTTCGACGAACGTCGTCGCCGACGAGAACCCGTCGGAGTCCGAGGAGGCGGTGCATACTCCGCAGTATCAGGCAGTTCGGACTAAACAGTTCTCACGGTTCGCGGTTTCTGAGACCTGTTTCCGCCGAGTGAAGGCAGGCTCAGAGCCGCTTGCTGACGTACGGGCCGTCCTGATGGTACCCCAACTTCTTCCGGTAGTACTCTCGGGCACCGATACCGCTGATGACGCTGACCTTGTCGAACCCGGCGTCGACGGCGAGTTCCTCGGCGTGGTCCATCAGCCGACGGCCGTATCCGCGGTGCTGGTGTTGGCCGTCGTCGCCGTCCGCGCCGACGCCGACCTCCGAACCGTAGACGTGGAGCTCTCGAATCAACGCCGCGTTGTCGAGTTCGCGCCGAACCGGGTCGCCGGGGAAGCGCACCCGACAGAAGCCGACCAGCACGTCTTCTGCGGGTTCCTCGAAACTGACGAAGTGCTCCGTCCCGCCCGCCGATTCGTATTCTACGACGCTCAGTTCGACGTCTTTGCCCTCGATGTCGGCGTCGTTGAGGCCGACCTCCCGACTTCGGATGTCACGGCACTCGAGGCCCTTCTCTTCGAGCTTTTTCTCGGCGAGTTGTCGGAGGTTCGACTTCCAGACGCCCGCGTCGATGAAGTCCGCGGGGATGTCACGCTGGACGCGCTGGAGGCGAGTGTACGGCGGAATCATCGCCATCGCCTCGCTGACGATGTCCGCGGCCTCCTCGTTCGTCAGCGGGTCGAACTCGTCGCGTCGCCACTGGTCGTAGATGCGGGTGCCTCGGACGACGAGCGTCGGGTAGATTTTCAGGTAATCCGGTCTCCACGCTGGATTCTCGAACAACTGCCGAAAGTCCTCGATGCACATGTCGCGGGTCATCCCGGGTTGGCCGGGCATCATGTGAAAGCCCACCTTGAACGCCGCGTCCCGGAGTCGTCGGTTCGCGTCGATGGAGTCCTGCGTCCCGTGGCCCCGGTGCATCTCGCGGTTGATGCGCTCGTAGGTCGTCTGCACGCCGACTTCGACCTTGGTCGCCCCGAGGTCCAGCATCCGGTCTATCTGCTCGGGGTCGCACCAGTCGGGCTTCGTCTCGAACGTCGTCCCGACGTTGCGAACGTCGGCCGTCTCGTTCTCCGCGACGACGTCTTCGAGGTACTTGAACTCGACCGTCTCGGAGTCCGGAGCGAAGCTTTCGCCCTCCGCGGGCGCGGGGTCCGAATCCAGGTCGTAGTCGTTCATCGCCTCCAGCGCCCGCTTGACGAACCACTCCTGATAGTCGTGGCTTCGTGCGGTCATCGTCCCGCCCATCAGGATGAGTTCGACCTTGTCGACCGGGTGGCCGATGTGTCGCAACTGTTCGAGTCGCAGGGTCACCTGCCCGTAGGGGTCGTAGTCGTTCTGGACGCCCCGGGCGGCGGCGGGCTCGTGACCCGTGTAGCTCTGTGCGCTCGAAAACTCCGACGCGGGACCGCCCGGACAGTAGAGACACTTCCCGTGGGGGCACATCTGCGGCGAGGTCATGATGGCGACCGGCGAGACGCCCGAGGCGGTTCTGACTGGTTTTCGCCGGACCACCGATTTCACGTCGTCGCGGAACTCGTCCGGGGCGTAAGAGAGGATGTCCGTGTTCTTCGGCACCTTCGGCGCGGAGTACTCCGAACACGCCTCCAGTTTCGCCCGTTCGAGGTTGTCGCGGTCTACCTCGCCGTCGAGAATGTCGTCGACGAGCGACTCGCACACCCGCCGGAACGCCTCCGTCTGCTCGGGGGCGTCCGCACTCATCGACTCACCCCCTGTACGACCGCGATACGCTTCATGCTCGGAACGTGGTGGACTGCAAAGAATAAGGGTGTCGCTCTCTGACCCGTCTCGTCACCGCTCGACTGCGGCGGGTCGCTCTGGCTGCCACGCGTCCGTGACGGTTCAGACCGCCGCGGGCCGATGACGATTTAGACCGCCGCGGGTCGATGACGACTCTGATTGGCGTGGGTCGATGGCGAATCCCACTCAGGCCGACTCCTCCGGGCGCACCTCCTCGAGTGCCGAACTCTCTCGGCTCGTCGGTTCACCTCCGACACGGCGGCGGGTCGTTCCCGCGTTGGCGACGGCGGCGACGAGCGCCCCGGCCAGCGCCACGAGACCACTGGCCAGCAGAAGGGCCGGGTAGCCCGTCACGAGCGCGAGCGAAGCGAACACCACTGGGCCGGACGCCCGTCCGAGGAACGTCGTGCTGTTCCGCAGGCTCAACGCCCCGGCGCGGACCTCCGCGGGAACGAGCCGCGTCACCTCGGCGTCGACCGACGGGAGGACGAGACCGATGCCCACCCCGACGACGACGATGCTCCCGACGACGAACAGCGGAGTCGGTGCCAGCCACGCCCCGACGAACCCGAGGCCGAAACAGGCGAACCCGGCCGCCACGAGCGTCCGGTTCGGAAAGCGAGTCGCCAACCGGCCGTTCGAGGCCGCGGCCACGATGGATGCTCCCTCGCCAGCCATCAGCACCAGGCCGATGAAGAGGGGGCCGAGCGCGAACTCGGAGGCGAGCAGAAACGGCAGCGCGGTGAACACGGCCCCGAAGACCAGGAACTCTCCGAGGAAGGTGGCGAGGTACATCGTCCCGGTTCGCCGAGTGCTGATGGCGGTCACTGCGCGTCGGAAGTACGCGAGTCCGGGCATCGAGCGCGCCTCGTCGACGGGTGGTTCTTCGAGGATAGACCAGGCGACGAGGGCCAGCGGGAGCGCGGCGAGGTACGCGAGGAACGGAGCGTCCCACGAGATGGACGCCAGCGCACCGCCGACGACGGGGAACACCGCGGCACCGACCGACAGGACGGCGGTGTTGACGCCGAGGACGGCGTTTCGCTGCACGCCTTCGAACGTGTCGCCGATGATGGTCACCGTCGTGATGAAGATGCCCGCGGCGGCAGTTCCCTGAACGACGCGGAGCGCGAGTACCGCGAGGAAGTTCGGCGCTACCGTCGTCGCACCGCCGGCGATGCCGAACACGAAGAGACTCGCGACGAGGACGCGCTTGCGACCGATACGGTCGACGAGCGCTCCGATGAACGGCGAGAGGACGACACCGACGACGAAGTAGGCGCTGATGAGCAGACTCGCGACGGCGTCGCTCACGCCGAAGGCGTCCCTGATGACCGGCAGTGCCGGACTGACGAGCGGGACACCGAGCGGAGCCAACAGCGTACTCGCGAGGACGATTTGGACGGTCTTCGAGCGCCACGGGACCCGCGCTCTCGGTGACGTTTCGACTCCCATCACCGTCCCTCTGACTCCAACCGGTAGAACCGGAAGAAGTCGTTCTCGATGGGGAGCACCGTCACGTCCTCGAATCCGGCTTCGGTGGCGTACTCTCGCAGCGTCCCCGCTCGCATCACGGTCCCCGTGGCGGCCGACGGTTCGTCGACTCGACCGACCGGCAAGCAGTGGGTGAAACTGAAGCCGTACATCAGGCGTTCCACGTCTGTCCCGGCGGCGGTGAAGTCGTCGCCGACGCGCTCGTCCATGACGACGACCGTGCCGTCATCGCCCGCCAGTCGACGCATCGTCCGGAGGACGCTCACGGGGTCCGGCATGTCGTGGATGCACTCGAAGGCCGTCACGAGGTCGTAGTCGCCCTCGATGCCTGGGTCGCCAGCGTCGCGGTGGTGTATCGTCACTCTGTCGTCGAGTCCAGCGGTGGCGACGTTCGCTCTCGCGGCCTTCACGGACGCCTCGTCGAGGTCGAACCCGTCTACTCGGACGTGTTCGTAGCTCTCGGCGATACCGATGCTCGACCACCCGTGGCCGCACCCCACGTCCGCGACGCGCGCTGGCGTGTCGCTGCGCAGTCGCGCATCGACGTCCGGTATCGACGGGAGCCACTCCTCGCCGAGGAGGTGGAGAAAGGCGGGCCGGTTCATGGCCGCCTGCCCCTCGTGCAGGTCCGGCCCGTACGCCGCGTACGCAATCCCGGCACCCGTCCGATACGCGTCGACGAGGTCTTCCAACGGCGCGATTGACCCGACGAAGAGTCGAGCCATCGGCGCGAGGTAGTTCAAGCTGTCGCGGTCGGTCAACACCTCGACTGCCGACGCGGGAAGCGCGTACCGCCGCAGGTCCGCGGGCACGGACTCGTCCTCCACTGCGAGAACACCGACGACGGTCTGGTGTTCCAGCCACTCTCGGGCGTAGCGCTCGTCGGTGTCGGTCGCCCGGGCGAGTTCTCTGGGAGTCACCGACACGTCTGCGAGTACCTCGTAGTACCCCAATCTGTCCCCGAGATACACCGAGACCGTCTCGAAAGCCCCGACGATGGATTCGAAGAACGTCTCCGCGAACACATC
>JBNJGG010000006.1:0-40931 GCA_051747545.1 Halobacteriota archaeon | reverse complement strand
GCTAACGGGACGGTACCAGTGAGTAAGTCCGTCCTGTACGAAGAGGTACATCGCGAGGACGAACGCCGCTGTGGTGAGCGTTCCCCAGGGGAGACCGAGAACGAACCGCTCTCGCAGTCGCGCACCCCACCGACCGCCGGGTCGGTCGAGTGACCACACGGTGACTGCCGCGAGGAGGAACGCGCAGACGATACCGAGTTGGTAGAGGGGAAGCCACTCCGGGACCGCAGTCATAAACGTGAGTTTGGCTCCGCGGTTATGAACTTCTCGGGAAAATCGTGATAAAACTGGCGGCGACGGCCCAGCGCGCGTGCTCGGTGTGGCGAGCGATCAGTGGGAGTCTCACGACGCTCAGAGCTTGCGTTCGGCGTCTTCCGCGAGTTCCTCCATCCGCTTTCCGACACGTCCAGCGTTCGAGAACTCGTCGTCGCTCATCGCGGACGCGAGCGCGTTCCCGAGGACGAACACTGCGTGTTTGTGTTCGCTCTTGGACTTGTGAACGTGCGTTGGGTCGACGCCCAGTTGCTCGTACGGTTCGAACAGTCCCTCCGGGACGTTCTCACGCGCCGCGAAGTTATCCTTGATGATGACCATCTGCTCGTGGAGTTCGAGCAGTTCTTCTTTGTGCATGCCAGAACGTAGGAAAGATGGTGGTTTAAGGATTATTGCGGCGTAGTAGCATACTCAAGCGCTCAGAAGACGTATTCGTCCTCGTGTCCCATCATGCCGTCGTCTTCGAAACCGGGTTCGTCGTCGTCGATCGGTCCGCTGGTTTTGTAGGCTCGGAGGCCCGTCGAAAGCAGCTCTTCTAGCGCTTCCTCACGGTTGAGGAACTCGCCCTGGTCGACTAGCTGGGCGATCTGCATCTCCAGATGTTCGGGGATGGTAATCTCTACTTTGGGCATTTGAACATCCGACGGTTTGAACAGGGTCTATTTAAATTTGGCGGCGTGGCCTTTTCCGTCGGCGTTCAAATCGATACGCTCCGTGCGTACTTCGTTTTTTCGTTTGTCAAGACAAATTTACATTAGCCCCGATAAATCACTAGCTTCGAACAATACGAGTGAAGGTCGGTAACCCGAGGTAAGTGCGAGCGCCGACGGGAGGTGGATGCTGTAATTACCCACGATGGGGGGGTGACTGCTGTGAGACGGTGGGTGTACACGAACTGGTGGCACGGCTGACTTCACCGGGGACGACCACGTGGATTTATTTCGGGTTCCCGGCAACACGAGACGATGACAATCAGAGAGTGGAATCCCCTCGCCGCCCCGACTCTCGCGGTGTTGAGCATCCTCGTCCTCCTCTACGCCGTGCTCGTCGTCGGACAGCTGCTACTCGGCGTACTCCTCGTCGTCGCAATCGGTGTCCTCTGGTGGCTCGCCAGGACGCTCTTGGGCGACGTCGGCGTGGGAGCGGCGTTCACACCCATCCGGGCTGTGGCGACTGTCGGCGTCATCGTCGTCGTCGTCGTGTACTCGTTCTTCGTCATACGCGAGGTGTTACTCGGAGTCGCAGTGTCGATTCTCATCTTCTTTGCGGCGTGGTTGACGAGTCCGGCTGGTCCGTTGCTGACTGGTGACGGTAGCTAACACCGGGAAGTTCACCTAACCGACCGACGGGAATCTTTTTGCGCGCAGGCGAGAGGGTTCGCCTATGGTGTCCGAGATTATGGACGCGGGGCGCTGGGAGCCTGTGGCCGAAGACGAGTTCGAAGATATCACCTACCATCGGGCAGTCGATGTGCCCGCCGTCCGAATCGCCTTCGACCGACCGGCGGTGCGAAACGCGTTTCGACCCGGAACCGTGGACGAACTGTACGCCGCCCTCGACCACGCACGCAAGCGCGCCGACGTGGGGTGTGTCCTCCTGACGGGTAACGGGCCGTCACCGAAAGACGGTGGGTGGGCCTTCTGCGCGGGCGGCGACCAGTCGGTTCGGGGAGGATCCGGCTACGAATACCGCGGCGACGACGAAGCCGCCGCGGACGAGGACCCGACCGTGCGGGAGGCCAAAGCGGGCCGCTTGCACATCCTCGAAGTCCAGCGACTCATCCGCTTCATGCCGAAACCGGTCATCGCGGTCGTTCCGGGGTGGGCCGTCGGGGGCGGTCACTCCCTGCACGTCGTCTGTGACCTCACACTCGCCTCCGAGGAACACGCGAAATTCCTCCAGACCGACGCCGACGTGGCCTCTTACGACGCCGGATACGGCTCAGCCTACCTCGCACGGCAGGTCGGCCAGAAGAAGGCCCGCGAGATATTCTTCCTCGGGAAGACGTACGACGCCGACCAAGCGGCCGAGATGGGAATGGTCAACGACGTCGCCCCCCACGACGAGCTCGAAGACGTCGCACTCCAGTGGGCCGACGAAATCACCTCGAAGAGCCCCATGGCGATTCGGATGTTGAAGTACGCCTTCAACCTCGCCGACGACGGGATGGTGGGCCAGCAGGTGTTCGCTGGAGAGGCGACCAGACTGGGCTACATGACGGAGGAGGCCGCCGAGGGACGCGACGCGTTCCTCGAAAAACGAGACCCCGACTTCTCGAAGTTCCCCTGGCACTACTGAGTCTCTCAACGACCCTCCAGTGCCCTTCTCTGCCGTCGCCGGACGAACTGACGACGTAACCCCGTCACCGCAGCCCAGATATTCCAATAATATTTGTTTGGTAAAGTGAGTAGTTGTGGAAATAGAAATACTCGAAAATCACATATTCAGGATATATTGGCCTTCTATAACGCGATTTTGATGACAACGAACCTATAAATGCGAAGGGATTAATATCTCACTCGTTGTAATCTTTCGAGAGATATGGTCCCTCCGAGGAGTCGATACCGAACGCTCGAACGACCGTTCACGACTGTCACCCGTCGGTCACCGTCCGTAGACGGGCGAAACCGGTGGCGTCGACGACCGTTCGGGGTCCGAGTATGACGTCCGACATCGCCATCGCCCACTGGGGCGAACACTGCAACGGCGGCGGCGAGCGAGTCGCCTGGGAACTGGCCCGGACGTTCGACGCGCCGCTGTTCGTCGGGACACGCACCCCCGACATCGAACCGAACGACTCCCTCGACATCCGGGGGCTGTTCGACGACGGATTGATGGGTCGGCTCATCGACCGTGGCGGCTTGTCCAGGATGCTCGCCTACCAGCTAGGCTGGCAGGTCGTCCCACCGCTCCGAGAGTACGACACGCTCGTCACGTCGGGCAACGAACCCCTGTTCTACGTCGCACCCGAAGACCAGATGTGGGTTGCCTACGTTCACCACACGAACCGCAAGCAGTCCGACCTCATCGACCAGGTCGACGGTGGCCTGCGGGGAACAATTGAGAAACTCGTCTACTACGCGACCCGGATCGCCTTCGACCACAACACGAACCGCCCGGACCTCTTCGTCGCAAACTCAGAGGTGGTGAAACGTCGGATGCGACGATACTGGGGTATCCCCGGCGACGACGTCCGAGTCGTCTACCCACCGGTCGACGTGGACTCGTACGGACCCGAGATAGAATCGACGGGTGACTACTACCTCACGCTGAGCCGACTCGACTGGCACAAGCGAATCGACCAGCTTGTTCGGGCGTTCGACGGCCTCGACGAGCGTCTCGTCGTCGCCGGAACGGGGTCCGAGTACGACCGAATCGCGGCGGTCGCTGGCGACAACGTCGAGTTCGTCGGCTACGTCTCCGAAACCGAGAAGCGACGACTGCTGTCGGGAGCCAAAGCGTTCTGCGTCAACGCGCTCGCCGAGGACTTCGGCATCACCACCGTCGAAGCATTGGCCTCCGGGACGCCCGTCATCGGCGTCGACGAAGGCTTCACCGGCCATCTGGTCCTCGACGGCCGGACGGGGTACACCTACGACCGCGGCGTCGAATCGCTTCGGCGCGCCCTCGAACGATTCGAGTCCCGCGGGGTCTCGTGTTCGGCGTCGGAAATCGCCGCCTTCGCCGACCGGTTCTCGGTGGAGGCGTTTAGAGACGGGATGCGCCGAGCCGTCTCCGAAGCCAGAGAGCGTTCGCAAGTCACCACCGCGTGGGAACGTGAGGGGGTCGAACGGACGCGTTCCCAAGAGGGGTTCGTCACCGACGGTGGACCATGACTCCGAGTTCACACGCACTCGGCAGAGGAGTGAACGGGCGTAACGACGGCAGCGAACGAGCGTGAGAGGATGAGTAACCGACTCTCACTGCTCGTCGCCGGTCTCGGCGTCCTGCTCATCGTCGGCACCGTCGCAACCGCGGCCGTCACCGCACCGCCGGCCACGGTTGACGGCACCGACCGCGACCTGCTCGTCGGGATACAGGGACCGGGTCCGCAGGGAAAACTCGTCGCACAGGCGAGCGACGAGGAACGGTGGCATCTCGCCGACGCGGGCAGTTACCACGGCGTCGAACGACTCGACAACGGGTCGGTACTGGCCGCCTACGCCGTCGGGGGAAGTCGAGACTGCGGCGGCTTCGAACCCCCGTGTGCCCGAACCGGGGTGCGAATCGTCGAGTCCGACCCCGAACCGACAGTGGTCTGGGAGTGGAGTTACCCCGTCAGGAGTTTCTCGAACAGCGAGGTCCACGACGTAGAGATGCTGCCGTCTGGCGATCTGCTCGTCGCCGACATGGAGTACGAGTCGATATTCGTCCTCGACATGGAGACGCGGGAACGCGTCTGGACGTGGAACGCGAGTTCGCACTACGAGCCACCGGCAGACCCGACCACGGAAGATTGGCTGCACATCAACGACGTGGACCGCATCGGCGACGGACGCTACCTCGTCTCGGTGCGCAACGCGAACCAGCTCGTCGTCGTCGAGCGCGGTGAGGGGGTCGTCGAGGTCATCAACGAGGACCACGACCCGGACGACGAGAAGCAGCAGGGAGACCCGTCGCTGTTCCGCGGACAGCACAATCCCCAGTGGCTCGGCGAGGACGCCGTCCTCGTCGCCGATAGCTCGAACGACCGCATCGTCGAGTTACACCGCGTCGACGGCGAGTGGGAAATCGCGTGGTCGAAGTCGCGCGCCCTCGGATTACCGTTCGCCTGGCCTCGGGACGCCGACCGTCTCCCGAACGGCAACACCCTCATCACCGATTCGCGCAACCACCGCGTCGTCGAAGTGTCCGAGGACGGTGAGGTGGTCGGCGCGTGGAAGACGCCGAAACTGCCGTACGAGGCCGACGTCGACGGCGTCGGTGAGAGTGTAGCCACCGGCACCTACGGCTACGACGGCGCGGTGAATGCGGCCGCCGCAGGGGAGGGCCACTACCCGATTATCGGGTCGGTGTACGTCGGGTTAGTTCATGCCGTTGGCCTTCCGTACTGGCTCTCGGAGATTCACCTCGGTCTGCTGGTCGTCGGCGTCACCTGTCTCCTCTTCGGCCTCGTGAGACA
This sequence comes from Halobacteriota archaeon, assembly GCA_051747545.1. Taxonomy (GTDB): domain Archaea; phylum Halobacteriota; class Halobacteria; order Halobacteriales; family Haloferacaceae; genus JBNJGG01. Next base: position 35,536 of record JBNJGG010000006.1, on the reverse strand, counting down.
CACCGGTGTGCCGGTGTCGACCCGCCGTTAGCCTCCTCACGAACCCGTCGATACCTACCCCTCTGTCACGTCGATACCTCCCTCCCGGACTCCTCGATACCCTCTCACAGTTTCCGAGCGACTCGGCGACTGTACGAGAACCGAAAACCCGAAAATTCACCCACTCGGAGACCTGATGGTTCGACGATGAGTACCCAGCAGGTCACCCGAACGAGGGCGTGGTTGATGGCGGCGAGACCGCAGACACTTCCGGCGGCCGCCGCGCCCGTCGTCGTCGGCACCGGATTGGCGTTCCACGACGGCGTGTTCGCGGCGGCCCCCGCGCTGGCGGCGCTCCTGGGCGCGCTCCTCATCCAGATTGGCACCAACTTCGCTAACGACTACTACGACGCCATCAAGGGTGCCGACACCGACGAGCGCGAGGGGTTCACGCGCGTCACGCAGGCGGGAATCATCGACGCGCGCACCGTCAAGATTGCGATGTATCTGACGTTTCTCGCCTCGATTCTCGTCGGGACCTACCTCGTGTACGTCGGCGGGGCCCCCATACTCGTCGTGGGTCTGTTGAGCGTCGCCAGCGGCATCGCCTACACCGGTGGCCCCTACCCCTTCGGATACCACGGCCTCGGCGACCTGTTCGTCTTCGTGTTCTTCGGTCTCGTGGCGGTCACCGGAACGTACTACGTTCAGGCGGTTTCGATACTCGGCGGCCCGTTCCCTCTCTCGATTCCACCCGGGACGGTCCCGTCGACGGCGCTCGTCGCCAGTCTGTCGATGGCCGCGCTGACGACGAACATCCTCGTCGTCAACAACATCCGGGACCGAGAGACCGACGCGAAGGCTGGAAAGCGCACCCTCGCCGTGCGCCTCGGTTACCGTGCGAGTCGCGCCGAGTTCCTCGCGTTGCTCGCCGTCGCCTACCTCGTGCCGGTCTGGTTTTTCGTGCTCCAAGACTACGGCGTCGCGGTCCTCCTCCCGCTTCTCACGCTCCCGTACGCGGGTCTCGTCTCACAGACCGTCTTGACTCAGACGAGTGGCGAGGCGCTGAACCCGGCACTCGAACAGACCGGGAAGTTACTCGCCGCCTTCGCCCTCCTGTTCGCGATCGGACTGGCCGTGTGAGGGAGTTATCACCGCCGTGGGACGCCCCGAATCTCTTTCTCGATTGCTCACGTACCATCACCCGTGGCGGTCGGCACCCGTCGTCGAGACAGAGAGTGCGTGGTCACTCCCGACACCACCCGGAGGACATCATGAACGGAATTTCAGGGACGGTCGCGCTCGTGACGGGTGCAAGTTCTGGTATCGGACGCTCGATTGCGCGGCGGTTCGCCGACGAGGGCGCGAAAGTGACTGTCGCCGACGTGGACGCCGGCGGTGGAGCCGAGACCGTCTCGCTCATCGAGTCGGCGGGCGGCGACGCGGTGTTCGTCGAGACGGACGTGAGCGACGACGCCGACGTGGCACGCATGGTCGACACCGCCGTCGAGACGTTCGGTGGCCTCGACTTCGTCGTCAACAACGCCGGTATCGAGGGCGAGTCCGCGCCGCTGGCGGACCAGACCGTCGAGAACTGGGACCGCGTCGTCGACGTCAACCTCAAGAGCGTCTTCCTCGGGATGAAGCACGCGATTCCCGCCCTCCTCGACGGTGGCGGTGGGGCCATCGTCAACGTCTCTTCGGTGGCGGGACTCGTCGGCTTCGAGGGGACCGGGCCGTACGTGGCTAGCAAGCACGGCATCGTCGGTCTCACGAAGACGGCGGCACTGGAGTACGCCGAGCAGGGAATCCGGGTCAACGCCGTCTGTCCGGGTATCGTCGAGACGCCGATGATCGACCGCTACACACATGGTGACGAGGACGCGGCGGCGCAACTGACGGCGACCGAACCGATGGGTCGAATGGCCGACCCCGACGAAATCGCGGGCACCGTCGTCTGGCTCTGTTCGGACGACGCCTCGTTCGTCACCGGCCACCCGATGGCCGTAGACGGTGGCCTCGTGGCCCGGTGACGCCACGATTTTATCCTCGCAATCCGTTGAACTGGTATGTCTAACTCGACCGCGGGCCAGCGCCGACTACTCGTCGCGTTAGTCGCAGTCGCACTGTCCATCACGCTGCTGGGAATCGCCGTCGTGTGGCTACTCTCTCAGGGCTTCTAGGTCACAGTCGCCCGATTTTTCGAACGACCTCGGTCTACTCGGAGTCTGGGCGGTGGGTCACGCCCTCTCGTCTGTCGGCCTTCATGCGTCGAATCGTCGCCGCCGCGTTGCTGGCGTCGTATCCGAAGTAGACGTGTTCCGCGTAGGCCTCGGCGACTTCCGTCGCGTGGATGAGGTCGTCGACGTCGACGTTCACCGCGTAGAGTTCAATCGAGAACGGAACGTCGAGGGCGCTCTGGAAGCCCTTCGCGAGTGTTTCGAGCCAGTAGGTCGTTCCGTAGTGGGTGTCGTAGAGGGGGACGACGAACTCGTCGACGACCGTTGAGAGCGCGTCGAGGTCGATTCCCGAGCGTTCGTAGAGGTGGCCCGGATAGGGGTCGGGATAGAGGGTGAGGTACGTCCGACCGGGGACCCGCGAAGCGGCTTCTTCGACGAAGTCGGTGATGACCGCCGCGCGCCACTCGTTTCGATTCTCGTACTCACTGGTTTCGAACAACTGGGTACACCGGTCACAGTGGCAGTATCCCTCGCGTGGAAACCCGACATCGTCGAGGCGAACGTCGGGCGACGCGTCGGCACAGTCCTCGACGATCTCGAGCAGGCCCGCGCGATACTTCTCGTTCGTCGGACAGATGTACGCCCAGTCGAAGTACGGTTGCTCTCTGGTCGCTCGCTCGCCGTCACGATTCACGGGGACGAGTTCCGGATTCCCCTCGGCGGCGGCGTTGTCACCGAAGCACGAGACCATGTTCACCACGTTCGGGAGCGGTTGTGCGGGGCGGCCGGTCACGTCCTTCACCTCGTAGAAACTCCGGTCGAACTCCGACCACGACACCTCCGGTTCGTTTCTCGTGACTATGCCGTACATGCCTCGGATTTAGCCGCCGCTCGGGGTAAGTGGTTCGTTATAAAATCGCGTGAGAGTGGACGCGAGTGGTTCGACGTGGACGTTACTCTTCGATTTCGACTTCCACGGGCTTGCTGCTGCTGGACATGACCGCAACGGCTATCGCGACGATGGCAACCAGGAGGAGCAGTTTGACTTTTCCGGACATGTCAGCGACTACGCGGGCCTGCTACTAAGTGATTTCGACGGTCGCCGTCGTCACGTGCTGATCGGCCAGACTGTGACACCCCTCGGCGTTCAGTCACGTCACGTCACGTCGAGGTGGTCGGCGATGTCCTCTCTGATAATCGTGTCACAGTACGCACACCGAACGGCGTCACGCACCACTTCGAACTTCGACTCGACTGGTTCGTCCGCATTCGAGATGCAGTTGCGGTTCGGACAGGACAGCACGCCGACGACCACCTCTGGGCGTTCGACGCGGTTCTTCTCCACCACCTCGTAGTCGCGGACGATGTTGATGGTCGCTTCGGGCGCGATGAGCGACAGCACGTCGACTTCGGACTGGCTGAGTTCACGGTTTTCGACCTTCACGATGTCCTTGCGTCCGAGACGGTCGCTGGGAACGTTCATCCCGACGCTGAGGCTCTCGCCGGAACTGCCGTCGATGCCGAGAATCGCGAGGACGTTCAGCGCCTGCCCGCTCGTGACGTGGTCGATGACGGTTCCGTTCCGAATCTTACTGACGCGGAGTTCGTGTGCGCTCATAGCAGGAAGTCGAGGAGTGCCATTCTGACGGGGACGCCGTTGTGTGCCTGTTCGAAGTACCGTGCCCGCTCGTCGTGGTCGACTTCGGCGCTGATCTCGTCGACGCGCGGCAGGGGATGCATCACTATCATCTCCTCGTTCGCCTCGGTCAGCAGCTCGGCGTCGATGCGGTACTCGCCCGCGATGGCGCGGTACTCGTTCTCGTCGGGGAACCGTTCACGCTGGATTCGCGTCACGTAGAGGACGTCCAGCTCCGAGAGTACTTCGGAGAGCTCCGTGTGCTCGCGCACCTGCCCGCCGGACTCGTGCAGGTCGTATCGGACGCTTCGTGGTAACCTGAGACTCTCGGGGCTGACGAAGTGCTGGCGGACGTCGAAGTTCGTCAGCGCGCTCGACAGCGAGTGGACCGTTCGGCCGTACTTCAGGTCGCCCATGATGCCGACCGTGATGTCGTCGAGGCCGACGTTCTCCCGGATGGTGTACAGGTCCAGGAGCGTCTGGCTCGGATGCTGTCCAGCGCCATCGCCGGCATTGACGAGGGGAACGTCGACGAATTCGGAGGCCATCTGCGCGGCACCCTCGCTCGGGTGCCGGAGCACTATCGCGTCCGCGTAGCCCTCGATTACGCGCACGGTGTCGGCGAGGCTCTCTCCCTTCTTGACCGAGGATGACTCGACGGGCCCCATGTCGACCGTCTCGCCACCGAGGCGCTTCATCGCCGTGTCGAAACTCATCTTCGTTCGGGTGCTCGGTTCGAAGAAACAGAGCGCGAGGACCTTCCCCGCGTGCTGGCGCGCCGCGTCTGGGTCGTCCTCGATTTCCGCGGCCCGGTCGAGCACCGCCTCTATGTCTTCGCGCGACAACTGTGCCGCGGTGATGAGGTGGTCCTGACGCATTACCTGTGAGAGGTTGGTGGAGCGTCTTGAATCTCTCGGGTTCCCCGACCGGCCTGTCACCGCTGCGCTAGCCGTCGAACTCACGTCCGACCAGTCCACTGCCTGGCGAGCGAACTCACGGCCTCGTCGATGGGGCGGTTCGGTCCACTCGTCGCGGTGGCGCTCGCTGCCGCCACAGACGGTGGCGGTGACGCCGTCGGCGACGACCTGCGAATCGTTGTCCAACCCGTCACCGTCGTGGGCCGTTCCCCGCGCGAATTGACGACAGCCTCGACAGGGCGAATACGAACGAGGCCGTTCGATTCGAGGCCGGGGCCGGAGAGTTCTGAACCCACGCACTTCCCACCGACACCCGATACGCCCGCGATGAGTCCGCCGATTCCGCGCTAGGCCCGGTTCTCTCGGAACACACCGGAGGGGGGTCTGCCTCCGTTTTGAGAGAGCAGAGAGACGGGAAACCAGCCGTTACGGCCAGTTCCCACCCTGCTGGTAGGCTTTCAGGACGCGGTCGATGGCGACGACGTACGCCGCCGTCCGGAAGTTGGGAAGGTCGTTGGACTCGTACGCGTCGACGAGGCTGTCGAAGGCGTCGACGATTATCTGTTCGAGTTCGTCGTTGACGCGCTCTTCGGACCAGTAGAATCGCTGGCGGTTCTGGACCCACTCGAAGTACGACACCGTGACACCGCCGGCGTTTGCGAGGATGTCCGGGAACACGTACACGTCCTTCTCGCGCAGGACGTCGTCTGCGTCGGGCGTCAGCGGTCCATTCGCGGCTTCGACGATGACGTCTGCCTTCACGTCTCGTGCGAGTTCGGCGTCGATCGCGTTCTCCAGTGCCGCCGGGACGAGCAGGTCCACGTCGAGCGTCAGCAGTTCCTCGTTCGTGACCTCCTCGGTAGCCCCGTCGTAGCCGACGACGGTTCCGGTCTCGTTCTTGTGTTCCTTGACGGCGACGGCGTCAAGGCCGTCAGAATTGTACACGCCGCCACGGGAATCGGAGACGGCGACCACGTTCGCCCCGAGGTCTTCGATGAGGCGTGCACCGATTGCGCCAGCGTTCCCGTACCCCTGCACTGCGACAGTCGCATCCTCCATGTCGATGTCGAGGTAGGAGAACGCCTCGCGCGCGGTGAGCATCACGGACCGGCCCGTCGCCTCGACACGTCCGAGACTGCCACCGCTGTCGGGTGCTTTGCCGGTGATGACGCCCGGTGCAGTCGTGTTTTCGAGCGTCTCGTAGGTGTCCTTTATCCAGTTCATCTCCCGCTGCCCGGTGTTCACGTCGGGGGCGGGGATGTCTTTGTCCTCGCCGATAATCGGCCGGAGTTCGGTCGCGTACGCGCGGGTGACTCGTTCGAGTTCCGCGTCACTGTACTCGTCGGGCTCGATGACGATGCCGCCCTTGCCACCGCCGTACGGAATGTCGACCACGGCGCACTTGTACACCATCCACCCCGAGAGCGCCTTCACTTCGTCACGGGTGACTCCGGGATGGTATCGGATGCCGCCTTTGTATGGACCGCGGTCGCCGTTGAACTGCGAGCGAAACGCTTTGAAAATCTCGAGACGGCCGTCGTCGCGCTCGACCGAGAGCGTCGTTTCGAGAACTCGTTCGGGGTGCTTCAAACGCTCCAAAACGTCCTCGGGAACGTCGAGGTACGCGGCAGCGTCGTCGATCTGCTCCTGTAAACTCTCGAATGGGTTGACCTGGTCAGTCATGTGTGAAAAAGCAGCAGGGGGTCGATTAAGTGTAGCGACTTGTTATCACGCGATTGGCGCGTCCATCGAGCAGTCGCCTCGGAACGTCGCGGGGTAGCTTTCCCGCCACGTCGTCTCGATTAGCCGTCTCGGTCCTCTGCCGCGGCGGCCCGTGCTGCGATTCGCTCGGCCTGTGTGACCAGCGGGGCGTCTATCATCTCGCCGTCGACGCGGAAGACACCACGGTCCTCGGCCGCTGCCTCGTCGCGTGCGGCCAGCACCTTCTGTGCCCACTCGATTTGCTCGGGAGGAGGCGTGAACGCGTCGTTGATGACGCTGACCTGTGCGGGGTGGATAGCGAGTTTGCCGTCGAAGCCCAGCGTGAGCGCGAACTCGGTTTCCGCCGCGAGCCCCTCCGAATCCTCGAAGTCCGTGTAGACCGTGTCGATGGCGTCGATACCGGCCGCGCTGGCGATGAGGACCAGGTGCTCGCGGGCGTAGAGCATCTCGGTCCCCTCGTCGGTGCGGGTCGCACCCACGTCGGCGGCGAAGTCTTCCGCACCGAACACCAGCGCGTCGACCCCTTCGGCGAAGGCGATGTCCTCGGCGCGCAGGAGACCGCGGGCACTCTCTATCTGCGCGAGGAGCGGCACCGGTCTGCCAGCCTCGGCGAGTCGCTCTCGTACTGTCGTCACGTCACCCGTGCCAGACACTTTCGGCACCATCACGCCGTCGAGGCGAACGTCGTCGTCGACGACCGCGTCGATGTCTGCGGCCGCGTCGTCGCGGTTCACGCGGACGAGTACCTCGGCGTCGGGGTCGAAGTCGGGGTCGGCGAGCACGTCGTGGACGGCGGTTCGGGCTTCGTCCTTCTTCGTGGGACCGACCGCGTCTTCGAGGTCGAAGACGACGACGTCGCTTCCGAGGTTCGGGGCTTTCCACATCAACTTCGGTCTGTCGCCGGGTGAGAACAGCACGCTTCGTCGAGCCATGCGGCCCACTCGTGGGAGCGACCTATTAAAACTGGATGACCAAATCGAGACCGCGCTGACGATGGCCCGCCACGGGGGTGCCGACCGTGGCCTTCTGCGACCGTGTCCACCGCCAGGCCTTTGCCACAGTCGGGCGATTCGCCGACCATGACCGGACGTTTCTTCGAGGAGTTCACCGTGGGTGAAACCATCGAACACGCGACCCGCCGGACTGTCTCCGAGAGCGACAACCAACGCTTCTGCGACATGACGATGAACCAGCAACCGTTGCACCTCGACGCCGAGTTCGCGGCCGACTCGCAGTTCGGCGAACGCCTCGTCAACGGTCTGTACACGATGAGCCTCGCCGTCGGTCTCACCATCCCCGAGACGACGGACGGAACCATCGTCGCAAACCTGTCGTACGATGAGGTCGAACACCCCGCGCCGGTGTTCCACGGTGACACGCTTTGCGCCCAGTCGACGGTGACCGAGAAGCGAGAGACCGCCGACGGCGAGCGAGGCGTCGTCACGATGCACGTCGAGGTGTTCACGCAGACCGACGAACTGGTCTGCGAGTTCGACCGGACCGTCCTCTCGCTGAAGCGCGACACCGTGGACGCGGGGTGAGTGCCCAACCCCCAGCGGATCGGGCGGGTCGAAGGCAGCACGTTCGGCTGGCCGAACCGAGCAGGGGAGGCGTGACGGTGGGTCTAGCGCTGGACGGCAGGCGGTGGAACCGCCCAGCGGTAACGATGGCTTCAACACGCTCTGGCACTGTTAGGCGTTCGATGACCGATCCCGTCGTCGGAAATCTCCAGACTCAGGACACGCTGGTGGAGCGCGTCGAAACCGGGAAGGCCCCCGATTGGGTTTCGGACCACTGGCGGACCTTCTCCGGGGCGATTACGGACGAGCGCGCAGAAGCTCCGTTCCCGTGTTTCTTCGGGGTGGAGTCGGTTCGCAGTGGCGACCCTCTGTATACGGCCGTCCCCTCCACGACCGACAAGGACGCGCTGTTGAACCTCGGTCGAACGCTCCTCGCGTATCTCGATACGTACCCCGACCACAGCGACAGCGCGTCGCTGGTCGCGTTCTTCAGACCGCCCGGGCGGTCACTGTCGGAGGCCGAGTACCATCAGCGTCTCTGGCACATCCTCCAGTTCCTCCACGTTCACGACCCGTCCCCGTGGCCGGCGGAGATTCCGACCGACCCGGACGACCCCTACTGGGAGTTCTGTTTCGGTGGCGAACCGATGTTTCCGACCTGTCGTGCGCCGTTTTACGACAAACGGAAGAGTCGGTACTGCCCGGTGGGTCTCGAAATCACGTTCCAGCCGCGGGCGTTGTTCGAGAACCTGAACGCCACCGCCGACACCGAGGCGGGACGGCGCGCCCGAGAGATCATCCACGACCGACTCACCGCGTACGACGGCGTTTGCCCACACGCAGACCTCGGCGACTGGGGGAACGAAGGCGACCGGGAGTGGGTGCAGTACATGCTGTCGGAAGACCCGAACGCCGCGCCCGACGTCTGCCCCATCAACGTCACGCGAAACCACCCGAAGTCCGAGCGGCTCACAGCGTCCAGCAACCGACCGACTCGGCGGTCGACGCAGTGATGATGTCGCTGTCTCCCCCGCCGGTTCTCGTCCTCGTCGATTTTCAACGCGGGTTCGACGACCGCCGATGGGGAACCCGCAACAACCCGGCGGCCGAGCAGAACGCCGCCCGACTGCTCGCGACGTGGCGACGGGCGGGGGTACCGGTGGTTCACGTCCGCCACGACTCGACAGACCCCGACTCACCGCTCCGCGGGGACCGCCCCGGGTTCGACTACAAGCGAGGACTCGAACCGCAGGACGGCGAACCCGAGTTCGTAAAGCGCGTCAACGGCGCGTTCGTCGGCACGGGGCTGGAGACGTGGCTCCGAAACGGTGGCTACGAATCGCTCGTCGTCGCCGGCCTGACGACCGACCACTGCGTCTCGACGACGACCCGAATGGCGGAGAACCGCGGGTTCGAGGTGTTCCTCCCGCGGGATGCGACGGCGACGTTCGACCGGGTCTTCGACGGGGACCGACTCGACGCGACCCTCGTTCACCGGACGGCGTTAGCGCACCTCGACGGGGAGTTCGCTCGGATCTGTACGACCGATGACCTCGTAGCCGCGGTCGAATCCGATCCCGAGTGAGCGCCACGGGGAATCGCCGCCTCAGAGGACGGTTCCGTGTTTCTTCTCCGGCAGCGACTTCTGGACGTCGGCGTAGAACTCGAATCGCGCGACGAGTTCGTCGCGGAGACGACTCGGCGGGACGAGCTCGTCGATGACCACCTCGCTCGCCATCCGGTGAACGTCTATCTCGCGGCGGTACGCTTCGCGGAGTTCGGCCTCGCGGGCCGCGCGTTCCTCGGGGTCGTCGATGGCGTCCAGTTTGTTTCGATACACCGCGTTGATGGCGGCTTCGGGCCCCATGATGGCGATTTCACCACTGGGTAACCCCAGCACGCTCTCCGGGTCGTAGGCCGGCCCGCCCATCGCGTAGATGCCCGCGCCGTAGGCCTTTCGCACGACGACCGTCTGCGTGGGGACCGTCGCCGACGACGTGGCGTAGATGAACTTCTTCCCCTTCTCGAGGATGCCGTCGCGCTCGACCTGCGACCCGGCCATGAACCCCGGCGTGTCACAGAGATAGAGCAGGGGAATCTCGTAGGCGTCGCAGGTCCAGATGAACTGTGCGGCCTTCTCCGCGGAGTCCGGGAAAATCGCCCCGGAGCGCTGGGTCGGCTGGTTGGCGACGACGCCGACGGGGCGACCGTCGAGCCGGGCGAACGCAGTCACGATTTCCGGCCCGTACTCGGGTCTGAGTTCGAACACGGTGTCGGCGTCGACGACGCGGTCGATCAGGTCGTGAACGTCGTAGGGACGGTTCGGCTCCGACGGGACGACTCCGTCGATGCCGTCGGGCGAAAATTTCGGGGGCGTCGGATCGCTCTCTGGCGGCTTCTGGCCCGCGCTGTCCGGGAGATACGAGACGAGGTTCGCCACCAACTCACGGGCGTGAGCTTCGTCGCGGGCGACGAGGTCGGCACTTCCGGACTCGCGGGCGTGCATCGCGGCCCCACCCAGGTCCTCCATGCTGATCTGTTCGCCGGTCACCATCTCGACCATCCGGGGGCTGGCGATGGCCATCGCGCTCATCCCTTCGACCATGACGGTGAAGTCCGCGAAGACGGGCGTGTAGGCCGCCCCGGCGATGCAGGGACCGTACAACACGCAGATCTGCGGGACGCGACCAGAGAGCATCGAGTGATTGTAGTAGTACTTCCCGATTCCCTCACGGTTGGCGAAGAATCCGGTCTGCTCGTCGATGCGCCCCCCCGAGGAGTCCATCAGGTAGAGGACTGGCTTGGCGTTCTTGAGCGCGCGCCGTTGCATTCGAAGGAATTTCTCGACGCCGCGCTGGGCCATGCTCCCGGCCTTGACGGTGAAGTCGTTTGCCATGAAGTGAACGTCTCGACCCTCGAATCTCGCCGCACCGGTGAGCAACCCATCTGCGGGCAGTCGCACGCTCTCGTCTTTCTCGTCGACGCTGGGGCTGTTCGGGTGCCACGAGTCGAACGCCGCGAACGTCCCGTCCTCGAAGTGGACCTCGTCGTCGAACCAGAGGTCGAGTCGGTCGCGGACGAACAGTTTGCCCTGCTCGGAGAGGCGCTCGCGGTACTTTTCGGGTCCCCCGCGGTGGATGTCCTCGATTTCGTCCCACAACGCCTCTTCGCGGGAAGTCGGGCCCACGTCGTCTGCGAGTGGATAACGGTCTCCCGGTGCGTCGGCGGCCGCCTCAGGTTCGTCGCCCCCGCCGACGTACACCTGCACGTCCGTCCCGAGGTGTTCGGCCAGCGCGCGGGCGATCGCATTCGCCTCCTCGACGCTCGCACCCTCGGCGATTCGGACTTTCATGTGCCTGGGTGGGGTCGGCGATTCAAAATGGTTTTCCATGCTCGACCTACGACGCCGACCATTCGGTCGCCGGGAGTGACTCAGTCGGTGATCGGGGACCGATAGCCTTCGAACCGGTCGAGGAGGTCCGAGGGGGTGGACTCGACGAGGACGAGGTCCCGCTGTGGGCCGCTCAAAAAGCCCTCCGCCTCCGCGCGGTCGAGGTGGGCCACGAGGTGGTCGTAGTAGCCACCGACGTTCAGAACGCCGCAGGGGTTGTCGTGGAAGCCGTGCTTCGCTCGACCGAGGGCGTCGAACAGCTCCTCGTGGGTCCCGATTCCACCGGGAAACGCCACGAAACCGTCGGCCCGGTCGAACATGTGCTCTTTGCGTTCGTCCTTCGTCTCCGTGACGACGAGCTCGGTCAGTCCGTCGTGTGGCGCTTCCCGCTCACGTATGGACTTCGGGTGGACGCCGACGACCTCGCCGCCGCCTCCGAGGACAGCGTCCGCGAGCGCGCCCATCGGCCCACCGCTCCCGCCACCGTAGACCAGCCCAATCCCCCGGTGACAGAGCTCCGTGGCGAACTGTGAAACCGCCTCGTCGTACATCGATTCTGCTCGGTCACTCGACCCACAGAACGCACAAATCCACTTCATACACCCACTGACTATCGAGACTGGATAAGGTTAGTGGCGGCGTCGAGGGGTCCAGCGAACTCACCCGAGCGTCGGTCCCGAACTCACTCAAGCGTCGGTCCCGAACTCACCCGAGCGTCGCCTCGAGTCGCTCGATGAGCGACGCGTTGCCGAGGTGCACCGGGACGCGCTGGTGGAGGTCCGTCGCCTCGACGGCCAGAAGAGACTGCGTCCCGTCCGAGGAGCCTCCCCCAGCCGTCTCGACGATGAGCGCGAGTGGGTTACCCTCGAACTGGAGTCGGAGCTTTCCGTTCGACGCCGACTGGAGCACCGGGTAGGCGAAGATGCCGCCGTAGGTCAGCACCTGATTGACGTCGCCAATCATCGCGCCGCCGTATCGGAGTTTCATCGACTCGTCGGATTCGACCGAGTCGGCGAAGTCGGCGAAGTCCGAGGTCCAGTCCGGGACGCGACCGCCGAAGCCGTACACCAGTGGTTCGTCCGGAAGCGTCACGGACTCAGTGGCGACGGTCATCTCGCCGTCGTCGACGACGTACTCGGTGACCGTGTCGCCGTCGGTAGTGACCATCGTGGTTATCGGCCCGTAGAGCACGTACGCCGAGGCGAGCAGGTCGGTCCCGGCGGCCGGGAGTGGGGCGTCGTAGACGGCGACGATGGTCCCCATCGTGTTGTTTGACTTGAGATTCGCAGAGCCGTCGAGCGGGTCGACGGCGACCGACAGACCGGTGCCGACGTCGATGGGGTCGGCCTGCTCCTCGCTGGCGTAGGTTCCGACGCCGTCGATTGCACCGAGTCGCTCACGGAGCAACTCGTCGGCGTAGGCGTCTGCCGCCAGTTGCACCTCGCCGCTGGGGTTCTCCACGTCCGCCTTGACCCGTCGACCCGGGAGTCCGGCCCGTATCTCGGGAGCCGTCGCTGCGACGGTGGCGAAGATCTCGTCGACGGTCATCAATCCATCGACGCGTCGGCGGTGGCACCGTCCATGCGGTCGAGCGCCTCCTCGGTCGTCGCGCCTTCGAAGATGACCGCCTCGAGCGCGTCGAGCATCGCCGTGGGGTTCTCCCGCTGGAAGATGTTTCGACCGACTGCCAGCCCGGACGCGCCGGCGTCCATCGCCTCTTCGACCGTCGAGAGGAACGCGGCGTCGCTCGTCTTCGACCCGCCGGACATCACCACTTTCGTGTTTGCCGCGGACTTCACTGCCCACTCCATCGCCTCGGGGCTACCGGGGTACTTCACCTTGGCCACGTCGGCACCGATTTCCAGCGCGATGCGCGCGGCGTAGGCGATTGTGCCCGGCGACGTGTCGTTCTTCAGTCCCTGGCCGCGCGGGTACGACCACATGACCACCGGCAGGTCGTGTTCGCGGGCGGTCTCCTGTGCGTCCCGGAACTCTTCGAACTGCTCGACTTCGTTGTTCGAACCGCTGTAGACGGTGAAGCCGATGGCGTCAGCACCCATCTCGGCGGCATAGTCGACCGACCAGTTGACGGCCGTGTCGGGTTCGCCCATCCAGAGGTTGCTCGTCCCGTTCAGTTTTGCGAGTAGATTCACGTCGTCCTCGTACGACGGGTAGTACGCCTCGGCGACGCCCTTCTGGACGGCGAGCGCCGTCACGGCGTCGTGCGTGGCCACGTCGAATACGGTCGCCGGGTCGACGGTCTCCGGCACCGGTTCGAAGTCCACCGGGCCGTGTTCGAGACCGTGGTCGTAGGCGAGAATAAGTATCTTCCCGTCCCGTGAAATCGGTGAGTCACCAAGCGGGTTCATCAGGTTGAAAATGCTGTAACGAGTGATATAAACGTACTGCTCGATTTCCGGGAATGAGAGACGGTCTCGCACCCGAAGCCGACCATGCAGTCACGGGATTGAAGGTCGCTGATTCCGGCAGTCATCGTCGTAGCCCCCGTGACCGTCACAGCGGGTTGGAATAATCCCCGACGTTTCGAGCCCTTCTCTGGCATGCCTGTCAGTACGGCGGCAGTCAACTCCCCGAGGGCGACTGGCGTCCCGAAGCGAAAATTTATCCGCCTGATTTGGTTACCCTCTCCTATGGAGTCCCCGTTCGATGTTCTCCGCATCGACGCAGACGCAGACGAGGGAGAGATACACAGCGCGTATCGAAAGCGGGTGCTCGAAACACATCCGGACCAGGGTGGGTCCTCCGAGGAATTCCAGGCAGTCAAGATGGCCTACGAAGCGCTGACGTCGGGTGAGCCCCTGGCAGACGCGTATCCAGACGACGACACCCGCAGTGGCCCTCCAGACGCTCGGAACCCCGAAACGGGGGGGTTCCGGCGGCACGCCGACGGTCGGGACCAACACGACGGGTCTCGAGTCGAGTACCTCAACTACGAGGTCCTCGACGATTTCGGCTGGTCGCTCGACGACGACGACCTGTTCGAGAAGGCGGCCGCCCAGGACCTCGACCCCGGTGACCGCGGGCGGTTTCAGGTGCTTCCGCACGAATCACTCCTCGAAGCGGCCGAGAATCGCGGCTTCGCGTGGCCCTTCGCTTGCAGAGGTGGGGCGTGTGCGAACTGTGCGGTGGCGGTTACCGAAGGCGAGTTGGGGATGCCCGTCGACACCGTCCTCCCCTCGGAGATGAAAGAGCGTGGGATCCGACTGTCCTGCAACGGCGTGCCGGAAACCGACGAGATGAAAGTCGTCTTCAATATCAAAGACCGACCCGGCCTCGAGGAACTCAGGTTGCCGCCACACCGGTTCGTTCAGGCACACTTCAACGACTAATCGCTCAATTCTCCGCACCCAGGCCGTGGTCGCCGCACGCTCGCGTCCCAGGTCGCCACTGGTCGGTATCCGCCCCCAGTCACCACTGGTCGGTATCCGCCCCCGGTCACCACTGGTCGGTATCCGCCCCCGGTCACCACTGGTCGGTATCCTCCCCCGGTCGTCACCGACGAGCGAAGAGGCTTCCCGGTTCGACGTGGTCACGCGCCCACCAGTGCCACGATGTGAGGCGGTTGAGTTCGATGTTCAGCACGCGGGAGACGCGCGTGGGGTCCGCGATTGCGAGCGTCCGAACCGACACGATACCCGCCTCCGCCAGACGCTCCGCGTAGGCGTCGTCGACGCCGGGGACGTCCGTCACTGGTTTCGGTTTCGGATGCGTCGTCGCCGGTTCCCGATTCTCCAGACTGGGTGTCGGAATGTCGACGTCCTCCCACTCTCCGGCGCTGGCGGCGACCCACGCTCGTTCTGCGTCGCCCATCCCGCGAACCGCTCTGGAGCGCTCGACGAGGTCCGAACCGTCGGAATCGAACGACCACGGGAGCGAAAACGTCCGTCGAAGGTCGGCCGCGACAGTCGGGTCGACGCCGGCGTCGAGAAGCATCCGGTAGGAGACGTCCTGGGGGGCCAGCGCGTCGGTGTCAACGTCGACGGCATCGAGCGCCTCGACGGTGTCCTCGTCGAGGTTCGCTAGCACGTCACCACTTGAGACGCCGGGTTCGAACGGTTCGGGCGGCGTGTTCCACGGCATGACCACGTCCTCGAGCGTGATTGTATCGGTAGACGCGGCCTGGTCTGGGTCCCCCACTACGTCCACTGCGGCGGACGGGTCGGCGTCTCGCACTGTACCGGCAGCGGTGGTTCGGTCGACCTCGCTGTCTCTGTCGGTTTCAGCGGTCGCCCCGTCGTCGTTCGACTTCCCCATCGACGTCACCACGTTCTCCGTGCCGTCGCTCGTCTCTGTCGGGTCTGGTGAACGTTCCGACGACGATTCGACGCTGTTACTCCGGTCACGAGTCGTTCTGGAATCAATTCATCACGACTTAAATTTTCCCCGTTTTATTGGCAAACAAGACTGTCGGTGAAAACCGACGGCACCCTTAGGTGTACAGACGGAGCATCGATTCGTATGCGTGACATGGACGACATCGAGACTATCGGCGTCATCGGGGCCGGGACCATGGGCAACGGTATCACACAGGTGGCCGCGATGGCCGGCTACTCGGTCGTCATGCGAGACATCGAGCAGCGATTTCTGGACCGCGGCTTCGACGTGATCGCCGATAGCCTCTCGCGACTCGTCAGAAAGGATCGACTCACCGAAGACGAGGCCGACGCGGCGACCGGACGCATCCGTGGGACGACGGACCTCCACGATGTCGCCACCGCGGACTTCGTCGTCGAGGCGGCCGTCGAGGACATGGAAGTGAAGAAGGACCTCTTCTCGGACCTCGACGACATCGTCGACGAGGACGTGGTGCTGGCGACGAACACGAGTACCCTCTCAATCACCTCGATCGCCGCGGCGACCGGCCGCCCCGGCCACGTCGTCGGTCTGCACTTCATGAACCCGGTGCCGATAATGAAGGGCGTCGAGGTGGTCATCGGCGAGAAGACCGCGGACGAGGCAGTGGCGCTCGCCCACGACTTCGCCGCGGCGCTGGGGAAGGAGACGTGGGAGTCGGACGACAAGCCGGGCTTCGTCACCAACCGCATCCTCATCCCGTGGATAAACGAAGGGATTCGCACCTACGACGAGGGCGTCGCCACGAAGGAGAACATCGACCGCGGCATGAAACTCGGGACCAACGTCCCGATGGGGCCGCTCGAATTGGCCGACCACATCGGCCTCGACATCTGTCTCGACGCGTGCGAAACCCTCTTCGAAGAACTCGGCGACCGGTACAAGCCCGCCTACCTGCTGAAGCGGAAGGTCGAAGCCGGTGACCTCGGCAAGAAGACCGATCGCGGCTTCTACGAGTACGACTGAGGCGATTTCTGTCGTCGGTCTCGTTGCTCCCATTCGTCGTCCTCACTCTGGTTGAGTTTCGACTACGACGCTTCTGGTCACCCCTCCAGCACCGTCAACGCGACGGCGACGACGACGCCGATGGCGAGAAAGACGCCGCCGAGAGCCCCGAGTCCGACTGCCAACCCCTGCACTTCGGAGACGCCGGACCCAGCGACGTAGGTCAGTAGTGCGGCGAACCAGAAGAGGGCGGCGACGAACCCGCCGACGAATATCGCAGTTCCGGGCGTCAACTGGTCGACCATCGTCCAGACCTCGGCGGGATCGGTCCTAAATCGGTCGCCTTCGTCCGTCGGCGTTGTCGATTTTGATTCCGCGAGCGTCGGAATTAAATCACGTCCGTCCATGGGTTCGCACAATGATTACCGTCGACAACCTCCGGAAGACCTACGGGGACTTCGCGGCCGTCGCGGGGAGCTCCTTCGAGGTCGACGCCGGCGAGATTTTCGGCGTCGTCGGGCCGAACGGTGCGGGCAAGACCACGACGCTGAAGATGCTCTCGGGGCTCATCGAGCCAACTTCGGGGCGGGCGACGGTCGCCGGGTACGACGCCGACGACCCAGAGATGCGGCGAACGCTCGGATTTCTTCCGGAGGAGTCGCCGCTGTACGAGGACATGACCCCGCTGTCGTACCTCCGCTTCTTCGCGGACCTCTACGACGTGCCGCGTGACGTTGCCGACGAGCGAATCGACTCTGCGCTCGACAGGCTGAACCTCGAACACCGGACGCGGCGCATCGGCGACATGTCGAAGGGGATGAAGCGAAAGGTCGCCATCACCCGGTCGCTCGTCAACGACCCGGAGGTGCTCATCTACGACGAACCGGCGAGCGGTCTCGACCCGCTCACGACCAACTCCGTCCTCGAGTTCACGCGCGAACTGAGCGAGGCGGGCAAGACCGTGGTCTTCAGCGCGCACAACCTCTACCACGTCGAGAGCATCTGCGACCGCGTCGTCATCATGAACCGGGGCGAAATCGTCGCCAGCGGGAGCGTCCCGGAAATACGGGACGCTCACGGCGACATCGTCTACCACGTCTTCACGTCGGTTCCGGTGGACGGTTCCGAGGCCGTCGGCGGACGGCATCGAACCGTCGTCGACGACGTGGACGCGATCGAATCGCTCCGCGAGGCGGCCGCGAGCACCGGCGGCCAAGTCGTCGACATCCGCACTCGGGAACCGAGTCTGGAGGACATCTTTCTCGAGTTGGCTGGGGGGCCACGTGACGGTCGAGGCGACCGGAGAACGAGGACCGACCGTGACCACGTCGGCGACGAACTGGTCCACAGCGAAGCCGCTGACGGGAGTGTGGACCGTTGAGGTGGCGGGCGGTCGGCAGGGGAGTTCGAGACCGCGCGGGGCGTCTCCTCGACGCTACGGGGACGGTCGCCCGCATCGCCCGCTGGGAGGTCACGAAGAACGCCGGGGCGTTCGACCGCCGAACCGCCGCCCTCGTCCTCGTCGCTCTCGTCTTCGCCGGCGGTGCCGTCGTCGCTGGTGTCGCGACCGGCGTCGATGGTCCCGCCCTCGACCGCGACATCTACCGCGTGGGCGTGGCTCCGGACGACCCCTACTACGAACCCGTCGCAGACAGCGAAGCCCTCTCCGCGCGCCCGCCGGATCGCGCGGCGTTCGAGGCCGGCGACCTCGACCTCCTCGTCAGTGACGGGTCCGTCCACGCGGCCGATTCGCAGAAAGGCCAGGCCGCACTCGGTGTGTTCAGGAGCGCGGTCCAGCGCCATAACGATCGACTGATGAGTTCCGAGTCGAACCAGACGGCGGCGTTCCCGGTCGTCGTCGACATCCGATACGTCAGTCGAGGGCAGTCCATCGCCCTTGACGAGACGGGCGCGGACACCGACGAGACCGCCGGTGTGGGAAGTGCCGATGGCGGCGACGCGACCAGCGGTGGGAGGACCTCCCAGGAGAGTCCAGCGGCACCGGCGAGCGACGACTCGGTCGCCGTCCCGAACGTCGGCAGCGGCCCGTTACTGGGCGGCGACACGTCGGGGTCGCCGGCGGACATCCAGCCGCCGTTTCCGTTCGCCTCGCTCGTCCTCGCGTTCGCCTTTCTCGTACCGATGAACTTCGTGATTCAGGCTTACGGGAGCACGATTCTGAACGAGCGCATCAACCGGCGCGGTGAGTTGCTGTTGGTCGCCCCCGTCTCGCCCGGCGAAATCGTCGCCGGAAAGACGCTTCCCTACTTCGTGGCGATGGTCGGGGTCACGAGCGCAATCGCACTCGCCGTCGGCGGGGGCCTACTCAGCGTCGTCGCCGTGGTCCCGGTCGCGCTGGTCTTTCTCTCGTCGACGTTCCTCGCCGGGATGTTCGCCAGGTCGTTCAAGGAGCTCACCTTCGTGACAGTGACCATCTCGGTCTTTCTCACCTCCTACACGTTCGTCCCGGCCGTCTTCACGAACGTGACACCCATCGCTCTCATCTCGCCGCTCACGCTGGTCGTGCGCGATTTACAGGGGACCGCTGTTACCGCCGGCGAGTATCTCTTCTCGACCGGCCCGTTCGCGCTCGCCTCGGGCGTGCTGTTCCTCCTGGGTACGGGTGTCTACCGGGAGGAGGACATGTTCACACAGCGACCCGTTCCGCTCAAGTTCATCGACGCCCTCGACAGCCGATTGTCGGGTCCGGGGTCCGTGGCGCTCGTCAGCGCCCTGGCCATCCCCTTCGTCTTCATCGCCGAACTACTCACAATCGCGGTGTTGTTTGTCCTCCCCGTGGACCTCTCGGTTCCCCTGTTGCTCGTCGCCATCGCGGGCGTCGAGGAAGTGGCCAAGAGCATCCACGTCTACGCCGGCTACGTCAGGGCACGGTTCGACCGAACTCTTCGCGTGGCGCTCGTTCTGGGAACGCTGTCCGGTCTGGGGTTCTTCCTCGGGGAAAAGATCACGGTGGTGGTACAACTGGTCGGCCTGCCGTCGCTCGACCTCGGGCGAGCGGCCTTCGCACCGGCGGGGACGGCAGCCGTCCCGACGCTCGCGCTCCTGGTTGCGCCGCTGCTCCTCCACGTCGTGACCGCGAGCATCACGTCGGCAGGGGCGACTCGGAACGCCAGAACCTACGGGGCGACGCTGCTCGTGGCGACGGCCGTCCACGCCGCGTACAACCTCACGGTGGTGAGCGTCCTTGGCTGACCCGCGTCTCGTCATCGCCCGACGGGAGTGGCAGGTCCTCACCGCGGAGAAGACCATCGTCCTCGCACTCCTGATTCAACTGTTCGTCGCGGCTTTCTCGTCGTTTCTCGTCGTCGGGTTGGTCTCGCTGTACGACCCCGCAAGCGTCGACGGCTACCAGGTCGAAGTCGCGGTGACTGGCGAGGCCCGCGAGGAGCTTTTGGCCACCGTCGACGCAGAGTCGGGCATCCGAGGCGTCCCTTACGAGTCATCGAACGAGGCGATGTCGGCCTTCGAAATCGGACGCGTCGATGCGGTGTTGGCGGCGACCCACCGAGGCGACCGAATCCACGTCAGCGCCGCCGCTCCCGACGAGAACATCCGGACGACGCTCGTCGTCGTTCAGGTCAGGGACGCGCTTCGAGCGTTCGAACGAGCGGAGCGAGACCGGCGAGCGGCGTTTCTCTCGTCGACGACGCTCGGTCTCCCACCGGAGGTGCGAACCAGCCCCTACTACGGCTTCACCTACACCGTCCTGATACCGTTGCTACTCTTCTTGCCGGTGTTCATCAGCGGGTCGCTCACCGTTGACTCGCTCACCGAAGAGTTCGACAGGGGGACACTCGAACTCCTGCAGGTCGCACCAGTCTCGCTCACCGACATCGTCGACGGAAAGCTCGTCGCCTCGACGGTTCTCGCGCCAGCGCAGGCGGGCCTCTGGGTGCTGCTGCTTCGGGCCAACGGGACCACCGTCGACCATCCGTGGCTACTACTCGTGATGGTCGCCGCTCTCGCGGTTCTCGTCTGCTCGCTCGGGGCGACGATCGCGCTGCTCGCACCCGACCGTCGGGCCGCTCAGTTTCTCTACTCCGTCGGCGTGTTGGCCGGGTTCGGTGCGCTGGCGTTGCTCCCGGGGAACCCCGCGAACGTCGCCGCCAGACTCGCCGTCGACAGCGCCGGTCGAGGAGCGGTGGTCGTCCTTGGATACACCGTGTTCGCCGTCGGGTCGTACCTCGCGGTTCGCTGGCTGGTCGCCCGAATCGACGTTGCCGAGTGAGATTCGACGAGGAGTCGGTCCCGCGTCGCCCAAGCCGGAACGCACACAAGGGAGCGCTCCGTTGGCAGCGACATGGGACTCGGAAGCACCGCGAAGAAGCTTCAGAAAGTCGCAGACATGGCCGAAGATGTCTACAAGCGACTGAACGAGGTGCGCGAACAGGTCCACGAGATGCAGCAAACCGTCCGAGAGACCAGAGAGCGGGTCGACAGGCTCGAATCGGAGAACGCCGAACAGCGGGCCCTGCTGGAGGCGATTGCCGAAGAGCAGGGTCTCGACCTCGACGCCGTCACCGCGCAGGTGCACATCGGCGAGGCGGAGGCGACTTCAGCGAACGAATCGACGGACGCGACACCGAACGGAGATTCGGCGTCGACGAGCGAATCCGGGGAGTGATGTGACCTCGACGGAGGCCGCGATGCTTTCAGCGGACACGACGGCGCGGCGTGAGTTCGGCGGCAGCGGACCGGTCGTCGGTGACGGCTGGCAACGGGACCGACGCGTGCGGGGCTACTGGGACGCGAGCAATCGAGCGTGTTCGACCTTGATACACCGATTCTGGACGATGGTCAATCCTGCCGCTTCGGCGCGGGCGGCCGCCTCGTCGTCGCGAATTCCCAGCTGGAGCCAGATTGCGTTCGCGTCCCCCCGCGTCTCGTGTCGCTCGATGACCTGGTCGACGACTTCCGACACCTCTTCACTCGGTCTGAACACGTCGACGAGGTCGATTTCTCCCTCGACGGCGGCGAGTGAGTCGTAGGCGGGGCGTCCGAGTATTTCGTCGGCAAACGGGTTGACTGGGATGACGTCGTAGCCGTGTCGCTGTAGATACGCCGGCACGTCGTGCGCGGCTTTCCCCGACTGGCGGGAACAGCCGACGACAGCGACGGTGTCGAGATGCAGAAGGTTCTGAAGTTCCGCGTCAGTGGTGACTGGCATGGACGAAGATGAGTCCGCCTCGGGCAAAGGTTATTCGCCAGCGAGTCTGGCCTGCGGGTCGTTCGTCTCGCTGGTCTGGATGATGCCGTCGAACAGTTGTTTGAGCGTGTTCATCGTCCGGTCGTCGTGGGCGTCGGCGTCGATGGCGAACAGGCCGAGGCCGTTCACGCTCTGGATGCGACCAGTGAAGACGTGCAGGAAGCGAAAGACCGTCTGGAGGTCCGAGTACATCAGCAGGGTCGACAGCGAGTGGAGCATGATACGGTTCTCTCGAACCTCCCGGTCCTGGTAGAACGACTGGAGTACCTCGGAGAGTTTGATGCCGATTCCGGTCATATCGACCGGCGAGGAGGCGTACTTGACGTACTCGGTGTCCGTCACCTCGCCCACACCCTGCTGGCGAGTGACGCAATCGATGACGGCGAACGGTTTGCCTCCGTAATCGACGTGCTCACTCACCTCCGAGAGGATTCGGTCGGCCCCGTCTTTAGTGGTGACGACGATTGCGCCTTCACCGTTTCGAAGGCCATCGGCGAGGACTTCGAGTCCGAGCGACCGCTTCCCCGTCAGTGGGGGTCCCGAGAGAATGAGGTTCGTTCCGGGGTCCGCCTGCACGTCGAGCGTCGGAGAGAGGTCATACATAGGAAACCCTCGGGCCGAAAAGACGGAGACGAGCGGTCAATTGGCGCACCAAGTCGCCGGGCGTCATCAGATAGTAGAAGGATTCCGAGAAGCCGTAATATTCTTTTTGATTGGCGCACTCCCGAACTGATTCCCGCGACGACCTTCGATTTGGTGTCTGTCGGCGACTCCAAACTTCGAGACGGGGTGGCACAGTTCAGATTTCTTCGACGACGTGTCGGCACGAATCGCGGGACTTAAGCGGGGGAGTCCAGTAGGGGTAACTGTAAGGGCGCTTAGCTCAGTCTGGACAGAGTGCTTGGCTTCGGACCAAGTTGTCGTGGGTTCAAATCCTGCAGCGCCCATCATTCTGCGTGACGGGAAACATTTGGCAGACGGCGGTACGGCGCTTATAAAAGAACCCCTCTTCGGCCGTTTTGATTTCATCACGTTTCGGAACGGGGGTCGCCGGTGTCATGCGATTCGCTTGCATTTGAATGACAGCGGAGGGATATGATATTATGGAATCGGTTAGTAGCGCGCAAGTGAGTTCAATTCCGGGAGGCGGCATCATACTCACGGTTCAAATGCCTGCGAGCGTAGCGTGTACTCAGCAGATGCCCGGTGGCTACTCTACTTTTAATAGCCATTCGAAGCGCGGGGAACTTGGATGAACAGGTTATTCCTTGAGGACCAGCGGTCCGATCAATGGCTTCGAACCTCCTCCGTCAATCAGAATCGTCAAGTCGATCGGCGAGCGCGTCCATCATTTCCCACAGGAGGCCGGACACGGAGCGTGCATCGAACGAGACCATCTCGTACGTGTACGCGTCGTTCGTGTCTTCTCGTACCTGATAGTGGAGTAATCCATCGACGTGTGGGTTCGGTTCGCAGTGGAACCCGCAATCGAACCCGTCCTGCTCGCTGTAATGGAGGGTGTAGTACGCCCGAATCGGTGTCCGCATCCAGGCATCGTCCGCACGGTCGGACGCTTCGGGGCCGGGTGACGGATCCGGGATCCACGTCATCCGGAGAGACGCGGACTCTGCTGTGCGACCGAACCACGATGGATCAAGCGTGGCCCGTAATTCTCGGTACTCGTCCGGTGGTTCCCCCTCAATAGATCGAACGGCAGGGTGTCGCGCCAGTTCCCCGCGTAACTCGCGCAAGATACGATATCGATCACGACCCGGATCCGCACCCCCATCGAAGCGAACACGCGTCCGGGAGGAGTCAGGAAAGGCGCGTCGGGAGACGCCATCGTCGGACTGGTTCGTCGACGCGTCCCGGTCGCCGGTCATGCGGTGATCGACGACGGGTCAGACGTCCACGTGTCGAAGTTCTCGATCGCGTCCTGGACGAGCGAGAGTCGATACCGGGCGAGTTCCCAGTCGCTTGCTGCCCGCGTGAGTTCGTATGCCTGCTCGGCAGAGACGTCATCCACGGCCACTCGTTCACGGAGTGCGTCCGGCGAATCAGCGTCATACTCTGTTTTCCACGCTTCGATGTCTTCTTTTAACGCCGCTGCCTGCTCTGAGAGCTCCCGTTTCGTCGTGTCTTCGAGTAACTCCCGGACGTCTCGGAGGCGCGTGTACAACGGGTCCGGATAGTAGTGACGGGTTCCGTCTTGTTCGGTCGCCATCACGACACCGAGATCGATGAGTCGGCGCAGATGGTCCCGCGCGGTATTCGGGGAGACGGCAGCCTCTTCAGCGATCCAGGAGGCAGGCCGGGACTCCGAGAGCGTCAACGTGACCGACTTCACCCGATCGAAAGCCGACGCGTGCTCCTTCCACGTCCCGATCCACTCTGGCTCGTCGCCGGACGCATTTTCGGGCGGCATACGCTAAAGTAGCCGCTTGAACGTAATAATTCTACTCCTCCGCAAATTATTGCGCAGTATCTGCTACTGTCACCAGCACAGTTCCTGTTCGCGAATCCCATCGATACAGTTGACATCATTGAGCAGGTTGCTGAATCAAGACCACAACCGAATCTACGTTATCGCTGTTTCAGATGGTGAGGTAATCGGACCAGGGCGGGGTTGTTACTAGTGTATCTGGGATCTGGCTCGGTGCCGCCAACCAGTCGATCACCCCAGTAACGTGCTGCATTCCGACGACGGCGATCAGCGTTTCGACGGTTTCGTTTTCGATGAGGGCTCGGAGGTGACCTGCCATTACAACATCGCGTCGTGCGATTACCTGTTTATACGCCGATGGATTTCGTTGTTCAGTGTGTCTACGCCACTCTCGAATCTCCTCACGGTCAAGTTCGTAGTAAGTTTCCTGAGTGACGGCGTCTTCTGATGGAACAATACCGAGCTCGGTGAAGATTTCGCGGTCCAGCTGCCCGAGGTCCGCAGATTGATTCCAGTCAAACGTATCGAGGGCTACAATGACCAAGTCATCGTCGTGAGCAGCCACGAAGGCTGCAGCTTCTATCTCGTGGGCCGGCGGCCATCGCGGATCCTGAACATCGGGATGATACTGGCCGACTGCTTCTGGGCTTGCCTCTACGGCAACTACGTCCGGCTCGTATCGAGTGATCGCTCCGACAACACGGGCGATTGCAAGCGGATGTCTGTGCAGCACGCCGAGGACGTGAATTCCGTCGATCCGACCTGCGGCGTCACACGTGCTTATTCCTGTGGCCTGGATTTCTTCCTCACGTTCCGTAGGTTTCGGTGGGTTTCCAGCGGCGGTGATTGCGATGTCCCGGTCAGTCGGAGCAGGATCATCTCCAGCTGCACTCCACTGATCCCGTCCTGTATCTGAGTGGGAATTGTGATTTGACATAATGGATTAGAGGTCCTCATCTGCTCCTTTGCTCCCGTTATTCCTGTATCGAGTTCCAGCTTCAACGATGCAAGAGACCGAACATCTCGCTCGAATGCCTCTCTCGGGGCTGGTCAACCTATCTCTATATTTCTCTGTGTCTGTCATATGTTCGGCAACCGTTTTATGAATCACCCACATTTAAATGTCAGTGCGAGAAAACAGGAGATTCAAGCCCTCTACGACCTTATTAAGAAATATGAGGCTTGGTCAGTACTCGGGGATAGGTAGCACAGTCACGGACTTCCTAAAAATCCATTCAGACAGAAAACTAAGAATACTGACTATTTCCCCATCGCGTTCACTCCCACGTCTTCAAACTAACCTCTTGATGTTCAGTTGTGAGTTCCCGTCACTTAGAGCGATTTACTTTCACTTTGGTTGCCATACGTTATTGTACCCTCCGCTGTCAGAATAGAGTAGTTCGGATACCTATGACGAAACTCCTCCATCTAAGCGACACACACCTCGGTGATCGGCAGTACGGAAGCGACACTCACCGAGATGACTTCACGCGGGCCTTCGAGGCTGCTATCGACCGAGCACTCGAAGAAGAGGTCGACGCAGTATTTCTTCGACCGCGTGGCCGAGGAGCAGGAAACCGTCGCAGACATTCACGACGAGATCGACGAGATTGAGAGCGAGATCAGTACCGTGGAGGACGACCTCGCTGAGACGGAAGCCGAGATCGACGGCCTGGAAGCCGCGATCGACGAGCAGGAAGCGGTCGTCGAGGAGTGTGAAGCTGAACTGGCGGCCGCTGAAGACCGCGTCGACGAAACGGACGCGATCCGAGAGATAGTCAATGACGCGGTCGCCAAGTACGACGAGATTAGCGAGTTACGAACGACGATCGACCGGGAACAGCAGAACATCCAGCACTGCCGTGATCGGATCAATGATCTCAACAGTCAGATCGCACGCCTGCAGGACGAAGAAGACGAGATCGAAGAGCAACTCGGCGACCAAGACATCGAGGATCTCGCTCGCCCGATCTCCATACTCGTGCCAGACGTTCAGCAACGAGGGTTCTGCACCGACGCTGGTGGTCTCTGTGGTCGCTTCGACAACGACCCATGATCCGCTTGCCCAATCCACGCCGACGTGTGAATCCATAGAGGAGAGAACTGCCAGTCACACTTAGTTTCCAGTTACTCTATGGGGCCTTGTTTAGATTCTGTGTACGGTAAGCGGTTACAGGGACAACGTTCACCGAACTAGCTCTCAACGGATACCTTTATCCATGACGGGATTTAGAGTCTATGTACGCTGAGCGGCTATGGAGTCAACAAACGGGGAGGAGACTCAACGGAAGAGCCTGTCGACGCGCGAGTCGCAGGCACTGTCACGGCTCGCAAGCGGGAACCAGCAGATCATCACCATCAGCGACATCGCGGACGTCCTCACTATCCCGCGGAAGTCGGCCAAGGACATGGCGTATGCGCTCAAGGAGAAAGGCTGGCTTGAGCGGATCGCACACGGGAAGTATCTCATCCTGCCGCTCGCTGCGGGCGAGAACGGCGTGTATACCGAGCACGAGTTCGTGATCGCGTCTGCTCTGGTGGAGCCGATGTACATCGGGTACTGGAGTGCGCTGAATCATCACGGACTGACGGAGCAGCTGTCCCGGACGGTGTACATCGTGACGACAGCGCGCGCTCAAAAGCGCGAAATCCACGGGGTCACGTATCGACCGGTGACGGTCACTGAACAGAAGTTCTTCGGGTATCAACTGACGGCGGTCGGGTCGAACCAGGTGAACATTTCGAGTGTCGAAAAGACGCTGGTCGATTGTGCCGACCATCCGGAGTTCTGCGGCGGTATCGACGAACTTGCGAAGGCACTGCAGAACGCTGTCGATACGCGATGTGCGTGGAACCGAGTCGTCGAGTACCTACGGAGAGTTGGGAACGGTGCCGCAACGAAACGACTCGTGTACCTCGCCGACCAGTTGGACATCGATCTTCCGGAGTACGACGAGCTCGTCGAGAACTTCACGACCGGGTACCCGCTGCTCGATCCGACGCGAGAAGCGAGGGGGACCCGCGACAGCACGTACCAACTCCGCCTGAACGTCAGCCCCGAGTCGTTCCTCCCGGATGACTCCTCATGATTTCTGAAGCGCAACTTCGACGGCTGGCCAGAGAGTTGGATGTCCGCCTCGGCTATGCGGAGAAGAACTACGTCAATTCGTGGATCCTCTGGGCGATCTACACGAGCTCCTACGGCGCCAACCTGCTGTTCAAAGGAGGCACTGCACTCAGCAAGTTGTACTTCCCGGAGACGTGGCGCTACTCGGAAGACCTCGATTTCGGTGTCGAGGGCGAGTACCACGGAAGCAAAGCGGAGTTGCAAGGCGCATTGAAAGACGCTGCCAGAGCCTCTGGTATCGACTTCGAGGTGACCAAACACCGTGAACTACAGAAAGAAGCGTATCCGACGCACTACGTCGATATCGACATCCAGTATAATAGTGTGCTCGGTCACAAGAACACGACGAGTCTCGACGTGATGATCGATGAATACGTTGCGTTCGATTCAGTGAATCATCACCACAGCTACGAGGACGTTCCCGAATTCGAGTTGACTGCGTACAGTCTGGAGGAAATCTTCGCTGAGAAGTTGCGGGCGCTCTATCAGCGGTCACAGGCTCGTGACTACTACGACCTGTATCGGATGCTTACGGAGGCCGACGTTGATGACTCGGTCATTCTTCCGGCATTCACGCGGAAGTGTGAACACGACGGTCTGGATATCGACCTTCGGGACGGGCTTCCGAGAGAGAAACGGGATGAGATCCGTGACGGGTGGCAGCACACGCTTCCCGATTTGGTCGCAGATCTCCCCGAGTTCAGCGCCGTGTATGAATCGCTCGAAGACTACATCGATTCGCTGGTAGACGATTAGCAGTATTAGTCCTGGAGATGGATGAGCGTGTAGGGAGGAAAATTTGTGGCTGCACTTAGCTTCCGGTCTCTGATGCGGTGTTGGATCACGGAGGAATACCGTTAGCGTCACTAAACGTTACTCTGGAATACTGACGATTCCAACTAAGAGACTGCTGAGGAGTAGTCCGGTGGATTCTGCGAAGGGGAGTGTTGACATCTCTATTCCGACCGCTAGAGCCGTTGCAAGTGCGGTTACGCCGGCAACTCCGATGACTGCCCGTCCAACTGAACTGATGTTACGGGTATGATGTGTGAGCGGAGAGTCTTCCGTAACAACGACGATTGAACGTAGATTACATCATCAACTGGAGTAATCACTAAGAGCGTGCGTGAGAATCTACTGATGTACGATGTGGGAATTCCCTCTGGGTACCCCCGACTGCAGTGAAGGCTCACACCGTGGGTGCTTACCGTCTGAATGGATCTTTTGGAATCGCAATACGGGGGTGGGCTTGATTGAGGATTGGTCTCTGATTCATTGCCTGTTTTTATATTCGGGCAAGGGGAGCTGGAAATCCGAGTGAGGACAGCGATATCGCTTGAACAGATTATTTAGAACCGACGTACTGCGGTGGGTTCCGCATTGTTTCTTCACCGGGAAGTAAGGGGCGAATAGCTCCAATCACCGGTATAACTCGGCGAAGGCTAAGTGCATTAAGTGGGTGATTACTGTACTGAATTGATGACCGACCGGCGCGACGACGTAGAGTTCGTGAAACAACGCCTCTCTAAGGATCCCACTGAGGAATTCTTGGAGCAGATTGCTTCTGCTGTCGTGGATCAGATGGCGGATTCGTTTCCAGAACCCTCGTTAAAGTCGCGCTCAATGGAAGATGTCCTGGATGAGTTTCGGGAACAGAAATTGGATGAAGTGAAGTCGACGGAACAATACAGACGAAAGTTGGACTATCTCCAGACGTACCTTGCAGAGGAGGCCCGTGTCGAAACGACCGACGATCTCACGAGCGAGGATGTTGAACGGTACGACAAATGGCGTCAGTACGAGTCTCTGCTTCGGGATGAACCGTTAGCGGACACGACGCTCAGTGACGATATGTATCTCTTTCGTGAGTTTATCCGCTATCTGATCGAACACCGCATGGCTCCGGTTCGCTTCGAGACGTGCGTCAACATCCCGGAAATAGACTATGCCGGTGGCGAGGGCGTCGACAAAAAGAAGCTCGATCCAGAGATAGCGAATGCATCACTGGAGTACCTCCGAAAATACGAGTACGCAGATGTAGAGCACGTCTCGATGGAACTCCTCTGTCAGTCGGGTCCTCGGAAAAGCGGATTAATCAGCTGTGATGTGCCTGACTTCGACAACGATGAGCGGGTTCTCAAGTACCAAACCGACGAAGCGACCCTGCTCAAGAATGACGAGAGTAGCGAACGGGAGATAACCCTCTATGGCGACATTCCAGAGATCATTCAGGACTATCTCGATGATCAGCGACCGCCCGTAACAGACGAGGAGGGGAGAGAACCGTTGCTCACGAAAGGTGACGGGAGAATGAGTCCGTCGACGCTACAGAAGATCGCCTACAAGTGGACTCGTCCGTGTAAGGTTGGTTTAGACTGTCCTCATGACCGTGATCCTGAGGACTGCGAAGCGGCGCAGAAGAACGACTCCGCCTTCAAGTGTCCCAGTAGTCGAGCCTCGCATCACATCAGGAAGGGGTATATCACCGATCAGAAGAACAGAGGTGTCTCGGCAGATGGGATCGAGCACCGTTGCGATGTTTCGTCCCGTGTCCAGAGCTTCACTACGACCTCCCGGACGACGCTGAGGAACGCGAACGCTTCGAGGACGAATTCCGGAACGCCGCCGACGATCCCGATTCCGGGTACAACCATAACTGACAGCGGCTCTCAATGGCGTTTGAACGTAGGGGACGAGCAAATCAGGTAGATTTGAACAACAACGTTCCCTGAGAGGGGGCGTTGTATCCCGGGGTCAGTCAAATGAATTCTTCAATCGGTTTGACGTTAACCACTGAGAGCAGTTAGACAAAATCTCGGATCTGATGGAAGTCCGCAGTCGGCCTCCTGAATGACCACTACCAGGATCTCGTCTCGCCCCTATGCGCGGCTCTTGCCATTATACCGACCCACTGGGACGCTTCGACATCCCGAACGCAACGACTTCGCCGTGCTCTCGTAACCGCTCAAGAGCCGTGTTGTCAGAGATGATGATCGGGTCGACTCAGTCTGTTACACTGGTCCTCTCTCGTCGGACTCACTGTCGAAGAAGCCGACCTCCTCAAGGAACTTTTCGGCCTCGAAGATTGATACTCCCCACCGCCGCCACACCCTAATGATGGCGTGGTAGGTTTGTTCCGACACCTCCGGGGGGATGTACAGTAACGACTCTCCTGACGGCTCGTCTTGGATCTCATGGTAAGCCGGATCGATCGTCTCCTGGGGCTGGAAGTGCAGCTCCCCGGTATGGTTCCCGACTAGTCCATCGGACAGTACGAGACGGTAGCTTAACCCGGCGTCGACGACCGGTTCAAGATCGATCGTGAACGTGTCCTCGGGCTCGACGATCGACATGGTGACTTCCGATTCATGCGGCTGGACCTTGTGGTCAGTGAACGCCTCGATCTCCCTGTAGAACCACTCCATCCGCTCCTCGGAAGGGAACTGACCGCCATCCGTCAGGACGTCGGGACTGCCCTCCCCGTCTCCTTCCTCGATATCTACGCCGGCGTCGTCGTGATCGAGTGCTTCCTCGTCAGTCCACGGCCAATAGCACCAGAGTTGGACGAACGGCTCTGGGATGCAGGAATCGCAGAAAAACGAATTCACCCGGCCGCCATCGCCCGCCTCGTAGCCTTCCTTGGTCCGAATCTCGGAAACCCACCAGTCTGCGTATTCACCACAGTCTCGGCACTTCATCTCGTGACGGCTGAGCTCGAGGTTCATCTGGAGGATCTCGGTTGCGTCGGGTTCGAGCCAGAGGTTGTAGATCACCTCCTCGATATTGTGGTCGTATGCTGTCCGATCTTCGTCAAATGACATACTTCATTGGAATGAACCAATCAGGTTTAAACGTCTGCCCGGGGTGCTCCGTCGTAGCTCCCGCATCTGGGTGGTTGGGAAGTAACATTTCAGGGCGTCGGGATCGGCGGGCATTGTTCCCACGCCGGTCGAACCGATGCAGTGGGTCAAGTCGAGCAGGCCGCCTGCTGTGGCCGACTCGACGAGATGGTCGAGTACCCCGCCCACCCGATTTCGAGGCCAGTGAGGAAACGATCGATGACGTGTCCAGACGGCAGTCGATTGTAGCTACAGCCAGGCCAGACGAACGTGTCCCGAGACTCCTGCTCGATCGGACTAACGCAGCTGGTCAAGATACTTTGGGACGGCAGGCGAAGTCCTGAACGATGATTCGACGGTTCCTCCACGACCTTGGATACGTGATCGCGCATGTCCTCTTCATTGGCGCAAATACACCGAATTCAGTGGTCAAGCGACTTCGCGTCGCGTACCGCCTCGTCGGTGTCCGGATCGTCGAGAGGCCACAGGTCGATTCGGTCGAACGGACGATCTTCCTGTGCCCGTACCGGAATCTGGGTGCTACCTGGTTCGGGGAGAAGTGGGTCTGTCACGACATCCTGGACCGCGTCGACGACGGCTACGTGACGTATCTCCGACGGCACAAGGAGATCGATTACCAGCGCCCCCGTGGGTGTGCCGACCTCGCATACTGCGACGAGTCCGAGTACTGTTACTCGGAGGTTGCCGAGCTGGAGTAGGTGCCCGATGGATCAGAGCCCTCTCTACGAGCGGATCACCGACCAGTTCTCCTACCGCGGCGAGCGAGCCGACATCTGGCGGGCGTTCGACCTCCTGCTCGACACTGACGAGTTTCTTAATCTCGGTTACTCGGAGTGGTACCAACCACATATTGTCGGGTCGAGTCAGCGCCGTCTCGTCACGGAAGTCGGCTCGAGGATCGCGTCGCACCTGCCAGCTACGGACGGAGTACGGCTTCTGGATGTCGGCTGTGGACGGGGCGGTCCGGCGATCCACCTCGCCGATCGATTCGGATTCAGCGTCACTGGACTGGACCTCGTTCCGTACAACATCGAACAGGCAACAGAGAACGCACGTGAGAAGCGCGTCGAGGCCGCGTTCGTCGTTGGCGATGCAACGCAACTCCCGTTTTCGACCGATTCGTTCGCCGCGTGTGCGGCCATCGATGCGCTCGTGTATCTCCCCGACCGGGACAGCGTGTTCGCTGCAATCGCAGATGTCCTTGAACCTGAGGGGACCCTCGTGCTCTCCGACCTCGTGATGCAGTCCGACGTGAGCGAGACGGAACGAGGATACGTCGACTCGTTTGCAGACGCGTGGGACATGCCGTCGGTAGGTACTGTCGAACAATACAACGCCGCTCTCGACGATGCGAACTTTAACCTCGAAGCGGTCGAAGACATCACGGAACACAGTGTCGGGCGATTCCGGAGGTGGACGACGCTGTACCTTCAACTACTCAAGAGTCCAATCCGATCGCTCGTTGAGCGACTGTTACGAGCGTATGACCTTGATCCATCGGTGATCACCGAGCAGGTGAGGGCTGGGCACCACGCGTTGCCCTTTCTCCAGCACGTCGTCCTTGTTGCGAAAAGATGAGCAAAACTTCACTCCTCACACGAACTGAGAAAGAATCGATCCCTCACGTCGGCGTTTGAGTGTCCCACGGACGATTGGAACGACCTGCGGAATGTCCTCCAGCCGTGTGTAATCTACGAGATCGAATCGTTCGTCGTCTCGAAACATCTCGTCCGTTTCGCGATTTAGGTGACAGCCGCCAGCGACGGTATGCCACGCTGGGGCGAGTACGTCGTGGGCGACACCTATGGCGCCCTCTCCGCGGACGTGCTCGAGGAACCGGAACTCGCCTCCCGGCTTCAGTACCCGAGCCACCTCGGAGAGCGCGGCGTCAAAATCGGGAATGGTGCAGAACACGAGTGACGCGATGACCACATCGAACGAATCGTCTGCGAACGGGAGTGCTTCCGCACCGGCGCTTTCGATCTCGATCTCGAGTTCCAGGTCACGTGCTCGTTCGACTGCTTGCCGGCGCATGTGGGAGTCTGGTTCTAACGCGAATAGCGTGAGATCTCCACCATCAGCAGTAGCTTCTTCGAAGTACGGAAACATCGCACCCGTCCCCGCACCAAGGTCCAGAACCGCCCCGGAAATCTCGTTCACGAGATAGCGGCGATGTTCGGCGAGCACGGTTTGCTCTGCCGGTTTCATCACCGGATCGTACAGTCGTGCGAATATCGGATGGGACGGCTCAGTCATCTGTATTCCCTCGTTTGGTGTCATAGTCATTTTCTGGGTGTTCTGAATCTGCGTCGTGTCCGTGCGTTGCGTACCAGCGCGGCTCGGGCCACTGAAAGCCGCCTTCACGGTAGATATCGAAGATACCTCGCTCAATGTCGTCGCGAATGATGTCGGTGATCGTCTCGTCGACACTCACAAAGTGACACAGCGGGTGCCCTGGGTATGCGACTGCGTTCTCGAGAACACCAACGATGAGGCCAGTCGACGGCGCACGTACGACTTCGACTTCGTCTTTGAAGTGATCGGAGATGGTGAATAGCGGGTCGCCGTCCTCGACGAGTGGGTGGGGTCCCCACTCCATCTCGACGAGCCCACCGGTGTCAGCGC
Organism: Halobacteriota archaeon; assembly: GCA_051747545.1. Taxonomy (GTDB): domain Archaea; phylum Halobacteriota; class Halobacteria; order Halobacteriales; family Haloferacaceae; genus JBNJGG01. The sequence goes on along the minus strand of JBNJGG010000006.1, from coordinate 1,590 downwards.
GAAGCCACGTCTTCTCCCCGTCACGGGCGATCACACGCGTCCAGCCGGGCCAGGAAACCGGGTGATCTGGTAGGACCTCGTGTTCGGCGAGAACACTCGCGACGCAATGGAGCGCCCGGTCAAGGTGTGCCGTCTGGAATCGGTGTGCACGGCCCATTTCGACAGTCACCGTCGGGATGTCGTCCCGGCAGGCCACGCTTCGGAGCGTCCCGTCCGACCCCACACCGTCAAGAATCACGCTCGTACCGAACGCCCGAGCGAGCCGTTCGACGGCCGGATCGCGCATATCGGCACGGACGTGGTACATCGTCGTCCGGTTGCGCGTCGACGTGTGGAAGTCGAGGCCGAGATCGCACTTCGAGATGAACTGCTCGTAGATCTCGTTTGCGAGCCGTTTCGCTGTCGTACTCCGTGGAGTGCCGGGGAATGAGCGATTGAGGTCCTCGTCGTAGATCGGGATGTAGCGCTGCTGGGCGAGAAAACCGGGCACGTTCAGCACGTGCAAACAGACGAGCGCTCCGTGGATGTCTTCGGGTTCGTAGTGGTCCGCGACCTCCTGAATAATTTTGATGCCGTTGAGTTCGTCACCGTGTACCCCAGCGGTCAGAAAGACTGTTGGTCCCGCTTGCTCACCGTTGATGGCTGTGACCGGAATCTCGATCGGATCGTCGTGAAACGTCGTACCGACGGCGTACCGGAACTGCGTCTTCTCGCCCGGAGAGACCGTCTGGTTCCCAACTTCGAACGATTGGTGGGTGTCGTCAGTCATGGGTCATCTCTTCGTGAGGGGTTGGTGTGTTCCTGTTGATCGGGCCGCTGGCTCGGACGACCGATGAATCGAGGAACCGACTCGCGGTGCGCCTCGTACGCCTCTTCGTATTGGTCTCGGAGCCACGGTTCCTCCGAGAGCGGCGCCAGCAGGAACCAGGCGATCCCGAGTAAGACCAGAACCGCTGTCATCCAAGATCCAGCGATAACCGCTCCACCGATGAGCATCGTGACGTAGCTGACGTACTGCGGATTTCGAGAATACCGATACGGTCCATCAGTGTTTAATTGCCCTTCGAGACCGGTACTCTCGCGGAATCCGAGACGCCACACCGCCCAGAGAGAGACCAGCGCGCCAGCCAAGAGCAACAGTAGACTGGCAATCTGGAGGAGCGTCGAGGGACGGTACCAACTCCACCAGTCTAGGTACGCCACTCCGAACAGACTTCCAACGTAGACGACCCACGCAGTCCAGCCGAGCCAGAACGTCCAGTGGCGGGTGCCGTGGGGCCAGAACCGGACTGACTGGCTCCGGATACTCACGAGAAGCCCACCGATCAGTATTCCTCCGGACAGGAGTCCAAGGCCAAACAGCGATGTCTTGATGACGGGCATGGGTGAGATTGTGGGTTACGCAGGCAGGGAGAGATCTACATTCCCTAGTCTGCGGGCGTTAATCGCGACGATGATCGTCGACAGCGACATAAACACGGCGCCGATCGCCGGCGACAGGAGGATACCGATGGGTGCGAGAATCCCCGCCGCGAGCGGGAGCGCGAACACGTTGTAGCCGGTCGCCCAGACAAGGTTTTCTTGCATCTT
>JBNJGG010000005.1:0-41449 GCA_051747545.1 Halobacteriota archaeon | reverse complement strand
CGCCGACGGCGGCGGGTTCCTGCAGGAGTGCGAGCGCGACGATATCCGACCCGAGACAGAACAGCGCGTCGTTGTCGGCGGCGAGCGAGCCGACGTCCGCGAGGCGTTCCTCGATTGTGCCTCGCACCGTCGGATTCTCGACGTAGACCATCGCCGTCTCGTCGGAGACGAGATCGGCAAGTGCCTCGACGTCGACGTTGCCATCGTCGAGCGGGTACGACTCGACCGTGAGGTCGGTGCCCTCGACGTAGTTGTCGAGGACCCCCCGTTTCCCGGCGCGTACCTGGCCGGGGACGAGGACCGTCGACCCGGTCGTCTGTCTGAGCCGTGCGGCGAGTCGGGCCGCCTCGCCCAGCGCCGTCGCGGCGTCGTACATCGAGCAGTTGGCGACGGGCAGTCCCGTCAGTTCGACCAGCATCGACTGGTACTCGAACAACGCCTGCAAGAATCCCTGCGTGATTTCTGGTTGGTACTGGGTGTAACTGGTGAGGAACTCCGAGCGCAACGACAGGTGGTCGACCACCGACGGAACGTAGTGAGCGTAGTGACCACGCCCGAGGAACTCCGTCAGGTCGTCGTTCGTCTCCAATAGCTGTGTGAGTTCGCCGCGGAGTTCCCGCTCGCTTCTCGCCTCGATGTCGAACGCGCCCTCGAAGGCGACGCCGTCGGGGATGTCGAACAGGGCCGCCTCGTCGTCGACGCCGACGGCTTCGAGCATGGTCGCCGTCTCCTCGGCCGTGTGTGGGGCGTACGGACTACCCGATCGGTCCATAGTCATTCGATTTGCTCGCGGTACTCCTCCGGGCTCAGCAAGTCGTCGAATTCGTCGGGATCACTCGGGTCGATTTCGAGCATCCACCCGTCTCCGTAGGAGTCGTCGTTGACCAGTTCGGGGTGGTCGAACAGCGTCTCGTTGACGGCGACTACGGTTCCAGAAACGGGTGCGTAGAGGTCCGAAACCGCCTTGATGCTCTCGACGACGCCGAACGTCTCGCCGGCGTCGAGTTCGTCGCCCTCGGCGGGGAGTTCGACGAAGACGACGTCGCCGAGTTCGTCCTGTGCGAAGTCGGTGATGCCGACCCGGTGGGGGCCGTCGGTCGTAATCCATTCGTGCGATTCCAGATATCCTAACTCGTCAGGTACTTCGAACATTTACGTATCCTCCAGGAAGGGTGTCGAAACGACTGTCGCACGCTTACGCGCGCCGCGAATCGTTATTCCGACTTCGGTGCCGAGGTCGGTGTGTGAGACGGGGAGATAGCCGAGGGCGACCGATTCGCCCAGCGTCGGACTCAGGGTCCCGCTGGTGACGTGACCGATGTGCGTTCCCTCGGCGTCGGTAATCTCGTACCCGTGACGGGGGATTCCCCGGTCGAGCAGTTTCAGCCCGACGAAGCGCTCGTCGACGCCCTCGGCGGCGACGCGTTCGAGCGCGTCTCGTCCGACGAACTCGGTGTCGGGTTTGACGGTGAATCCGACGCCGGCCTCGTAGGGATTCCGCGGTTCGTTCTCGGGGTCGAAATCCTGTCCCGACAGCAGGTAGCCCATCTCGATTCTGAGGGTATCACGAGCGCCCAATCCACAGGGTTGACAGTCGAAGGCGTCCCAGACCTGCTGGGCGTCGTTCCACGGACAGAGCACCTCGAAGCCGTCCTCGCCGGTGTAGCCGGTTCGGGCGACCAGACAGTCGACCCGCGAAATCGTCGCCGTGGTCATCTCGAACTTCGAGAGATCCAGCACGTGGTCACCAGCAGCGTCGGCGACCTGACTGGGCGACTGTGGACCCTGGACGGCGAACATGGCGTACGATTCGGTCGCGTTGTGTACGTCCGCGTCGTACCCCCACTCGTCGCGGAAGGCCCTCCAGCGTTCGTACATCTCCCCGTCGTGGCCCGCGTTGGGGATGAACAGGTAGCCGTCATCGTCGGGCAACCGGTAGACGACTGTATCGTCGAGGATGATGCCGTCGTCGTCGGTGATCATCGCGTACCGAGAGTCACCGGGGCTGAGCGCCGTCACGTCGTTCGTGGTGAGACGCTGCATCAGCACCGTCGCGTCGGGTCCGGACACTTCGATTTCGCCCATGTGCGAGACGTCGAAGATGCCGGCACGTTCGCGGACAGCGGTGTGTTCGTCCCGAATCGACCCGAAGTCGACCGGCATGTCCCAGCCACCAAACGGGGTGAACGTGGCCCCACGCTCGGCGTGGAGTTCGGCCAGCGGTGGGTTCCGAAGGGCCATACAACCTCCATGGGGTCACGTAAGTAATGCTTTGGTATCCACTCAAAAACGCCCCAATTGGCGGCATGGTCCCGAAGCGCGACGGAGTCGAGCACTCGAATGGACGAGAAAATCGGGAGACCTCAGCGGGGTCGTCGACTCGCGACGAATCACCCAGCCGCGACGTTCGCGGGGGTCAGCCCAGGGTAACGTCCAGATAGAGCATGATCGCTGCGCCGACCATCAGTCCGAGCGTGGCGGTGCGCTCGTAGCCGCGTGACTGGGTCTGCGGGACGATTTCGTGTGCGATGACGAACAGCATGCCGCCGGCGGCAAAGCCCATCGCGTAGGGTAACAGCGGAGCGGCGATGGTGACGGCCCACGCGCCGAAGACGGCGAGTGGAATCTCGACGAGGCCGGCACGGATACCCGCGACGGCGGCGTAGAACTTCCGACCGAGTCCGGCGTTGATTGCGGCCACCGAGACGGCCAATCCCTCCGGGATGTTCTGGATACCGATTGCGAACATGAGCGCGAGAGCGTTCGTCACGTCTCCGGCACCGAACCCCACGCCGACGGCGAGTCCCTCGGGCATGTTGTGCAGCGTGATAGCCACCGTGAACAGGACGACGGAGCGAACCCGGGTCGACTGCATCGCGTCGCCGTCGTCGCCGCCGTTGGTAGCGAATCGCCGACTGATGAGTGGTTGTACCTGCGGGACCCAGCGGTCACCCTGGTCGAGGACGGCGACGCCGAGGAAGAACCCCACGAGTACCGGCACGACGCCTCCGGCCTCGATTCCCGGCAAGAGGAGGCTCGTGAAACTCGCCGAAAGCATCACGCCCGCCGCGAAGCCGAGTGACCCGTCGAGAAATCTCTCGGTCGGGTTGCGCCAGACCAGGATGAGCATCGCTCCGAGCATGTTGAACGTCGCAATGACGATACCGCCCAGTAGCCCCTGAACGACCGGACTGTTGCTGGCGAACGCCGCGGTTAACTGGTCCAGCACAGATTCACTCCGTCGGTCATATCGGTATGTACGTAGCTCACGGGATAAATTTCGTTCTAAACAATTTCGGGATACTGGCGGCGACACGCCCAGAGACGGTGATTGCTCACTGCGCGTACTCGACGCCAAGTCACTCTCGCCGCGTACTCGACGCCAACTCGTACACGCACCGCACGCCCGCCTCGGAATCGTTCCGAGTTCCTCGACGCAGAACCGGTCGTAATTCCCTGGGTGGACTGGTGCCGTCCGGCCCGCGTGCAACGCTGGTCGCCAACCACGCCACCTTTCATCTCAGCGTGCGTACCGTCGAGAGGAGAAACCGTGGAACACGTCGAGTATGTGAACACGTTCGGCATGGACGAATCGACGGTCGAAGAGCGCTTGCGGTCTGAGCGGACGGGCGTCCTCTCACTCGCAAACGACGGGCGGGCGTACGCGGTCCCCATCTCCTACGTCTACGAGGACGGCCGTCTGCTCGTTCGCCTGAGCGAGGACGGCGAGAGCAAGAAGATGGCCTTCGTCGAAACGACCGACGAGGCGTGTCTGGTGCTGTACGACTACGTCGACCGGCGGACGTGGTGGAGCATCGTCGTGACGGGGACACTCCGAGACCGAACCGAGGCGGGCGACTTCGACGATACCGCGATCAACGAGGCGTTCGGGCCCATTTCTATCTTCGACGAGGACATCGACGACGTGGAGGTCAGGGTCTTCGAACTGGAGATGCAGGGAATCACCGGACGACAGACGGGGTGATGGGTGAAATCACCGGACGACAGACGATGTGTGAGTAACGCCCGCGTGGGCGAACCCACCGCCCGGAGAAACTGTTCGCATCATCCGGAGAAACTGTTCGGATACGTGAGAGTCCAGCGCGACACAACAAACCATTATGTTTAGAGCGTGACTACTAGAGTGGTACAGGCGTCCCCACGCCACGACAGCCATGTCCGACAAACCACACCAGAATCTGGCCATCATCGGTCACGTCGACCACGGCAAGAGCACGCTCGTCGGGCGACTCCTCTTCGAGACGGGGTCGGTACCCGAGCACATCATCGAACAGTACCGCGAAGAAGCACAGGAGAAGGGTAAGAGCGGCTTCGAGTTCGCCTACGTGATGGACAACCTCGCCGAGGAACGAGAGCGCGGGGTCACCATCGACATCGCCCACCAGCGGTTCGACACGGACAAGTACTACTTCACTATCGTGGACACGCCGGGACACCGCGACTTCGTGAAGAACATGATTACGGGGGCCTCACAGGCAGACCACGCGGTCCTCGTCGTCGCCGCCGACGACGGCGTCGCCCCCCAGACCCGCGAGCACGTTTTCCTCGCGCGCACTCTCGGTATCGAGACGCTCATCGTCGCCATCAACAAGATGGACACGGTCGATTACGCCGAAGACCGGTACCGAGAGGTCGTCGACGACGTCAAGCAACTGCTGAAGCAGGTGCGCTTCGCCGTCGACGACGCGAGCTTCATCCCCATCTCCGCCTTCGAGGGTGACAACGTCTCCGAACACTCCGAGAACACGCCCTGGTTCGACGGGCCGACGATTCTCGAAGCGCTCGACGACCTCCCGGAGATGAGTCCGCCGACGGACGCACCGCTCCGCGTCCCGATTCAGGACGTGTACACCATCTCCGGAATCGGAACCGTCCCGGTCGGCCGCGTGGAGACGGGCGTCCTCAAGAAGGGAGACAACGTCTCCTTCATGCCATCCGACGCCAGCGGCGAGGTGAAGACCATCGAGATGCACCACGAAGAGGTCGACGAGGCCCAGCCCGGAGACAACGTCGGATTCAACGTCCGCGGCATCGGCAAGAACGACATCCGACGCGGCGACGTCTGCGGGCCGGCCGCGGACCCACCGAAAGTGGCCGACACGTTCAAAGCCCAGATCGTCGTCATGCAGCACCCGTCGGTCATCACGGCAGGGTACACGCCGGTCATCCACGCACACACCGCACAGGTCGCCTGCACCTTCGAGTCCATCGACCAGAAGCTCGACCCCGCGACCGGAGAGGTCGAAGAGGAGAACCCCGACTTCATCAAGGCTGGTGACGCGGCCATCGTGACGCTCCGACCGCAGAAACCGCTCAGCATCGAGCCGTCCTCGGAGATTCCGGAACTCGGGAGCTTCGCTATCCGCGACATGGGACAGACCATCGCGGCCGGGAAGGTCCTCGAGGTAACCGAACGCTGAGAAAGATTCGAAGAGACGTCGTCGAGAGCGCGGTCAGGGGGGCGCGAGGTCGACGGGACAGCCGTTGATTTCGCCACCGCGCATCCCGTCTGCGAGCCAGTACATCGACAGGAAGAGCGCCAGCGCCGCGAGCGCCGAGAACTCGAGTCCGTCGAACGGGAGCAACAGCGCCGCCCCGCCCGCACCGACGAGTGAGAGCACGCCGAACAGCACCGCCGACCCGCAGGCCGCACAGCCGGCACCGAGCATGCCCAGAACGACACCGGCGGCGCTTCCGCTCCCCTCTCGCGCGCCGACACCGTGCTCGCGGAAGTGGTAGACGACCATGGAGATGTCGACGCCGACCAGCGCGGCGACGACGAGGAGCGCACCCCCAGTCAGGAGGCCGTAGTTCGCCCCGACGAACGGGTAGAGTTCGACCAGAATGGTCAGCCGATTCGACAGCGGGAGCGAGCCACCGACCACGAGGTCGGAGACGAGGACGAGGTTCTGGGAGACGACGAACGCCGAGAGCGCGGCGACGGTGACCACGACGGCGACGAGCGCGTAAACGGGGATGGTGAGGACGAGGCGGGCAGTCCGGGCGACGAGTCGGAAGTCGGCCGCGCGGGTGGGTAATCCGACGTTCATCGCGCCTTTGGTGCCCTCTTCTCGGATCTCATAGCTCCAGCGCGTTCTGGATGAGCTCCCAGCTCACACTTCCGGCGGCCTTCGTTCGATACTCGCCGTCGCGGAAGAGGAACACCGAGGGAGTGGTTCCGCCAGCCCCGGCCGCTTGCCCCGCGTCGAGGTCGGCCTGCACGAGGTCGTCGTAGGCCTCGTTCTCGGCGTCGCTCACGATGGCGTCAGCGTCGAGGTCGGTGTTCGCCGCCAGCCACTCGCCGGTCTTCGTGAGGACGTTGTCGGCGTCGAACGACGACTGGTCAGCGAAGTAGTGGTCGAGCAACCCCCAGAACGCGTCGGCGTCGCGGGCGTAGGTCGCTTCGAGCGCCTGAACGGCGGGCTCACCCCACGGGTAGATGACGGGGTAGGTCCGGACGACGAACGCGCCGACGCCCGGGTCGACGAGTTCGGACGTGATTCGTGGAACCGTGTCGCGCTCGAACGCCGCACACCGGGTGCAGGACGGGTCCTCGAAGGCGATGATCGTCGCCGCCGCCGATGTCGGGTCGGGTCCGAGTCGAGGTTGGGCGTCGAGGTCGACTGCGGCGGGGTGGTTCGCGAGCGTCGTCGCGTCCGACGAAGCCGTCGACTCCCCGCCCTCGGCACCACCGTCGCCGCCCTCGTCGTTACCCTCCCCGCCCATCGAACCGCCGTCTGACGCACCGGGTTGTCCGCCGAGACACCCGGCCACGCCGACGAGACCGGCCGCACCGAGCGCCAACAGCCGACGGCGACCGAGAGTGCTGTGTTCCATGCGTGAGGAAGGGTTGCCCGATAAATGGCTCTTGTTCAAACTGTGTCCCAAATTTCGCCAACTCTGGTTCGATTCGACGCGGCGTCCGAGCATCATGCTACCGCGGATGTGTGCGACGAGTGTGAAGCCGCTCGCGCGTCCAACCAGCACGCATTTAGCCGACCGTTGGCTACTCGGCCCATGAAGTGGTTCGGACGAGAGGCCTCGGGGTCGGTAGTCCCCGAGGGGGTCGCCCTGTTCGTAGACGGCCCCAACATCCTCCGCGACGAGTTCGACGTGGACCTCGACGAGGTCCGCGAAGCCGCCGGGGAAGTCGGACCACCGGTCGCGACCAGACTGTACCTCAACGAGCACGCGACGCCGGGGTTGATTCAGGCCGCCGAAGCGCGGGGCTTCGAGGTCGTGATTACCAGCGGCGACGTGGACGTCAAACTCGCCGTGGACGCGACGCGCTTCGTCTGTGAAGGCCGGGCGGGAACGATTGCCATCGCATCGCGCGACACGGACTTCAAGCCGGTCGTCGAACTGGCGAACTCGTTCGGCCTTCGAACGCTCGCTATCGCACCGGGAACCCACGGACGGTCGGACGCCCTCCGCAACGCGGCAACCGAGAGCGTGACGCTCGGGGAGTAATCGCCGCCCGTGTGAGGCGGCACAACCACGGTGGAAACGACACAACCACGGTGGAAACGACAGAGTCACGGCAGAGCCACCGAGTGAGAAACGACTTTCCGACGCACCGTCTAGCGGTCGCTATGGAGCAGTTGGACACGCCGGTGCTGGACAACCACATGCACCTCGACCCGCGACACGGGCGGGGCATCGAGGCGGTCAAAGAGTTCGCCCGCGTCGGTGGGACGCACCTGCTCGTCGTCAACAAGCCGTCGTGGCATCTGGGCGTCGAAGCCGACGCCGGCGAGGACTTCCGCGCCGTCTTCGAGGAGACCCTGGCAGCCGTCGAATCGGCGACGGCGCACCTTCCCGGACGTGCGTGGCCGGTCCTCGGCGTTCACCCCGGCCTCGTCAGTCGGCTAACCGACGACCGGGGATTCGAGCCTGCGGAGGCGGGCGAACTGATGGAGGCGGGGTTAAAGGTCGCCGCCGAGTTCGTCCGCGAGGGTCGGGCGCTCGCGCTGAAGTCGGGTCGGCCACACTACGAGGTGACCGACGCGGTGTGGGACGTTTCGAACGACGTTCTCAAACACGCGTTGTCGCTGGGAAGCGAACTGGATTGCGCCGTCCAGTTACACACGGAGGCGACGACGGACCTGTCGGCGGTCGCCGCGTGGGCCGAGTCTCGCGGACTCGCCAGCGAGCGCGTCGTAAAGCACTACGCCGAGGGGTCGCTGACGGGACCGACGCCGAGCGTGATGAGCCGTCGGGAGTGGCTGGTCGAAGCCGCCGAGGGCGGTGAGCAATTCCTGATGGAGACGGACTTCGTCGACGACCCCGAGCGACCGGGGGCCGTCCTCGGGCCGAAGACGGTTCCACGACGCGTTCGGTGGCTCCTCGAGGAGGGCTACGAGGCCGCTGTCGAAACCGCACACGTTGAGACGCCCCGACAGGTTTATGAAATTGATACCCGAGCGACGCTCGACCGATAAGAAAGGCATTTGAGTCATCAAAGGCACGGTCAACGTATGGCCGACCCCGAGGAGACGTTCTACACAGAAGAACGGTGGACGAACTGGCTGAAACGAGTCGAAGAAGAGGAACTAGACCCCGAGAACGAAGACGCAGCGCGCCTCCTGCTCAACCTGCAGGACGACGCCGCAATCGCCGTGGCGAAAATCGTCTCCGCCTACGACGACGGGCGTCTCGACCAGGAGTCGGCCGTCGACGAGTTGAGTCGCGTACGAGAGATCGTCCTCAGCGAAGTCGCGTTCGAGGACGAGGAGAAACTCATGCTCATCGACGGCGTCCAGACGAGTCTCGTCTGCGTCTTCTACGCCGCCGAGGAGTACATCGCGGCCGGCGCTGCCGACAGCGCGAGCGTCGACGAGTACATCCACGCGGCCGCAGACGCAGAAGCCGACGAGGACCTCGACGCCGCACTCGGCTACGTCGTGCAGGCGGGGACGCGCATCGTCGACGGCGACGAACTCGACATGGCGGTCGTCGACGAACTCGACTACGGACTCGTCTCCGAGTGGGTCAACGGACTCGATAGTCTCCAGAGCGCGATGAGCGACCCCGAAGTCATCGAAGAGGACGACTGAGGCAGCGAATCGCCGGGTCTCGACTCGCCAGCGCGCAGGCCAGCACGTTTTTTACGTCCACGAATCTTGTGGCGACTATGAACCTCCGGGCCGACCGACGCGGACAGGCGCTGCAGGTTGGCGCGGTGCTGTTGCTCGGAATCGTGGTCATCTCGATGTCGGTGTATCAGGTGACGGTGGTGCCCACACAGAACGAACGGGTGGAGTTCGTCCACAACCAGCAGGTGCAGGGTGACATGCAGCACCTCCGAAACGGCATCGTCGAGAGCGCGACGGTCGGCGAGACCCGACCGGTGTCGGTCGACCTCGGAACGACGTATCCGAGTCGGACGGTCTTCGTGAATCCGCCACCGCCCGGTGGGCGACTGGAGTCGGTAGCGCTGGGGAACGTCACGGTCCAGAACACGCGCGCGACGAATCCCGAGACTGGGCAGTACTGGGATGGGACCACCGACCGGAACGTCAGCACGTCGGCAATCCAGTACGAACCGTCCTACAGCGTCTACGAGAACGCGCCGACGACGGTGTACGAGAACACCGCACTGTACAACCAATTCGGGACCGGTCGAACCCTGCCAATGACGTCGCAGGCGCTCGTCGACGGCAGGCAAATTCGACTGATTACCGTCGAAGGAAACCTCTCGGCCGCCCGGAGCGACCCGGTATCGGTCGACCTGCGGTCGGTGAGTCGAGCGACCGACTCCATTGCGGTTCGAGGGGATGGCGGGAACGTCACGCTGGTGGTCCCGACGCGCCAGAACGCGAGCGAGTGGCGGGCCCTGCTCGCGAGCGAACGCGACCCCGACGGCACGCCGAGCAACGGGCGCTACCTCTACGCTGTCAACGACGGGCCGCGACCCAACACGGTCGAACTGGTGTTCGAGTCGGGGGCCACGTACGAACTGACCATGGGGAAGGTGGGCGTCGGAACCGGTGTCGAAGCGGCGAACGCTCAGTATCTCACCGCCGATGGGGAGACCAACCTCACCGTCCCCGAGGGGACGAACCGGACGCTCGTCGTACAGGCGCGTGACCGATTCAACAACCCGGTCAGCGGGGTATCCGTCTCTGCTGCGCTCACGACACCCGTTGGAGGCGATAGCGTCGTGCCAACGACGGAGACGACCGACGAGGACGGACACGCCCGCTTCACGTACGTCGCACCCGACGACGTCGACCTACCCCAGCAGGCGACTGTCAGGACGCAGTTCGGCCCCAGCGCCGATCGACGGGTGTCGTTCGACCTGACGGTCACCGACGCCGACGGGTCTGGAGAGGGGAGCGGCGGCAACGGTGGCGGGGCGGGGTCAGACATCAATCCGAACTCGACGGACGCGGTCGTGTTGCGCGGGGCACAAATCCAGGATACAGACTGTAGTAACACGGACTGCGCCGTCGACGTGACGCTGAAGAACCTCGACTCGGACGGACCCCAGAACGTCTCGCAAGCCCGCTTCAACTTCTACGGCGTCGACAGACAGAGTTCGGGAAACAACCAGCGACCCGCACCGGAGGAGGTAGTCGTCGACGGGACCACGCTGAAGGCGGCAAACGAGGGGGGCCAGTACGAACAGGTCGGCCCGATTGAGATAGCGGCTAACGACACCGCGACGGTGGCCCTCGTCTTCTACGAGACGCCGGGGACGGAGTTCGAGGTGATCCAGGGCGACTTCTTCGTGTTCTCGGTGGTGTTCGACAACGGACGGACGGCGACGTACTTCGTCGCACCCGAAACCACCTGAGTACGTCGAGCCATGAGCGCACCACTCCCACGTTCGGACGGACGTGAAGACGGCGACGAGACGAGGAGGGCCCAGAGTGAAACCATCGGTCTCGTCCTGCTGGTCGGCGTCGTCGTCCTGACCGTGGGGTCGTTCGGCTACTACTACCTCGGGGACGCCGTTTCGAATGCGGACGTAACGTACACGAACGTCGACGGAGACGTGTCGACCAGCGGGGTGCAATTGTCTCACAACGGCGGCGACGAACTCCGCGAGACCGACCTCCGCCTCGTCGTCAGGGTCAACGAGAGCGAGACCGACATCGGGTGGGCGAACGGAACGGTCGTCGGCAGTGACAACGGCGTCTTCGAACCGGGCGAACGCTGGCAATCGTCGGGCGTGTCGTTCGAACCCGATGCAGTTGTCGAGATGCGCCTCGTTCACCTGCCAAGCGACAGCATTCTGTTCGAAACGAGGGTGAACCCCGAGCGAACGTCCACCGCCGCGCCTGCGCCACCGAGGACGTCAACGCCGACGCCGACAGCAACAGCGACGCCGACAGCAACAGCGACGCCGACACCTACTTCGACGCCAACGCCTACTCCCACATCCACACCCACGTCCACACCTACTTCGACGCCAACGCCGACGCCCACGCCAACCGCGACTCCGACTCCCACGCCGACTCCAACGCCAACTCCGACGGCGACGGCAACCCCTACCCCGACGAATAGAGAGCCGACCGCCGATTTCACCATCAATCCGGGGAAGAACATGAACTTCAAGGACCTCAACGCAGGCCCGTCCACCGATAGCGACGGGTCAATCGTCACGTACGAGTGGGACACCGACGGCGACGGACAGTACGACGACGCAACCGGACAAACGGTGAACGACGTGAGACTCGGCAGTGGCGACTCCGTGTCCCTGCGCGTCACAGATGACGACGGCGCGACGGACACCGCGTCCAGAACGGTCCCGTGACCACGCCGTATCGGATTCTCTCGGCTCCGGGGACGAACGTCGGTACGCACCGTCGTGACAGTCGTCGACAACAGCAGCTCCGGCCCGAGCGGCTTACCGTCGATGACGCCCGCATTCGACAACCGACGAACTGACCATCGACAAAATCATATAGCCACTGTATGAACACCTCGCCTATGACTTCCGTCGGTATCGACGCTGTCGAAATCTGGACGGGGAAGCTCAAACTCGACCTCCCCGGCACGTTCGCCCCGGTCAAGGGTGAGGACCCCGAGAAATACACGAAAGGGCTCGGATTAGAGTTCAGTTCCTTCCCCGACGTGTACGAAGACATCGTCACCATGGGTGCGAATGCGGCCAGGCGGTTGATGGACCGAAAGGGCCTCGTCCCCGAGGACATCGGCCGCATCGACGTGGCGACCGAGAGTTCGTTCGACAACTCCAAGCCCGTCTCGACGTACATCGCCGGCTGTCTCGAACAGGTGTACGACGGCAACTTCCACCACGCCAACAAGGGCGAGCGGAAATTCGCCTGCGTCGCGGGGACCCAAAGTATCGACGACGCCTACAACTGGATAAAGGCGGGTCGCAACCGCGGACGGTCGGCACTCGTCATCGCCACCGACACCGCACTGTACGAGCGCGGTGACCCCGGAGAGGCGACACAGGGAGCGGGCGCGGTGGCGATGCTCATCAGCGAGGACCCGAGTCTCGTCGAGTTGTCGACCGAGCAGGGATACGGGAGCGCCGACGAAACGGACTTTCTGAAGCCGAACCAGCAGTTCCCGAGCGTCGACGGCAAGCGCTCGATTCAGGTGTATCTCGCGCGGATGCGCGAGGCGCTCGAAGATTTCGAGTCCGTCGCCTGGGACACCCACCCCGACGATTTCGTCTACATTCCGTTTCACACGCCGTTCCCAGGGATGGTCCGCAAGGCGGGACTGCTCGGTTATCGCCACATGATTCGAGACACGGACGTCGAGGATGACCTCGTCGTCGAGATCGGTCGGCAACCCCGCGAGGCCGACTTCGACGACTGGGAGGAGTTCGAGGCCGAGATTCGTGAGTACATGGACGGACTCAGAGAGACCGACCGCTACCGCGAGTGGGTCGACAACTGCATCGAACCGACGCTACACATCGCGAGACAGGTCGGCAACTGGTACACGGGGTCGGTCCACCTCGCGCGTGCCAGCGCCCTCCGACACGCCGCGGAGACGGGGCGTGACGTGACCGGTGGGAAACTGCTGGTTGGCTCGTACGGATCCGGCGCACAAGCAGAGATTCACGCCGAAACGATTCAGGAGGGCTGGAACGAGGAGATAAGCCAGCTCGACCTCGACGCCCACCTCGCCGAACGCTACGAACTGAGCTTCGAGGAGTACGAACGCATCCACGACGTTCACAACCACGAGAAAGAGATCGAAGTCGAAGAGTTCACCCAGCCCAGCGGTGAGTTCGTCTTCACCGGTTGGGGGCGAATGAACGAACGCAGATACGACTACATCGAGTGACGCGCAGGCGGTGACACAGCCTAACCACGTCAGAAGCCTACGTGCTTAGGGACAGAAATTAATCCCGGGAACGTGCTTCTCTAATCTGCGCCCAGAAAGTCCGACTCTGAACACAGGGAACAGGCGAGGGTCGACGAGACCCGTGGCGCCAGATCAAGGTGGATAATGCACGGGGATTGAGCACCCCCGTAACTTCTGCTCAGTCGACAACGATGGTCGAAAGCGGTGCGTCCGGACGGCCGCCACCGAGGAAGACGAGAAGCGATGAGACCGGGGTCCGGTCAGGGGTCGAGAAGCAGTACGAGAATCGTGTCTCCGACCGGAGTGAGGCGCACCGTCCGTGCGAGGTGGTCGGTTACTGAGTCAGGGAAGCGTTCGAAGGTCGTCGAGCATCGCGTCCAGGTCTCGCGTCGTCACCGCGAGTGAAAAGCCGTCGATGGTCGCCAGCGCAGGGGCGTGCTCCCAGAGGTCCTCGGGTTCGATGCCGTGGAGGACCACCGCGTTCGGGGTCGGATTGACGACCCGCATCGCGACGAGTGGTGACTCACCGCGAGTGACGTTCGTGAAGACGAGCACCCGGTTAGTGCTCTGTCCGTAGAGCCGGTAGAACTCGTCGCTGGAGAGCCGGGTGATCGCTTCGATGCTGTCGATGACCGTGTGACCGCTGATTCGGTCCTGGTCGCTGGAGGCGACTTCGGTCGCGCCGATGGCCTCGTAGAGCGTTTCCAGCGGAACGGACGTGGGATACTCACGGAGGTCAAGGACGATGTCGCTCTCGAACCCAGCCGACAGCACCCGCGTGTACTGGCGGATGCGACTGCCACCGCGCGCTTCGTCGATGTCGAGGAGTGCCGTAACCATCCGATTGACGACGCCGATACCGGGGCTCTCCCGGCGGCCGCTCTCGTAGTCCGAGATGACTGACGACGACACCTCGAGGCGCGCCGCGAGGTCCGTCTGGGAGATGTCGAAGTCGGTTCGCCACTTTCGAAGCGTCGCGCCCGGGTCGTCGCTGAGGGTGATTTCACCCGCGATGCGACGTGCGAGATCGTCCCTCGGATGGGAACTCACCGACGCTCACCTCGTGACCGAACGTACTCCATGCCCGCACGTGAGCCGAGACGCCGCAAAAGCGTATCGAAACGGGAAGTCGACAGATGACGAACTCAATCGCAGAGAAGACGCCGGTGCGACGGATGCTACCCCGAGTCGACGACGGATGCCACCCCGAGTCGACGACGGATGCCACCCCGAGTCGACGGACGACCGAACTCCCCGCCCACGTGACCCCGGCCACTCGGAACCCGCGAGAACTATCAGTTCGACAACCACGAGGCTCATATCGGATGCCCACTAGTCCACGTCAATGCCCTCGACACTCGTCCACGTCGCCATCGCGGGACTCGTCGGGACGGCTCTCCTTCGCGACGAGTTCGACGCGCGAAGCATCGCCGTCGTCGTGGCGGTGGCAGTAGTGCCGGATCTCGACGCGTTCGTGGGACTCGTCGTGCCGGGGGCACATCGGGCACTGTTCCACACACTCTTACTCCCGGGACTCATCGGGACCGCCCTCCTGTACGATACCCGCGTCAGCGCGCGGTCTGTTCTCCGGGCCCGGTGGGGAACCCGTGGGGTGCGCATCGCGTGGGTGACACTCACAGGGCTACTCTTCGGAGCCATCCTTCCCGACATGTTCACGAACGGCGTCAACGCCTTCTATCCCCTGTGGGACACGTTCTACACGGTCAATGGCCAACTCGTCGTGTCGAACCAACGAGGTTTCGTTCAGACGTTCGTCGACCTCACACCGGCGGCCCCGGCGCACACGACCCAGACGATTCACTACAGCACCGGCGTCGACCCGACACCGGGGTCGGAGGCGACGGACGTCGAGCGCGTGTTCCCAGTCGCAACATCGGGGATGCACCTGCTTCTCGTCCTCACCGCGACCGTCGTCGTCGGTGCCCGTCTGTGGGAAACCCGGGGAGAGTCGTGACCCCCTGTAGAGACCACGTGAGCCACAGCACAGAGAACCCGCAACAGAACCGCTCATTAGCGGATCCCTTTCATTCCCGACCACAGAGCGGGACTCTACGAGTCGACGGACGAGAAGGCACTCTGGGACCTCGCGCGGGCGTTCGAACGCGGTCTCGGTGAGGAGACCGGCGGCGAAGACGAGCACGCCCGCTACGAGGGGAGACTCACACCCGATTACCGCGAGCAGTACCACGAGTGGGTCGAGCGATGCGTCTCGGAGGACTCTCGGTGTGTCACCGTCGCCGAGGAGGGCGAGACGCTTGCGGGCTACGTGTTCGTCCTGTCAGCGTCGCTGTCGATGGTTTGGGGCGCCGCCGTGCTGAACGAGGTGTCCGATCCCCACACCGCGGACGAGGCGTCGCCGACGACGTGCTCGCCGCGGCCGTCGTCTGTGCACGACGACGACAGATTCGCGCCGAGCAGCCGATCGAACCCGGCCACTCCACAGTGACAGGGCAGTTCGAGAAAGACGAGCATAGACCTGTCGGACGGCATATGAATCCGTGCCCGAGTCGGTGGTAGACGAACTGCGTCGGGTCGTCGTACTCGGGTGCATCCGTTCGATTAGTCCTCGGTCAGCGCTTCTTTGCGGCCGGTAACCGCGGAGGAGACGAGGCGGTAGAACTTGAACGTCAGTTCCCGGGGGTGCCGGTCGAACACGTCGACGAGTGGAATCTGTGCCTGATGGAGGCCCTCGAACGCCTCCGAGTCGATAGTCGCTTCGGTGACCTCTTCGAGTTCACCGGTGGCGACGACGCTTCGCCACCCGTCGTCGGTGTGGTCGTAGGTGACGAAGGAAACCGGTCCTTCGCCGATGACCGACTGCTTCTGGGTGTCGGGCCCGAACGCGAGTCGGAAGTAGAAGTTCCCACTCGCCGTGTCGTACCCGTACGAGACCGGCAGCGAGTAGGGTGGCTCACCAGCATCTGACGGGAACGAGATGACACCGGTGCCGCCTGCCTGGAGAAACTCGTCGGTTTCGTCGTCGCTCATCTGGACGGAACGGATATCTTCCATGCAATAGGTTGCCCCTCAGCATGCAAATATGTGGTGCCGTCGTTCAGACTCACAGAGGGGATGTCCGCGCCCAGGCGTTCGGCGACGAGACGGAGCGCTCCGGAACCACTAAACGCACCTCGCCCCAACCACGAGTAATGGCCGACTGGACGGAGCAGTACCGCCCCGCGACGTTGTCCGCGGTTCGGGGCAACGACAAGGCCCGCGACGCCCTCAAACAGTGGGCGACGACGTGGGACGACCACCGAGAGGCAGCAATCGTCCACGGGAGTCCCGGCGTCGGGAAAACGTCCGCGGCGCACGCGCTCGCCGCCGACATGGGGTGGGAGACGGTCGAACTCAACGCCTCCGACCAGCGAACGGCGGACGTCATCGAGCGCTTCGCCGGGCGTGCGGCGATGAACGCGACGCTCGGAGGTAGTGCGAGCGGTACCGGCGGTCGACAGCTCATCATCCTCGACGAGGCCGACAACATCCACGGCAACTACGACCGCGGCGGCTCCAGCGCAATCACGAAGCTAGTGAAAGAGGCCGGTCAGCCGATCGTCCTCATCGCCAACGAGTTCTACGACATGAGTCGCGGACTCCGAAACGCCTGCCGGGAGATAGAGTTTCGGGACATCTCGGCTCGGTCTATCGTCCCCGTCCTCCGTGACATCTGCCGCCGTGAAGACATCGAGTTCGACGAGGAGGCACTCCAAACGATAGCCGAGGAGAACAGCGGCGACCTTCGGGGCGCGGTCAACGACCTGCAGGCCGTCGCCGACGGCAAAGAGCAGGTCACACTCGACGACGTGATGACGAGTTCGCGCGACCGAAGCATGGGCGTCTTCGAGTTCCTCGACGCGGTGCTCAAGAAGCAATCGCCGCAGGAGGCGTTGCAGTCGTCGTTCGCGGTGGACGAGACGCCGGACGACCTCACGAAGTGGGTCGAAGAGAACGCCCCCAAGGTGTACGAGGGAGCCGAGTTAGCACGCGCCTACGACTTCCTGTCGAACGCCGACCGCTGGCTCGGTCGGGTGCGCGCCACGCAGAATTACAGCTACTGGCGTTACGCGGGCGACAACCTCGCGGCGGGCGTCGCCGCCTCCCGCGACGGGACCAAAGGGGGGTGGACCCGGTTCGGGCGACCGCAGTTCTGGGGGTCGTCGAACAAGACCGCCGACGAGGTGGTGCGTCGAATCGGGGAGTCCGGCGGGACCAGCATCGCCACCGCCCGCCGGGAGGTTCTCCCGTTCCTCGCGACGATGACGCACCACTGTAAGCCACGGGAGTTGACCGTGGCGATGGCCGCGTACTACGACTTCGACGAGTCGCACGTCTCGTTCGTCACCGGAAGCGGAGAGACGACGAACAAGGTCCAGTCGATAGTCGAGGACGCCCAGGCACTCCGATCCGAAGAGATAGAAGCCCACTCCGGGGGCGCGTTCGCAGGCGTCGCCGCCAGCGACGACGAGGATGCGGAGACGGCAGACGCGGAAGGCGGGGTCGACGGTGCCGAAGTCGACACCGCAGTGAGCAACGGCGGGGACGATGAGCGTGGCGGGGACGACGAGCGTAGCGAGAACGACGTCGACGCGGTCGAGACAGCCTCGGAGTCGGACGACGGCCAATCGGGTCTCAGCGACTTCTTCTGACAGGTCGTTAGCGGACGGACAGGCTTCGTTCAGTCGTCAGAAAACGACTGTGCCTCGGTCAGTCGTCAGTCGACAGACGCTGCGGTCGACCCGACCCGGTCGACGCCCGACGACGACCCAGATAGGCGGCGGTCGCGACACAGCCGACAGCGAGGAGGAAGACGGCACCGTTGACGGCGCGAACCGTGGGTGAGTAGAAGACGAGGTCCCGGCCGAGCAACACGCCGACGAACACCAGCGCGAGCGAGAAAAGCGTCAGGGACTGGATGTCTCGTGCCGAGGAGCGACTCGACCAGAGCGTCGCGGCGACGAGCGTGGCGAAGAGTGCCAGCGAGAGGCCCGCGAACAGGGCCTGGGCGGCCGGCCCGTACGCGAGGAGACCACCGACGCGGCTGAATACGACGACGAAGGGTAACAGCAGTAGCGCCGCCCCGAGCGCCTGTCTCGCGCGGGCGAGCGGTCGCCCCCGGAGCGTGGATTCGGCCGCAAAGAGGGTCGTGAGCACGAGGCACGTGAAAATCGAGAGTGCCACCAGGAGGTGGGCGGCCTGCGTGGGTGGCGAGTAACCGCCGGGGAGGAGGCCGTTCAGCGTGACGGTGACAGCGCCGATGCTGATTTGCAGTGGGAGGAGGACGACGGCGAGCGTCGCGGCGAGTCGCTCGCGTCGCTCACCCCGTCGCCACGCCCATCCCGCGGTGCCGAGGATGAAGAAGCCGGTGACCATCGCCACGAGTCGGTGGAACCACTCGATGAAACTCGGCAGGGTCTGTGGGAGCAGGCCGTTGTCGCACAGCGGCCACTGAGCCGAGCAGGCGAGCCCTGACCCCGTGGCCGCCGTGTATACGCCGAGCATGACGAGAACCAGCGTCAGCGACGTGGTGAACGCCGCGAACCGCCTGAACGTGAGCCAGTCGGGCCGGGAACGTACCGAGGGCATGCTAGTCCAATTTCTGGGACGTGCGTACTTAGCCTTGTCCGAATCGACGCGCGTTCGGGAAACGAACTACCCGGCGATGCCCACCCGAATCGATGTCCCGACACACGTCTATACCACCGCTGTCGGAATCGTTGTTCAACCGGTGTCGAGACCACAAACTGGCCCGATGAGAGGACAATGACACGGACAGAGACCCGATACCAGGATTCTGTCATCTTACGTGGGCTCGATTCGAACCAATCTTCGATTCCCCGTGGTTCGTCAGTCGTCGAATGGACAGTTCGACGCTACAGACACCTTTTTCATGAACCCGATAGTGAGAAATTCTATGGGACTCGAAGACGACGCACGCGAGTATCACAGGCAGGACCCCCCAGGGAAAGTCGCAATCGAGACGACGAAGCCGACGAACACGCAGCGAGACCTGAGCCTCGCGTACACGCCGGGCGTCGCGACGCCGTGTCTCGACATCGCCGAGAACCCCGACGAGGCGTACAACTACACCGCCAAGGGGAACCTCGTGGGCGTCGTTTCGAACGGGTCTGCGGTCCTCGGTCTCGGGAACATCGGCGCGCAGGCGTCCAAACCCGTCATGGAAGGCAAGGGCGTGCTGTTCAAGCGCTTCGCGGACATCGACGTGTTCGACATCGAACTGGACCTCACCGAACCGTCGGACGTCATCGAGGCCGTCTCCGCGATGGAACCGACCTTCGGCGGCATCAACCTCGAAGACTTCAAAGCACCCGAGTGCTTCGAAATCGAAGGACAGCTCCGCGAGAGGATGGACATCCCGGTCTTCCACGACGACCAGCACGGGACGGCCATCATCAGCGGGGCGGCGCTTCTCAACGCACTCGACATCGCCGACAAGGACATCGAGGACATCGAAATCGTCTTCTCCGGTGCGGGAGCCAGCGCCATCGCCTGCGCGCGGTTCTACGTCTCGCTGGGTGCCAAACGCGAGAACATGCTCATGTGCGACTCCGACGGCATCATCACGACCAACCGCGCACCCGACCTCAACGAGTTCAAGCGCGAGTTCGCCCGCGACGTGCCGGACGGTGACCTCGCGGACGCGATGGAGGGCTCCGACGTGTTCATCGGCCTCTCGGTCGGCGGCATCGTCTCCCAAGACATGGTCCGGTCGATGGCCGACAATCCCATCGTCTTCGCCATGGCCAATCCGGACGCCGAAATCGACTACGACGACGCCAAGGCCGCCCGAGACGACGAGGTCATCATGGCGACCGGGCGGTCCGACACCCCCAACCAGGTGAACAACGTCCTCGGGTTCCCGTTCATCTTCCGTGGTGCCCTCGACGCTCGCGCGACCGAGATCAACGAGGAGATGAAGATTGCGGCCGCTCGCGGGCTGGCCGACCTCGCCAGGGCCGACGTACCCGACGCCGTCGTGAAAGCGTACGACCAGTCGTTGCAGTTCGGACCCGAGTACATCATCCCGAAACCGCTCGACCCCCGGGTCCTCTTCGAGGTCGCACCCCGCGTCGCTCAGGCGGCCATGGACAGCGGGGCCGCCCGTCGCGACCTGGACATCGACGAGTACCGCGACCGACTGGAGGCGCGCCTCGGAAAGTCCCGCGAGATGATGCGCGTGGTCCTGAACAAGGCGAAGTCGGACCCCAAACGGGTCGCGCTGGCCGAGGGCACCAACGAGAAGATGATTCGTGCCGCCTACCAGCTACAGGACCAGGGAATCGCCCACCCAATCCTCATCGGCAACGAGACCCGTATCAACCGCACGGCCGAGGACCTCGGTCTCGACTTCGAACCGGTGGTCGTCGACCCCCGAAGCGACGGCCACGACGCGTACACCGAGCGCCTCTACGAACTCAGACAACGGAAGGGGATTACGAAGAGTGAAGCGGGCGAACTCATCCGCCGCGACACCAACTACTTCGGCAGTATCATGGTCGAACAGGGCGACGCCGACGCCCTCCTGACGGGGCTCACCCACCACTACCCATCGGCGCTCCGACCGCCGCTCCAAATCCTCGGCACGGCCGAAGACGCCGACTACGCCGCGGGTGTCTACCTGCTGACGTTCAAGAACCGGGTCATCTTCTGTGCGGACACCACGGTCAACTTCGACCCCGACGAGGAGGTCCTCGCCGAGATCACGAAGCACACGGCGAAACTCGCCCGGCGGTTCAACGTCGAGCCACGGGCCGCGATGCTGTCGTACTCGAACTTCGGCAGCGTCGACAACGAGAGCACCCGTCGCTCCCGAGACGCGGTCTCGTTGCTCCACGACGACCCCGAAGTGGACTTCCCAGTCGACGGTGAGATACAGGCTGACACCGCCGTCGTCGAGGAAATCCTCGAGGGCACCTACGAGTTCTCCGACCTCGACGCGCCCGCGAACGTCCTGGTGTTCCCCAACCTCGAATCGGGGAACATCGGCTACAAACTGCTCCAGCGACTCGGCGGCGCAGAGGCCATCGGACCGATGCTCGTCGGGATGGACAAACCGGTTCACGTCCTCCAGCGCGGCGACGAAGTCAAGGACATCGTGAACCTCGCCGGCGTCGCCGTCGTCGACGCGCAGGAGTAGCCGAGAAACGTCGAGTCTATCGTTTTTGGTCCAGCTTTTTCAAGCGAGGCTTCGGAGCAGCCGAGCGCAGTAACAGGTGGGAGTTAGTCGCTGGCTCGCCGCTCCGTCCTCGACGGCGGAGGAATCTGCGGTTCGCCCGGACCCGGCGCGTCGGGGAGGACGCAGCGAGCGGGCTGGTGGTTCACGTGGGTGTACTCGTCGGGAGCGTTCGCAAGCGGGTGGGCGGGATTCTCACGGCTGTCGATACGGGCGGCGCGGAGTTCCGCGAACCCGGCGACGCGGGCGCGGATGCCGCGCCAGTGGTGGTTGCTCCCGTCCGGGACGGCGATGGGTCGAGGGGGCTTCCAGTCGGGATGGTCGGCTGCGAGGACTTCGTAGTTTACGTTCGCCGCGAGTTCGTCGTGGTCGACGAGAACGCCGACGCGAGCGTCGACGGGTGAGCGGGCCGCCAGAACGTCCAGTCCGAGGTGCAGGGCGCGATACTCCGCGACGTTGTTGTTCGGGGGAGCGTCGGAGAGCGAGAGCCGAGCCACCCGCGTGCCGTCGCGCGCTTCGATGACGACGCCGAGGCCACCACCCGCGGGTCGGTAGGAACCGTCCGTCGCGACGTAGAAGTCGCGCCGGTGAGTGCGCGGGGGGTGGGCGATGTGCGGTGTGGGCGACTCGTCGAACAGGTTGCGGAGCGTCGGTCGGCCCTGAACGGGCATGGTCGTGCTAAGTCGGGGCAGTATTTAAACGTGCGGCGGGGAGCCCCCGGTTCGGCACTACGTCGCTCCCCCGTGGAGACAATCGGTTGGGGAGGTACGTCTCTCCCTCGGTTGGGGAGGTACGTCTCGCCCAGCGGGCAGACGAGGCGTACCGAACCGCTCCAAAAGCCTACACTCGTCGGCGACGAACTGACGGGTATGAACGCCCGGGCCATCATGGAGACCGACGTGGAGACCGTCGCAGTCGACGACGACGTGAGCGACGTGCTGAGCAGACTCGCCAGCGTCGACTACAACGGCTTCCCGGTCGTCGACGACGACGACCACCTCGTCGGTATCGTCACCCAGCACGACCTCGTCCACCTGTTTCAGACCGAAGACCGGGTCCTCTGGATACCCATCGGACTGCCGCCCTTCACGGAGACGCTGACCTACGCGGTGGACGTCTCGTGGGACGAGTTGGACCTCGGTATCGACCTCGTGCGGAACGCCAACCGCCCTATCCGCGAGGTGATGACGACCGACGTGGTGACCGTGTCACCGGAGGACGACCTCGACACCATCGTCGACCTGCTCGTCGACGACGAGCGGGACATCAACCGGCTCCCGGTCGTCGAGGACGGACGTGTCGTCGGCATCATCGCTCGACAGGACGTGTTGCGGGCGATTCGTGACGAGCAACGCACTGGTGCGTGACCGACCACCGCGCCCTGGCGCGTAACCGACGAGCGACACACCGACGAGTGAGTCGCTTCAGTGGACGGACGATAGGGGGTACGTCGAAGCGGAACGAAACGTTGAGGCCCGACTACCGACGACTCCCGCCGTGACTCGCTATCGAAACCTCCTCCTGTTCACGTTCCTGGCGGCGGTGTGGGGGTCGTCGTTCATGGCTATCAACGCCGGCCTCGCGGACTTCCCGCCGGTACTCTTCGCCGCTGCGCGCTACGACATCGCGGCCGTGGCGATGCTCGCGTACGCGTGGTACGTCGTCGACGACCCGATCCCTCGCGGATGGGGCGAGTGGGGACTGGTCGTAATCGGGTCGGTGCTCCTCATCGGCGGGTACAACGCCCTCGTGTTCGTCGGCCAGAGCGACCCGACGGTGACCAGTGCCGCCGCCGCCGTGATCATCAGTCTCAGTCCCGTCCTCACGACGGGATTCGCCCGTCTCCTCCTGCCGGACGAGCGACTCACACTCCTCGGCGTCGCCGGCTTGCTCTTCGGCCTGGTCGGCGTCGTCGTACTCGCCCAGCCAGATCCGGACAACCTGCTCGCCGGCGGCTTCGTCGCCAGGATACTTCTCCTCGGAGCCGCCGGGTGTTTCGCGCTGGGGAGCGTACTGACTCGCAGGAGCGAGGTGGATATGCCGATGGAGAGTATGGAAGCCTGGTCGATGGTCGGCGGCGCACTGTTGCTACACGTGGTCTCCCTCGGAGTCGGAGAGTCGATTTCCGACGTCAGATGGACGCCCGAAGGGATCGCTTCGCTCCTCTTTCTGGCCATCGTCGCCGGTGCGCTCGGCTATCTCATCTACCTCGACCTGATCGAACGCCTCGGCGCTATCGAAATCAACCTCGTCACCTACGTCGCCCCGGTGTTCGCCGCGCTCGCCGGGTGGATCGCCCTGAAAGAAGCGGTAGAACTGGCCACTGTCACGGGATTCCTTCTCATCTTCATCGGGTTCTTGCTCATCAAACGGAAGGCGATTCGGGCCGAACTCCGTCGCATCCAGCACCGACCAGAGGTCGGAAGCGACTGACTTTCGATGAGGCGACCCGAACCCAGCACACTCACTCGATGGATTCGGCGTCGACGACCGTTCCGACGAGCGACCATCCAGAGTCGCCCGCACGCTGTCGCCCCATGATGACCGCCTCGGTGTCCTCGGTAGTCGTCAGCCGATAGGTGGCGTCGTCGGCGTCACAGGTCCCCTCGGCCTGGAACTCGCGCTGAAAGAACTCGGCGCTCGACAGGTGGTAGACCTCGGACGTGCCGTCGTCGAGCGTGATTCGAACCGGTTTCGGTGAGACGTTGTAGATGCGCTTGGCGATAGGGTTGAGGTCGGCCATAGTCGTCCTGAAGCGCGTCTCGAACTTCAACACCTCGAAGGGTTCTGTGGTACCTCGAAGGGAGGAGAACGGGTAACCCCACCCAGACGATGGGACCGACGCGGGAGGTTCGTCCAACGTCGTGGGAATAGTGAAAAGAATCCCACACGAACCGCGTTACCGACCAGTTTCGTCGTTGCAAGGTACCGAGTACCGAACTGCCGATCTGTCGGATGATTTTCAGATGTTCGCCAAAGAATGAGAGGCGTCGATAAACGGTCTCCGCCTCTCTCAGGCCGTCTTAAAGAGACCATAGTCGTGACATTTTGGATGAAACGTAGCGAAATAGCGGCAACGCTCAACCGACTATATGACCCCCGAGAACCTACGCGAAGTCGAGGTGTCCCCACTTCACGATGTCAAACTCCTCGACTTCCATATCGAACGAGCCCCCCTCTTCGCTCGCAACGCTGGTAACTGAGCAAGCCCTTCCACGAAGCGCACGCTACCTCGCCGCACCGCTTCGGTTCGTCGCATTCTGGGCAGCAGTCGCACTCCCGTTTCTGTATCTGCCTCTCCTGTATGGTGGCCTTAGCGGCGAGCGTGCGTTCGTGTTCGTGCTGCTACTCGTGTTGAACGTTCTCGCCCTCGTCGTCGGCCACGGATACAGGCAGTAGCACTCGTTTCAGACGCGACGAACGTCGCCGGGTTGGTCGAATTGCGGTTGCGGTCGTCGTCTATTTGGTGGTCGCTTTCGAGGCGGTGTGTCCCAGTCACGAGACGAGTAACCGATGCTGACGATTCGCGGACGAAAAGCGAAATCCATTATGTGACCGACTACGAACTGATAGTATGGCCAATCTCTCGACCAGGGGCCTCATCGGCCTCGCACTCATGATCGTGGGGACGCTCGGATTCTTGCCAGTCCTCTTGCCCAACTCTGGCATTCCGACCCTCGTGTTGCTCGTGGCAGCGGTCGTCCTCACCGTCGGTACTTACCTCATCGGCACCGACGTGACAGGTCGCGCAGTCTGAGCGCCTCTCACCCACGATTTAGACCTGAAACGACAGCTCAATAGCGTCCGCGAAGTCCGCGTCGCCGTCGCGGTCGAAGTCGAGAGCCGCTCGCTGGGCGTCTGAGAGATCACTCTTCTCCGAGAAAGCGAGCGCGATAGCATCGTCGAAGTCGACGTCGCCGTCACCGTCGACGTCCTCGTACCGACCGTCACCGTCGAGGTCCGCCGGTGCGGCGACGCCGTTCGACCCGGGGAGGGGTGCGGTGAACAGCGATTGAGACCCGGCCACCGTCAACGTCCCGGGACGGACAGTCGTCGACCTGTCTTCGCCGTCGTCGTCGCGCAATCGCTCAACGGTAACGTCGACGGTCGTGGTCCCGGGTGCAGTCGGTTCGACGACGACGACCGCCAGCGTCACGGCCCCGTCGCCGGTGTCGACGGTGTCTGCGATGTCCGCGACTCTGACGGTCGCGCGTCGGTTCGAACTGGAGACGACGTCGAACGTGGTCGCGACGTCCCCGGCTTCGACCGACCGAACGTTCGCCACGCCGGGGTTGTCGACTGCGACGGTGAGACGGTACTGCTGCAGGCCGGTCGGGGTGGAGTCGAGCGTAACCGGAACCCGGACGACCGTGCCCGGAGACGCGGTCGTTTCGGAGACCGATACCGTCGCGGGTGGGGCGGCAGACGCAGCGAATCCAAGTGCCGGGACTACAACCGTGAGGGCGACGAGCGAGAGGGCGAACAGGCGAGGAGTGAGGCCGCGCATCGTACGGCAGTACCGTACATTGACCGGGCGCATCAACGTTCTGCGAGATTTCGCCCCGTGCGACTCTACTCAGATTTCTGCATCGCTCGCCCACCGACCGCCCGAGCAGATGCACGCGGGCGAAATAATCGAGAGCGGAACGTCGCTACGCAGTTGGTGTCCAGAGAAGCCGAAGACATCACCACCAGTTAACACGGATGAAGCCAATATCGCTGTACATCCCCGATAATGACAAACAGGTGGAACGTCGTGTCGTACGTCATCCGCTCACAGTACCGCGTCGGCGTCGTCCGTACCCTCGCTGAGGAAGGGTCGGCAACACCGACGCAGATAGCCGAACGCATCAAGCGACCACAGCCGCACGTCTCTCGTGCGCTGGGGGAACTCAGAGACCGAGACGTCGTCACGTTACTCGTTTCCGACGAACAGAAGAGGGGGCGACTCTACGGGCTGACCGACGTCGGAGAGAGCGTGTGTGCGACGATGAACGACAACGGGCAGCCAACCGAACTGGCGTTCGAGGCACCCGTCCGCGGAGAGCGGGAACTTCTGGAGTACCTGAAGAACGAAGCCGGGGACGCTCTAGGGGCGTTCGGCCGATTCGAAGGCTCTCGGCTGACGATTCTCTACCTACGAACCGAACTCAGAGAACGGTACACGGACGGCGAATTAGACCGGGTGGCAACGCGACTACGCATCGGTGACAGGGTGGCGGCCACCGGGGAGGAAGTCCCCGGCGGGCCGATTCGGTTCGGCGTGCGAGCCTTCGACGAGTTCGTCGTAGGCCTGTTCGCCGAGTCCGACCGGCAGTATTCGATCTCGTTCGTCCCCGAGTACCGACTGGATGTGCCCGCTCAAATCGAGCGCTACGCCGCGTTTCTCACCGAGTGACGACGCCGCCGGGCCTCGGTACAGTTAACAGCTCGGCCCAGAGAATGGGTGTACGAGCCGATGCAGTACGCGTACGCTTTGGGAAGCCTCATCGTCGGTGGAACGCTCGTGATTTCGAGCCTCGTCACCGCGTACGTGTACACACCCGACACCCGTTCGACCACCGACACCGTCATCACGGTGCTCATCGGAGCCTCCCTCCACGGTGGGTTGCTCTTCGCCGTCGCCGCGGGAACCGCGATATCCTTCGACATCCTCGCAGTCGCCGGGATTCGATTCTCGCTGGCCGTTCCGCTCGCGACCGGTTATACGCTCCTCCACGCGTCGATGTACCTCTCCGGATCTCGAATCACCGAGCTACAGGACCGGCCGGCCGACCTAGAGCGAACCGAACAGGTCGTCTCGAAGCTCCTCTCGTTTTCGCGGCTGGATGGCCGCGATTCGCTGCTCGACCGACTCGGGAACTGACCGACGCGTGGAGTTACCGCAGGTATCGAGACAGTTGTACGGAGAACGCGTCGTTTGGGCAGACCGTCCGTCGACGAAGCCGTGCCCTTACACTGTGGAGACGACCTGTTCGCGCCGGACGTACTCACCGGTCGTTTTGTCGCGCAGGCGGTCGAAGTACGGCGACTCGAGTCACCCCGCGGCGTCGCACTCGGCGCAGTAGAACTGGCGTCGGCGGAGACGAATCGAACAGCCAGCGTGGCCGTTCGGACAGCAAAAGCGCCCTCGGAGCGGAAGTGGACCGGAAATCGTTCGGACGCCGGTGCGACCGAACCGAGTTTCGTCCGGACGCCAGTGCGTCGCTCTGTGCACACGAGTCTCGCGGAACGCCACCAGCGGTGTCCAGATGGTATTAGCCCGCGCAGGGCCGTACACAGACCGATGGCGAGACGTATCCAGTACAGCGATCGGGATGCGGTACGCGACGAATTCCGCTAGTTCGGCGAGCAGGGAGACGTGAGAACCGAGCGAGAGGATTCGTATCGACTTCGGAGCAGCACGCTTCGAAGTAACCAGAGACGGGACCGGTCGGGCCGAAATGCCACTGCACGAGTTCGAACGGGAAGGAGAGACCGTCCTCGCGGTGGACCACGACTGGGGCTCGATCACCGTCGAAGCCGACGGCGTGACGTACACCTTCAGGCGACCCGGCGAGTGACGGCGACACCACCGCCCTGTGACCGCCAACCGTGCCCCGAGTCGACGGTTATGCTTCGAAGTCGATGAGGGGCTTGATGATGTCGTCCTCCTTGCTCTCCATCAGTCTGAAGGCCTCGTCGGTTTCCTCGAAGGCGAACTCGTGCGTCGTCATTGGCGTCGGGTCGACGCGGTCCTGCTCCAGCAATCGAAGCAAGCGACGAAGGCGAAGCCGTCCACCGGGACAGAGACCGGTCTTTATGCTCTTTTCGGCCATGCCGACCCCCCACTCTTCGCGAGGGATGTTCACGTACTCCCCCTCCCCGTGGTAACCCGCGTTCGAAATCGTTCCACCGGCTTTGGTCACTTTGACACACTGTTCGAAGGTGGCAGCGTGACCGAGGGCCTCTATCGCCGCGTCGACGCCTTCGCCATCCGTGAGGTCCATGATTTGCTCGACCGCATCGCCCGCTTCGAAGTCGACGATGTCGTCGGCACCGTACGCTCGCGCGAGGTCCTGTCGATGCGGGACGGTCTCGACGGCGATGATTCGTCCAGCACCCTGGAGTTCGGCACCCTTCGTCGCCATCAACCCGACCGGTCCCTGTGCGAAGACGACGACGGTCCCACCGACCGGGATGTCCGCGTTCTCGGCCGCCATGAACCCGGTGCTCATCATGTCGGTCACGTAGACCGCCGCTTCGTCGGTCACCGAGTCCGGAATGTGCGCCAGGTTCGCGTCCGCCTCGTCGACGTGGACGTACTCGGCGAACGTCCCGTC
Organism: Halobacteriota archaeon; assembly: GCA_051747545.1. GTDB lineage: Archaea > Halobacteriota > Halobacteria > Halobacteriales > Haloferacaceae > JBNJGG01. Next base: position 12,595 of record JBNJGG010000005.1, on the reverse strand, counting down.
CTTGACGTTGGCGAACTTCCAGCCCCCGAGCGCCTGATTCGATTGCGACGGGTGACCGTCCTGTGCCGCCAGGGACCCCCAGTCGGGCGTAATCGCCCCGACCACGACTCTGTCACCCGGTTCGAACACCTCGACGCCCTCGCCGACCGAGTCGACGACGCCGACCACTTCGTGGCCGAGCGTGAGGTTCTCGCGCTCTCCGATGGCCCCGTGGACGGTGTGGACGTCTGACGTGCAGACGAGCCCTTTCGTCGGCCGGAGAATTGCGTCACCCGATCCGGCTTCGGGTTTGTCTTTCTCGGCGAATCCCACCTCTTCGAGTCCGTTCATGACGAATGCTTTCAACGGATTTCACCCGCTCACCCGTACGCCCCGAGCGCGCGTAAAACCGGGGTCGATTTCGCCGGGGTGGGAATTCGCGGCACGTGCCTGAATGCGCCGGCAACTCGTGCCGAGCATTGTGAGGCCGTAGATCCCCCGCCAGAGCAGCAGCCGTTGGGCAGCCACGAGTGCACTCGACGTGGGCTTTCCGACCACGATGGAGCGATACCCCGCGGACGTCGACGTTCGGGTCCGGACGCGTGCGAGTCGCTCGATGGAAGTGTGCTGCTCGTGTGAGAACGCGTTCGACGGACCCGAGCGCGGTCGTTACTCGTCCGTCTCAGTCGTCGTCTCTGAGTCGGTGGAACTCGTCGTACAGTTCCTGTGCCTCCTCGATGGAGACGGTCACCCACCCGTCGTCGTCCTCGTCGAGGCGAACCTGCACCATTCCGTCGGGAATCTGAACCTCCACGTCGGAGGTGTGCTCGGAAGCGAGGTGTTCGGCGTACTGCTGTTGGGCCGCCTCGACGCTTGGCGCGATCGCCTGCCAGCGACAGCCGGGGCGGGTGCAGTTAATCATGGTCTTATAGGCGTGCCAGGAGGTGGGGTAAGATAACCTTTCTGTCCTGGCCCAACCGTAGAGCGGGCAGGGGAAATCGGAGATTTCTCGCCCGAAGAAGACCGGAAACTGTCCAGTGGCGGGACAGTTACACTTGGACTCGTCAAATTGAATTGCTGTTACGAACGCGATGGTTGAACAGAGAGACGTCTAGAAGTCACGCGGTTCGAAAGAAGGAAAGTGCCCGGGGTGGGCTCCGAACCCACGATCTCCGCATGACCCAGGTACTGAGGCTCGGCGGGCCTCACGGGCGGCGGAGGCTTCCAAGGCGATACCGCACCGAAACTCGGTAACCCTATGAGTGCGGCGCTATGTCCAGCTAAGCCACCCGGGCTCAGCCTATCGTTTCCCGATGAGACTCTTTAACCTTCCCATCTCCGTCGGCCGGGAGTTTATACGGTGGTGACGAGGGGGGGATTTATGCTACATCACCGGGACACCTCAGCCATGAGCCAGCCGGACATCGTCCAGTCGGCCCTCGACGACGAACCCGTGGCCGCGCGGGTGAACCTCGGTGGCGAAGACGAGTTACTCGTCACGCCGTCGCGGACGCTCGTCTACCGCGCAGAGGGGTTGCTCTCGGACGAATCAGTCAAGGAGTACCCACACGGAGCAGAGCGAATCGAGGTGTCCGAGGGGAGACGGAAATCGAAGATTAGCCTCGATTACGGCCTCGACGGGACCGAGACCATCGCTATGCCGTCGAAGAAACTCAAAGAGGCGTTACACCCGGTCCTCGCCGGCGTCCTCAACGCCGCGGGTATCACCGACCCCGGCGAGACGGTCAAGCAGACGTTTCGGTTCAGCGAACTCACGCTGGTCATCACGAGCGACCGGGTGGTAAAGCACATCGGTGCGGCGGTGTGGGACGAAGACTTCGAGGAGTTCCACTACGACGACGTGACCGACCTGACGTTCGAAGACGGCAGTGTGGCGACGTCCATCGTCATCGCGATGGGCGACCGTCAAGAGCGCTTCAAAGCACCGAAGAACGAAGCCCGGGCGGTGCGCGAGGGGCTGGAAGCCGCGCTGCTGACGTACCACGACGTGGAGAGCCTCGAAGAGTTCCGCGTCGTCGTCGCCCCCAGCGAGGACGAGGCCGAATCGGACGAAGCGGCGAAGGAAGAGCGAGTGTCGTTCGGCGAAGGACCCGACCCGCTGAGCGCCGACCCGTCCGAACTGTCCGAGCCCCCAGAAAACGCGACTCGGAACCCGGAGGACGCACTACTGGACTCGTCGATGGTCGCCGAGGCGCTCGAGACGGAACCAGAGCCCGCAGACGGGACCTTCGAATCCTCGGGCTTCGAGTCGGCTGGGGCAGTAGAAGCGTCCGAGAACGTCGCGGCGCAACTCTCTTCGCTCACCGAGGCCGTCGAACGACAACAGCAGCTGCTCGAATCGCAGCAGGAACTCATCCAGCAACTTATCGAAGAGCTCCGTCAGGGTCGGTAGGCGGCGAACGTCCACACCGCAGCCCCCCCGTCTGCACTTTCGCGACTCGCCTCGACGCTCGTTTCGGCTCACTCACGCCCGGTCACCTTTCGAATACACGAGGAGCCGAAGGGGCCGAGTTCGCCCGACTCGAACTGGATGAAGTGCCCCGTCGAGAGGCTCGCACCGCACCGTCGACACGCGAACTCGCCCTCCCGCGTCGTGACCTGGCTCTCGAAACGGACGAACGTCCCACCACGTCGGGTGCGAATTCGAGCGCCGTCGCGCTCGATGATGCCGCGGAGCTCGGCCTCGTCGAGAATCTCTCGCGTCAGCGTCGGGTCCGTCGTCACCGTCTCGATGCGGTCGACGACTTCCGACAGCGAGAGTTCGTCGTCTTCGAGGTGCGCCAGGAGGTCGACCGCGAGTTCGAGGCGGTCGACCCGGCGAGCCGTCTCGTCGCTCACGGACGCAGTGTTTCGCTCCGTGGCGAAAAGCGTTCCGTGGCTCTGGGCCGCGCGCCCCGTCCGAATCGGCGTGTCGGACACCCGGAATCGACGTTCGTCCGCAGACCGAACGCGGACACAAAGGGTTTAGGAGTTCTCCGAGGAGTTCGCGTATGAACCGGCGACGGCACGCACTGGCCGGTCTGGGTGTGTTGGCGGTGGTCGTCGTCGCGGCGGCGGCGTCACCCGACGCCGCGCTCGGGACGCTAGCATGGCTGGCGACGGACCCGATTCGATTCGGCGTCGCCCTGATCGTCCTGGCGGTGATTCGACCCCTGCTGGTGTGGCCGACGACACTACTGGCGCTCGCCGTCGGATACGGCTACGGAGTGGGTGGATTGCCGGTTGCGCTGGCGCTCATCGTCGGCACGAGCGTTCCGCCATACTTGCTCGCCAGACGGCTCACTGGTGGCGGGCGCGTCGCCGCGGCAGGAAAGCGATTCGTGGATACGACCGGCGGCGTTCGGAGCGTGGCCGCGAGCCGACTCGTTCCCGCACCGTCCGACGTGGTCTCGGTCGGGGCGGGGATCGCCGGTGTCCGGCTCGGGTCGTTCCTCGTCGGAACGGCCATCGGCGAACTGCCCTGGGCCGTCGTCGGCGTCCTCGCCGGCGACTCACTGGAGACACTCTCGACGGGGACGCTGGCGCAGGTGGCCGACCCGCGACTGGCGGTCGCACTGGCGCTGGCGGGCGTGTTGTTACTCGCTGGACCCCTGTATCGCCACGTCCGCGGTCGGTCGATGTGACTGAAAATCGGGTGGTGGGTTTCATTCGAGCAGTGACGTACCGGTCATCGCGTCGGGTTGCTCGACGCCGATGAGTTCCAGGAGCGTCGGCGCGAGGTCACACAGGGACCCACCCTCGCGAATCCGTGGGCCACCGTCGACCGATTCGGTGGACGTGGTCGCCGAGCCCCCAGCGGCGTCTGTCCGTCCGGGTTCGAGGTAGACGACCGGCACGGGATTGTACGTGTGGGCCGTGTGAGGGTTCCCGGGCGTTCCCATGTCGTCGGCGTTGCCGTGATCGGCCGTGATGAGGACGTGACCGCCCGCGGTTCGGACGGCGTCGACGAGGCGACCGAGTTGCTCGTCGACCGCCTCGACGGCGGCGACGGCGGCCTCGAAATCCCCCGTGTGACCGACCATGTCGGGGTTCGCGTAGTTGAGGGCGAGCACGTCGGGGTCCTCGGCGTCGATGACCTCGAGCGCCGTGTCCGTCACCTCCTCGGCGCTCATCTCGGGTCGAAGGTCGTAGGTGGGCACGTCGGGGCTCTCCACGATGCGCCGGATTTCACCCTCGAACTCGACTTCCCGGCCGCCGTTGAGGAAGTACGTCACGTGGGCGTACTTCTCGGATTCGGCGATGCGGAGTTGCGTCTTGCCGGCCGCCGCGAGCACCTCGCCGAGGGTGTCTGTCGGCTGGTTCGGCGGGAACGCCACCGGGAGGTCGAACGTCTTGTCGTACTCGGTCATCGTCACGAGGTGGACGCTGGGTGGGTCCGTCTCGAAGTCCCACTCGGGGTCGATGTCGGCCAGCATCCGCACGAGTTGTCGAGCGCGGTCCGAGCGAAAGTTGAAGAAGACGACCGCGTCGCCGTCAGCGAGTTCAGACCCGCCCTCGACGAGCGTCGGTTCGACGAACTCGTCGGTGTCGCCGCGCTCGTAGGACCGTTCGACCGCCTCGACACCCGAAGTGGCCGTGTACTCGGCCTCGCGTTCGACGATGGCGTCGTAGGCCCGCTTGGTTCGCTCCCAGTTGGTGTCTCTGTCCATCGCGTAGTACCGTCCCGAGACGGTCGCGACGTGTCCGGTTCCGTGCTCGTCGGCGACGGCTTCGAGGGCAGCGAGGGAGTCGACCCCGCTCGTGGGGGACGTGTCGCGGCCGTCGGTGAAGGCGTGGGTGACGGCGTCGACGCCGCGGTCTGCGGCGAGTTCGACGAGCGCGTGGAGGTGCGCCTGGTCGGAGTGGACGCCGCCGTCGCTCACCAGTCCCACGAAGTGGACGCGCCCACCCGTCTCGGCGACGCGGTCGAACGCGGAGTCGATGGCCTCGTGCTCGGCGAACGACCCGTCCTCGATGGCGTCGGTGATCCGGGTGTACGCCTGGGAGACGACGCGGCCCGCTCCGATGTTGAGGTGACCGACCTCGCTGTTGCCCATCTGGCCCTCCGGGAGACCGACGCGACGACCCGTGACCGCCAGCGTTCCGCTCGCGCCCGCGTCGGCGAACCGGTCGAAGTTCGGCGTCTCGGCGGCCGCGACGGCGTTCAGTCCGTCGTGGTCACCGATTCCCCAGCCGTCGAGAATGATGAGCGCAGCCTGCATGGTCCCAACCAGCGCGGGGCGGGGTAAGTACGGTTCGCTTCGTGCGTCGAAGAGAGCGACAACGCTCGGCGAAAGGAGCCGATCACCGACAGACCCCCGACACCTTTTACCACCGACCACGCGACAGGTCGAGCGATGGCCGACCGTCTCATCCCGGAGCGGTACGTCGAGTACTACCTCGGCAACGGACCGAGCCTCGTCTGGTTACTCGTCGTCAACGCCACCGCGTTCCTGGTCGGCGTGAGCTTCTACGTGCACTCCGACCCGTCGCTGGCGGACCTGAACACCTTTCTGTACCCCCTGTTCGGCGACTCGCCGGCGGCGCTGGCGCTCGTGACGCTCTCGCTGGCGACGTTGCTTCCGAACCTCGGGCGACGGGTCGCCGACGCTCCCCAGAACCGCCCGCTGGCGTACCTCCACACGCTAGCGTTCGTCTGGCTGGTCAAGTACGGCCTGTGGACCGTCTTCGCGTTGAACCTGCGGCCGGACCTCTACTTCGGATTCACGGGGGCGGCCCTCTGGGATTACTGGGGAATCAGCCTCACCCACCTCGCGTTCGTCGTCGAGGCGTACCTGATTCCCGCCTACGGTCGGACGACCCGGGGGGCGCTGGCGTTCGCCCTCGTGGCGCTGCTGGTCAACGACGTGTTCGACTACGGTCTGGGGTACTACCCGCCACTCCGGTACGAACCGGGGCTCCTGCTGGTGGTCGGGAGCGTCGCCCTGTCGGTCCTCGCGGTGGGACTGGCCGCGCGTGCGTTCGACCCGCTCGACTCGGCGTGAACGCGAGACTGCGGGGTTCGAAACCGGTCGGTGGAAACCGAATTCCGTCGGCGGGAACCGAATTCCGTCGGAGTGATTTCGGCCGTCCGTTCCGGCGGCGGCGTGGAGTCAGCCTTTTCAATTCCCGTCGCCTAGCTACTCTCGTTGTTATGGATTCCGCGGTACTCCTAGACCTCCTCGGAAACGAGAACCGCCGGCGTATTCTCCGGCTGCTCTCGCACAAGCCCTGTTACGTCACGGAGATCAGTGAGTACCTCGGGGTGAGTCCCAAAGCCGTCATCGACCACCTCCGAAAACTGGAGGACGCGGGCCTCGTCGAGAGCAGGACCGACGACCAGCGACGAAAGTACTTCCACATCTCGCGGAACCTCAGGTTGGAGGTGAGCGTCTCGCCGTACGGCTTCGGGACCAAGAGCGCCTATCCGGCGAGCCCGTCGCTCGACATGACCGGACGGTGTCCACACCTGTCGTTGGATACAGACCTCGACAGACATCGAGAGATGGCCGACATCGGCGAGTTGGCGACCGAACTCGACCGGCTCGAAGACCTCGAAAACGAGCTGTCACTGGCCCAGCGCTGGGTTCACGGTCGCATCACCGACGTGCTCGACCGCCTGAACGAGCGCATCGGTGCCGAGGCCGACAGCCGATTTTACGCGAACGTGCTGGCCGCCGTCGCCACCGGCGACGGGACCGTAGAAGACGTCGCACGCGAGGTAGAAACCCGACGAGAGGCCGTCGAGAACGCGCTGAGAACGCTGGCTGACCAGGGGCTGGTCTCCACCGACGGCGAGCGCTGGCACATCGATTAACGTCGATCGAGTCACTCGACGTCGCGCGTCAGACCGTCGCGCAAGTCGCGTCCGAAGTAGTGTCCGGCGAGCGCGACGAGCAGACCGGTACCCGCACCGAGGCCCGCGATACCGACGCCGTAGTCTGCGAGCAGGTCGACCGCGAAGGGCAAGAAAATCGACCCGAGCGTGCCGAGGACGAACGTCAACGACGCAGCCAGCGCACCCGCGAGACCGACCTCGAGGTAGCGCCGGCGCGAAGAGGCGAGGCCGACGACGAAGGCCGCGACGAACAGGCCGAGAAACCGACCGACGAGGCCGACCAGCGGTATCGCCCCGAGGAGGGGGATGGCACCGCCGACGACGAGCCCACCGATAGACGCGACGAGCGCGACGAGGAACGTCTTGATGGAGAAGAGGCCATCGGCGCGCCGCTTGAGGCCCGACAGACGACCCGCCGAATCGTCTGTCGACGCGGAGTTGGCCGACGGCTCGTCGCCGAGTGAGAACTCCGCCGAACGCTCGCGCGTATCGCTCCGTTGCATACGACACAGTGAGGCGGGAGCACCTATGGTTCTTGTGTCGGGTCGGCGTGGGCGATTCGACCGATCGTCGACACGTCGGTGAGAGACGGCCCGCATCGCCGACACCGACGAACGAGTGGATTCAAGTCCAGTCGGGCGGTATCGACAGCCATGAACCCAGGGGACCGCGTCCGCGTCGAGCGCGCGGGCGTGACGAACGATGGCGTGCTCATGCCTTCGACGACGGCAACGACGCTCGTCGTCAAACTCGACAGCGGGTACAACGTCGGCGTCGCCCGCGACGAGACCGACGTCGAAGTGCTCGAAACCGACGTGTACGACGTGGAGACGGCTCAGTCGACCGAATCGACATCCGAAATCGAGTTCGACGACGACCTGCCGACCATCTCGCTCATCTCGACGGGCGGCACCATCGCCTCGACGGTCGACTATCGAACCGGGGCGGTCACCGCGCAGTTCACCGCCGAGGACGTGCTTCGGGCGGTTCCGGACCTCGCGGGGCGAGCCAACTACCGGGGTCGGGTCGTCGCCAACATCCTCTCGGAGAACATGACGCCCGCGGTCTGGCAGGACCTCGCCGAGGCCGTCGCCGAGGAAATCGAGGCGGGAGCAGACGGCGTCGTCGTCATGCACGGGACGGACACGATGCAGTACACGGCGTCGGCGCTGTCGTTCATGCTCGACACGCCGGTCCCCATCGTGTTCACCGGAAGCCAGCGCTCTGCGGACCGCCCGTCGAGCGACAACGTGATGAACGCCGTCTGCGCCGTCGAAGCCGCCAAAAGCGACTGCTCGGAAGTGCTCGTCTGCATGCACGCCACCGAGTCGGACACGACCTGCGCCTTGCACCGCGGCACGTGCGTCCGGAAGAATCACACCTCCCGCCGGGACGCCTTCCAGACAGTCGGGGCGGCACCGCTGGGTGAAATCGACTACGAGACCGAGACCATCACGTGGAACCGCGAACCTGCCCGCAGAGACGCGGTCGACCTCGGCGTCTCGCCCGACCTCGCGACCGACGTGGCGCTGGTGAAGTTCACGCCGGGGATGGACCCCGCGGCGCTGGACTACCTCGACGGGAAGTCGGGTGTCGTCGTCGAAGGAACGGGACTCGGCCACGTCGACACCGACCTCGTCCCGCGGATTGCCGACCTCGTCGACGACGGTGCGGTCGTCGCCATGACGAGTCAGTGCCTCGAAGGTCGGGTGTGCGACCGCGTCTACGACACGGGGCGCGACCTGCTCGACGCGGGCGTCGTCGAGGCTGAAGATACCCTTTCGGAGACGGCCAGAGTGAAACTCATGTGGGCGCTGGCGAACCTCGACAACCCGGAGGGGGCGATGGGCCGGAACCTCGCCGGCGAGGTGCAACCGCGCTCGGTACCGTGGACCTGACCGCACACGTTCGCTCCAGAAACGCGTGACCGAAAACCGCGATGAACGTCCGACCCGCTCGACACGACGACTACGAGTCGATTGCCGCGTTCACCAGCGAGGTCTGGGCCGACCGGGGCGTCGACAATTACATCCCGCGAATCTACCACGACTGGATAGACGGTGACGGCGACAGCCAGCGAACGCTCGTCGTCGACGCCAGCGCCGACGGTGAACGCGAAGTCGACGACGGTGAACGCGAGACCGACGACGGGGGCGACATCGCCGCCATCGGGCAGTGCGTCCTGCTCTCCGAGTGGGAGGCGTGGCTACAGGGAATGCGCGTCGACCCCGCCTACCGCGAACTGGGGGTCGCCACGAGACTCACCCACGACCTGTTCGACTGGGCGCGAACGCGGGGCGCGGTCGTGGCTCGCAACATGATATTCTCGTGGAACGCGCCGAGCCTCGGTCTCTCGCGCGCGGCGGGCTTCGCTCCCGAGACGGAGTTCCGGTGGGCGACCCCGACCCCGGACCCCGAGGCGACGCCAGAACTCCGGGTGACCGCCGACCCCGACGGAGGATGGGCGTTCTGGACCCGTTCAGATACCCGGACGGCGCTCCGGGGACTCGCACTCGACGACGACGAGACGTGGGCGCTCTCGGAACTGACCCGCGAGCACCTCCACGACGCGTCGGCCGAGGGCCGACTGCTGACGGTTCAGGACGGCGGGACGAGGGCGTTGGCGCTTCGGACTCGCACCGTCGACCGCGAATCCGAGGTGGGAGCCCCCGAGACGCTTGCCGAGTACGGCGTCGGCGCGTGGGCCGACACCGAGGCGGGAGCCGCGCTCTTCAGGGCCGTCGCCCGCGACGCCGCGGCCGTCGACGCCGACCGGGCCCGGGTGCTAATTCCCGAGTCGCCACAGTTCGTGACCGATGCGGCTGCCGCGCGGGTCGGACTGGCCGACGAACCGGACTTCGTGATGGCCGCCGACCTGACCGACGAGTCGTTATTGCCTACCGACTGACCGGCGAGTCGCTGCTGTCCGCCGAGCAACGGGAGCGGTGGATACACTCCAGACTCGACGTGTGGAACAGTCGACCGCACAAACTGGGACTGCACTGACGAGAGCGCGTCAGGCGAGTCAGTCTGAGGCGACGACTGGCCGTCGGTCTGAGTCGACCATCGCGAGTACGTCGTCGAAGAAGCCGAGCGAGTCGTGGGGACCGGGGTGGGCCTCGGGGTGGTACTGCCGGGTGATGATTTGCAACTCGGGGTTGGCCAGGCCTTCGGCGGTGCCGTCGTTTACGTTGACCTGCGTGACCTCGAGGTCACCAGGTTCGCCGACGGTGTAGCCGTGGTTCTGCGTCGTCATGACGACTTTCTCCGTCTGAAGGTCTCGAACTGGCTGATTGACGCCGCGGTGGCCGAAGGCCATCTTCTCGGTGGTGCCGCCGAGTGCGCGGGCGATGACCTGCTGGCCGAGACAGATGCCCGCCAGCGGAACCTCGCCGGCGAACGATTCGACGAGTTCCGTCGCCTCACCGAAGTTCGCGGGGTCGCCGGGGCCGTTCGAGATGAACAGCACGTCGGGGTCGGCCGCCTCTACGTCGGCCACCGTCGCATCGTAGGGAAGGACGTGAACCTCGGCGTCGCGCTCGACGAGCGAGGTGACGATGGAGCCTTTCGCCCCGCAGTCGACGAGCGCGACCCGGACGTCGCCACCCTCGCCGTGGACCTCGGGCGAGGAGACGCTCACCTGCGCGCCGATGTCCGTGTGCTCGCTCATCCCCTTGCACTGTTTCAGCTCTTCTCTCGCGGCTTCGGGGGTGGCGTCCTCGCCGACGGCCATGCCGCACTTCATCGCGCCACCCTCTCGAATCGCGGTCACGAGGTCACGGGTGTCCAGATGGTCGATGGCGGGGACTCCCTCTTCTGTGAGCCACTCGACGACCTCGTCGGTGAACTCCCGGGCGACGGCCGCTCGTGGGTGGATGCGGTCTGACTCGAACCGCTCGGCTCGGACACCGTAGTTGCCGATGAGCGGATACGAGAAGGTGAGCACCTGTTCCTCGTAGGAGGGGTCGGTGAGACTCTCCTCGTAGCCGGTGTACGCAGTCGTGAACACGAGTTCGCCGTGTGCGCTACCCGGTGAGCGACCGCGTGCCTCCACGACGCGGCCGTCCTCCAGGGCCAGATAAGCGTCCGACATTACGAGAAACGATGAAATCTGCGTGCATAAGTGTTGCTTTCGAAGCCGAGTTGCGAATTTCGTAATCCGTAAGTCCACGGAGTCGTATGGACTGGCATGGACGACCTGGACCGGCGCATCCTGAACATCCTGCGACGGGACTCGCGAACGCCGTACACGGAGATTGCGTCGCGCGTGGGGACCTCGGAGGGGACGGTCAGGAATCGGGTCGAACGGATGGGTAGCGAGGGCGTCATCGAGCGGTTCACCGTGGCGACGAGGACCGGCAACATCAAGGCGATGATAGAGGTCAGCGTCGCCGTCGACGTGGACACCGCCGAGGTTTCCGAGCAGATGGCCGGGTGGAAGGATGTCGACTTCGTCTGGCAGGTCAGTGGCGAGGAGGACATCGTTCTCGTCATCGACGCCGCCGACACGCGCGCGGTCAACGAACTCATCACCAGAGCGCGGGAACTCGACGAGGTCAAGAACACCAAGACGCGGCTGATTCTCGACGAGCGCCTCGGATAGGTCACCGGTCAACGCTGTGTAGACGTCACCGTCGACGTGACCGACTTCGAAGCGGTTCGCTACGACGATGCGGACTCCTTTCGAGGGCCACGAATCTACCGCCGACGCATCGAAGAGGCCTTGACCCTCGTTCGCCATCGTACCACCATGAGCGCAGACGACGGGGCCGGAGCCACGGGCTCCGAGACCGAACTACACGAGAACGCGCGGCAGGACGTCGTCGCCGTCGACGGCGACGACAACCCGCAGGGAACGGTAAACCGCCTCGAGGCCCACCTCGGAGACGGCATCCGTCACCGGGCCTTCACCGCCCTGGTGTTCGACGGAGACGGTCGGCTACTGCTCGCACAGCGAAGCCCCGAGAAGCGACTGTGGGACACCCACTGGGACGGTACGGTCGCATCCCATCCAAACGAGGGCCAATCCCAGACGGACGCGACCCGCCAGCGCCTCGAAGAAGAACTCGGCGTCGCCCCCGGCCAGTACAGCGACCTCAGGGTGACGGACAAGTTCGAGTACAAGCGATACTACCCGAACGAGGGCGTCGAGTGGGAGGTCTGCAGCGTGTTGAAACTGACCCTCGACGAGGTCAGCCTCGACCCCGACGAGGACGAGATTGCGGGCATGCTCTGGGTCGACTACGAACACCTCTACGAACACCCGCGATGGTACCGCCAACTGCGGCTCTGCCCGTGGTTCGAAATCGCGATGCGGCGTGACTTCGAGTAAGCTCACGCTCTCGACAGCGACCTACGAGGAGTTACTCGCCCACGCCCGCGAGGGGGCCGCGAACGACGAGGAGGTCTGCGGCGTCGTCGGTGGCGAACGCGGCGTCGTCGGTGGCGAACGCGGCACCGTCGGAGAGGCGAGTACCGACGACACTCGAGTGACCGAGATTCGTCGCGTACCAAACGTCGCTGCACGTCCACGGAGGCGGTACGAACTCGACCCGGCGGAGACGCTCGCGGCCATCGAGGACCTCGAAACCGCCGGAGTCGACCACGTCGGATTCTACCACTCACACCCCGAGGGACCGGACGAACCGAGCGCCGTCGACCGGACGGAGGCGACGTGGACGGGCTATCTCCACCTGATCGTCTCGCTCGGCGGCGACGACCCGACGGTCGGCGCGTGGCGCTGGCGCGGTGACGAGTTCGCCCCGGTTCGAGTCGTCG
>JBNJGG010000004.1:8160-42028 GCA_051747545.1 Halobacteriota archaeon | reverse complement strand
GGAGGTGGCGACTGCGCCGATCGTGATGGCGGTCGAGAAGTCGATGACCCCGTTGACGAACCAGAACGTGAGCAACGACGGCGCGAACAGACAGCCGTTCAGTATCGTAGCGAAGTACCCCGTCGAGTAGGAGAATTCCTGTGAGAACAGGTCGATTGCTGCTGCTCGGAGATTCGTTCGGAGGTGATAAAGCGAACTCAGCTGTTCGTGGACCGTCTGTAAGATCATCAGTTATCGATTGAGACGATATCTAATTACCTGTGAATGGGTACCGATGGGGAATTCCCCGACGAGATTGTTCAGAGAGGGACGTCCCGGAATGCTGCCTCGACCACCTTGCTCAGCGTCGGATGGGCGTGGATCGTACCAGCGATGTCGTCGACAGTCGCCCCGGTTCGCATCGCGAGGACTGCCTCGTGCAATAGCGTGGAGGCCTCGTAGCCGATGGCGTGGGCACCCAGAATCTCGCCGTCGGTGGCAGCGAGGACTTTCACGAACCCGTGGTCGATCTTCTTTGCTCGCCCCATCGCCGAGTCGGCGTAGTCGGCACGTCCGACGACGTACTCAGTATCTTGGTCGTTGAGGTCCTCCTCGGTCGACCCGACCCCGGCGATCTGCGGTTCTGTGAAGATCGTGTGGGGCATCGCCGAGAGATCGATAGCCTGTGACTCCCCGTGGACGACGTTCGCGACCGTGTGCCGGGTTTCGTAGTCACCGGAATGTTTGAACAAAGCATTGCCCGCGATGTCGCCCTGCGCCCAGACGTTCTCGGCCGTGGTCTGCAGGTACTCGTCGGTCTCGATGAAGCCTCGGTCGTCGACCTCGATATCCGCCGTCTCGAGGTTGAGCGTGTCACTGTTGGGACGGCGTCCGAGTGCAACCAGCACCTCGCTCCCCTCTACGGTCGTCTCGTCGCCAGTCTCGGTTTCGGCGTGGGCAGCGTATCCCTCACCGGCTTCCTCGACGGCCGTCACCCGGTGGCCGGTGTACACGTCGTGGCGGTCGGCCGCGATGTCGGTGAACGCCTCGGCGACGTCGCCGTCTTCACGGGGGATGAGCGAATCCATCATCTCGACGATGGTCACGTCCGTCCCCATTGCGTCGAAAAAGTATCCCAGTTCGACGGCGATGTACCCGCCTCCGAGGATCACGAGGCTTCCCGGCGTCTCTCGGAGGTACAGGGCGTCTTGGCTCGTCAGGTAGCCCACGCCTTCGAGACCGTCGATCGGTGGTACGATGGGGCGGCTCCCTGCGGCGACGACCACTTTCTCGGCCGTGACGGTCTCGTCACCGAGACGTACCGCCCGCTCGTCGACGAACTCCGTGCGTTCTTCGAACAGCGTGAGGTTTTCCTTGTCGCGGTAGCGCGCCTCCATGTCCTCCGCGATTCCGCCGAGCAAGTCGTCCATCTCGTCGACGACTGCGGCGTGGTCGACGCCGTCGAGTGTGGCATCGACGTGGAACTGCTCGGCGTCGCGAACGTGATTCACCGCGTTGGCGGCTTGGATGAGCATCTTCGAGGGGTTACAGCCCCGATTGAGACACGTCCCGCCAAGTGGTCCGGGTTCGACCAGTGCCGTCTCCAGTCCGGCGTCGGCTGCCGCAGCAGCCACGTTGTTGCCCGTTCCGCCGCCGATTACGAGGACGTCGAAGTCGGTCATATGCCTCTCAACAACACCGACGACAAAGAAGGTCCCCCGGCGGTTCGATTCGATTGCACGGACGCTTCCGACATCGAAACCGGGCCACACACGCGATCCGAGTTTACATCGATATCCCATCGAGGGAATCCTCGCCCTGCAAGGCAGCGAGGATGTCAGTCGTCCGGGAATGACTCCCAGAATACGTCGGGAAGCTCTCGGTCGGGGTTCGCGTCGAGGTAATCCTGCTTGGTCAGATTCGCCGCTTCGATGAGTGAGGCTGCCTCGCCGGCCCAGACGTAGAACCCGATGAGCGTCTCCCGACGCATCCGTTCGATGTCGACCGAGTGATACACGTTGACCACGCCGCCACCCTCTCGATTGAGCTGGGACTGTCGGAGCAATCCCAGCTCGACGAGTTTGTTGAGATACCGCGTGACGGTACTTCGGTCGTAGCCGAGTTCCTCGGCGACCTCACTTGCCGAAAGCGGCCCTTCACCGATAACGCACAGACAGATGTCCAATCCGGCTTTCGGGAGCCCGAACGCCTGGAGCAGGACCTGCCTCACGTCCGGTGGTTTGACGCTCATCTCTAGTTCCGTCACCCGTTCCATCGGTTGGTCGTGACAGGACATCGGTGGATTGTCGCGTCCGACTACGAGAACGACGTTATCACAGTCGACGCATTCGTACACGTCGTACTTACTGGACGAGGGGTCGTACTGGACTTCGTCGATTGGACCTTCGGACTGGGTTGCGTCTCGATCAGACATCGATAGTCTGTACCTCCATTTATATCGACTTCTACGTGGGGAGCCGATAAATACTGGTCTCTCGTTCGTGGAAAACACTCCTACGTCGAATCGACGATTACTAGCTCCTCGGTATCGAGAGCCAGTAGCTCTACGCCGGTAATCGTTATCCGCACTCGACCGTCCGGGTACGTTCGGACCAGTTCACACGCTGTGAGCCCATCTAGATGGGATTCGATCGTCTGTTCGTCGGTGTCGAGCATCGCTACGAGCGCCGCTTTTGTCGTCGTCTCTTGCTGACCTGCGTCGCTCGCTGTGGCGAGTTGTTCCAGGACGACTCGTCTCGTTACGGACATGGTCGAAAGGCGTCTGTGTGTCCAACGCGGGTCGATACGAGCGGTTGTACCGGTAGTAGCGAGTTGAGAACCAGAGTTCGCTCCGGGGGTGGTTCATCGCTTCGATATCCATCGACGGGTCGACTCCTCTGTACGTGGTTATTCCTCGGCTGTCTGGCTGATATCGAGCGTTCCGCTTCGAGTACGTCACGTCCGAGAAGAACCCGATGGTCGTGCCCGAGTACGCGAACGGCGTTCAGGACCGCTTTGGTCTCCTTACCACTGAGCGGACTCGACACGCCGACATGGCACACTCCCGTTGCAGTCTGGGCACAATCGACGCTCGCAGACCGCGTCGTCCCGTCCGATTGTGATAGGCCGGGAGCAGCGCTTGCCATGGGAGTTGCCTCCCGTCTAAATCATGGCTGCGATCTATTACCGGTTGGGCGGGCGTGCAAGACAGTTGCACCCGTTCGTTTCACGGAATTCGCGGACGGTCTGAGTTCTGGGCCGATGCGCATTCAGCCGGTCGCACGCCACAGGTGGCACCACTGGCTGGTTCGGGATATTAATCCCGACATCGAGACGATTCCAGAAGACTGAGACGCTGCTCACGCTGTCGAGGGCTACAACGACTACGTCGAAAAGGGATACGGCAGTCCCCCACCGCGGTGGGCAGTCACGATTACCGATTCGAGCTCCTCGCGCTCTATTCAAGAGACGCCCGAGGAGACACTAAAAGCACGACTGGGAACGGCAATCGCGATGGAGACTGAAATTTTCGCAACGCCGTAACTGGTCGGCACCTATGACGCGTCCCAGAGACAGGGTTCTATCTGCAGGGCGGGGCGGCTACGTTCGATTTTCATTCTGTCCAGCGGAGTTCGTACTCGAGTTCGTACCGCTGTTCACCCGTTTCAGAGTCTGTCAGCCGCTCTAACTCCACTTCGAACGTCGGCTCGTCCGGAACCGATACCGACTGTTCCTGCGTCGCGCTCTCTAACGTAACGGTACCGGATTCGATCTGTTCTGCGGCCGCGGCGAGCGCCTGCGCAATCTCTGATCGCGTGTGCGCTTCTTCCGTCTTGAATAGTTGTTCTTCGGGCATCAATTCAATATCCTCCTTCTGACCGTAAAGGGTGTGTGCAACGTTCTCGCATCCTGGGACTCGATGGTAGAATTGCCCCGTTTCTCGTGATATTCTGCTACGCACAGGCGTCTGTCCTGTGTCTCTTTGTGGTCAGTGACTGATTGTTCCGTATGGTCGAGGGTCGGGATCTAGCGACCGATGCTGTAATCGAGCTCAACGGAGAGGTGACTTCCCTGACCACTCGACGCTGGTTGAGACGTTTGATAGGTTTCAGATAAAGGTCCGGCGAGGGCTGCTCGGACTCTCGTCGGAGCTGTACGACCCCTGCAGGTCACGTCGCCATTGACGCCACGTTTTTCGACCGTGAAAACGCCAGCAAGCACTACTTGCCGCCGCACGAATTCCCGCGTTCGAACACCCAAAGCGACGGCTCTCGTCTATCAAGCGCACGCACGGTGTCACCGTGCGTGCGCCCCTCATAGTTCAAAGAAGTTCGTGGACTCGCCATGAACTGTGTCGTTCACACCATCAAGCGTGCCGTGAAACATGAGATCAACCGCAGTATGGCGATACACCAGAGCCCTCCAAAGCCGTCCCATCGGAAGCGTCGAAGAACGAGTCGCCTGGCGCGCGAGCGCTTCAGTGGTCGACAGTCAACGCTCAACCGAAGGAGTGGACGGACGAGCGTGCGACGAACTGACCCGATGATTTATTAACTCATGGGAAATTGTATGGCAAATCTACGCAAAGATGACCGCGCTGATAGCAGCGAATTTAATAACCACCTGTCGATTAGTATCCGGCAATGACCTCATCAAACCGAGACTCACGAGAGCGCACGAGTGAGGCTCACACACGACCCGGCGATATCGAGGGTCGTGACCACGGACTCAGCGAGGGCCACGGCCCCGACGCCGTCCGTGGTGATGGGGAACCACGTTCGACAGCCAGCGCCGATAGCGACGTCGCTTCCTTCTCGGTCCCGGAGATGGACTGTCCTTCGTGTGCGGGGAAGGTCGAAAACAGTGTCAGAAAGGTGGACGGTATCGAGGCGGTCGAACCGCAGGTCACGACCGGAACGGTCACCGTCTCCTACGATGGCGAACGGACGACTGAAGGGGCGATCGCCGACCGTATCGAGAAGGCTGGCTATCGAGTCGAAAACTCGGACGAGACGACCACGAGATTCACGGTCCCAGAGATGGACTGCCCCTCGTGTGCAGGTAAAATCGAGAACGCGCTCGACCGTGTCGCCGGGGTCTCTGGATACGAGACACAACCGACGACTGGCACGGTGACCGTCACCTACGACGTGGGAACGGTCACCGTGTCAAATATCGTCGCGAGTATCGAGGGTGCAGGCTACCCCGTGGCAGACAGTTCGGGGGAGAGGTACAGCGGAAGCGACCAAACCGACGGAAACGAGCGGATCTGGACGAGCCCACGAGCCGTCAAGACCTGGATTAGCGGGGTGTTTCTCTCTCTGGGGCTCCTGTTCGAATTCGTCATCGGGGGGCAGAACGTCCCCGTGGCAAGTGTCCTCGGAAGCGAACTGCTCGTCGCAGACGTGCTGTTCTTGCTCGCCGTCGCTATCGGCGGTCAAGCGATTCTCCGCGGTGGCTACTACTCGGCACGAAATCTCAGCCTCGACATCGACTTCCTGATGTCGGTGGCTATCCTCGGGGCGCTCGTCGCGAGTCTCGCGTACGGGGAAGCACTATACTTCGAGGCTGCGACGCTCGCGTTCCTCTTCAGCGTCGCCGAGCTTCTAGAAGGCTACTCGATGAGTCGCGCCCGCAACTCGCTCGAAGAACTGATGGAGCTCTCACCCGACGAGGCGGCAGTCAAGCGAGACAGCGGCGAGGAAACGATTCCTGTCGACCGTGTCGCGGTTGGCGACGTCGTCGTCGTGAGACCGGGTGAGAAAATCCCGATGGACGGTGAGGTCGTCGACGGTGAGAGCGCCGTCAACCAGGCCCCGATTACGGGCGAGAGCGTCCCCGTCGACAAAACCGTCGGCGACGAGGTGTACGCCGGGACAATCAACGAAGGAGGGTACCTGGAGGTACGAGTGACGGTAGACGCGGCGCACAACACGCTCTCGCGCATCGTCGAGATGGTCGAAGACGCTCAGTCGAACAAGACCGAGCGCGAGCAGTTCGTCGAGCGCTTTGCGGCCTACTACACGCCTGTCGTCGTCGGCTTCGCGGCCCTCGTCACCGTCGGCAGCCCATACGTGCTCGGAACGGGGTGGTCGACGGCAGTCGTCTACGGGTTGACGTTACTCGTCCTCGCGTGCCCGTGTGCCTTCGTCATCTCCACGCCCGTGTCGGTCGTGTCGGGTATCACGAGTGCGGCGAGAAACGGGGTACTCATCAAGGGTGGTAATTACCTCGAAGCGATGGGTGCAGTCGACGTCGTCGCCTTCGACAAGACTGGGACCCTCACGAAGGGTGAGCTCACCGTGACGGACGTAATCGCGCTCAACGGAAACAGCGAGGAAGACGTGCTCCGATGCGCTCGCGGGCTCGAAGCGCGTAGCGAACACCCAATCGGAGAGGCCATCGCCGTCGAGGCCGGTACCGCCGGCGTCGCCGAACGAGAGATCACCGACTTCGAAAGTATCACCGGAAAGGGCGTCCGAGCCAAACTCGATGGAACGCCGCATTTCGCCGGGAAACCGGGATTGTTCGAAGACCTCGGCTTCGACCTCTCACACGTCCACGCGACGACAGACGGTGGAGTCGTCACCCGGACAGCGCGCAGAATGTGTGACCAGAACAACTGTCTCGACCTCCTCGATGAGACTGTCCCGGAACTGCAATCGGAGGGCAAGACCGTCGTACTGGTCGGGACCGAAGACGAACTCGAGGGTGTAATCGCGGTTGCAGACGAGGTTCGAGCGGAGGCCGAGGATGCAGTCGCGAGGCTCAAAGAACTCGGCGTCACACGAACCGTGATGCTGACCGGCGACAACCAGCGAACTGCTCGGGCCATTGCCGACCGGGTCGGAATCGACGAGTTCCGGGGCGAACTGCTGCCGGACGACAAGGTTTCGGAAATAGAGGCGCTAGTGGACGAGTACGGAGACGTGGCGATGGTCGGTGATGGAATAAACGACGCGCCAGCACTCGCAACCGCGACGGTCGGCGTCGCGATGGGGGCGGCGGGGACGGACACGGCCCTCGAAACTGCCGACATCGCCCTTATGGCCGACGACCTCGGGAAACTCCCGTACCTCTACGAACTCGCCGGCGACGCGAACGGCGTCATTCGACAAAACATCGTGGCGAGTCTCGTCGTCAAGGCAGGACTCGCAGTCGCAGTTCCGTTTGGCTACGTACCCATCTGGTTGGCCGTTCTCGCGGGTGACGCCGGCATGACTGTCGGCGTGACTGGCAACGCGATGCGACTCTCCCGTCTCCGACCAGAGGCGAAATCGGACGCTGAGAAGCGGCCAGGGCAACGCTGAGAAGAGCTCTCGAGAACCGGAAACGTACCGGACGTCGAGTCGGCCGTCGACAAAACCGCCGTCGTACAGTTTCGCCTCACACCTGAATCGTCGTCGACGGCGTCGCCTCGACGAGCAGCGATGCCAGTCGCTCTGCGGCGTCGTCGGTTTCGGCGTGGTTCTCCATCAACACGGTCTCGCTCGGGAACAGGTGTTGACCGAGAATCAGGCCGTGGTCGCGCGCCGTCGACCCGGTCATGGTGAGGTAGACGCCGAGGCCGACGGAAGCGATGGCCGCCTCTTCGTCACGCTCGGTGGTCGGGTAGGTAAACGAGACGCCCTCGATTGCATCGGTTCCCAGGACTGCCTCGACGAGGCGCTCGTATCGGGGAGAGATGCAGAGCTCGCCTTCGTAGTCCGCGACGAACTCGCGGTCAAGGTCGGTCCCGGTGGGCAGAACCTCCGGAGTCGCGAGCAGGGTGTGATATACGGTGTCGCCCAGTCCGGTCACCACCCGCACGTCGCTCTCTCGAGGGTCGATTCGAGGGTTTACGTCCCCGATGCGTTCGAGACCCTCCGAGTCGAGTGACACCACCTCCTCGAGGACGAGGTCCGCGCTGTCGAATCCGAGCGGGAATTCGTGGGTTCTGAGCGCACGAAACGGCTCTTCTCGACCGATAAGCTGGACCTCGATGTCGTCGACGTGTATCGTGACGCTATCGAAGACGATTCGTCGTGGCATTCCCTGTCGACCGTCTCGGAGCAGTGTGTACTCCGGTTCCATCGGGGACGAGAGGTCGCTGTAGGCGGCCAGTCTCTCGTAAACGTCCCGAGTCGGTGTTTGCGTGCCTTTGGTCACCGCTTTCTCGTACTGGAGCGTCGACGTTATCTCGTCTGCCAGTTCGTCTGCTCCCCCGACGGCGGCGAACCGTTCGAGGACGGC
This sequence comes from Halobacteriota archaeon, assembly GCA_051747545.1. Taxonomy (GTDB): domain Archaea; phylum Halobacteriota; class Halobacteria; order Halobacteriales; family Haloferacaceae; genus JBNJGG01. The sequence goes on along the minus strand of JBNJGG010000004.1, from coordinate 33,817 downwards.
TTCCAGCGGACGTCCCTTCCGCGGAACCGCGACGCGAACCGTCTCAGTCATTAGTGGTGCGATGTGACGCGTTACTAAACCGGTTCCGCTTCGTCACATGAATCGCCGACAGCACGGGAGATAGACGGAGAATCACTGACAGCGTGAGTCTCGGCGAAAATGAGACCTGAGCGGTTTCTGTACCCGAATCCCAACTCGGTGCAGAGACGGGACCCGTTCGATGGATTTTCAGTCTGACTCGTTTGGGATGAACGCCTGATTCAATCGCTGTTTGAACGATTCGAGTTCCTCGATGTCGTCGAGTACCTCGTCGAGGTCGGCTCTGAGGTCCGAGAGGTCCTCGTCGACAACCTGTTCGACGCGGTCGACCCGAGTGTCGATGTCGGCCACGTCCGTCCAGACGTCGCCGAGTTCATCGGTGAGGTCGTCGAGGCGGGCGTCGTTCCCATCGGCCTGAGCGGCAACCTCGTCGAGACGACTCGCCTGTTCGTCGACCGATTCGGCAACGTCCCCGAGACGGTCTGTAGTCGATTCCACGTCGCTTCCGACATCCTCGAGCCGACTCGCGTTCGTTGTGACGTTGGAGTGGAGGTCTTCGAGACGCGTCTCGTGGTCGGAAACGTCGGTGTCGAGTTCTGAAATAGCCGTCGCCTGGGCCTCCAGTCGGGCGTCGACATCGTCGAGGGCGGCGTCGACTGCCTCGAGGTCCTCTCGGAGGACCGACGTCCGACCTTCGACCGCATCGATTACGTCTTCAGCAGCAGCGAGCGCTCCGGAGACCGCATCTATCTCCTCACGAAGTGATGCGAGGAGTTCCTCTCCCGTTCCGTTTTCGTCGATGAATTCGGCGAGTGCGGCTCGGTAGGTTTCGAGGTCGTCGAGACGAGACTGGAGGCGGTGAATGCGCACGTCTACGCTCTTCGGAACGCCGAGGTCGAGTTCGTCACGAAGGACCGCCAGGTCTGCATCCGAGACGCTCCCTGCTCGAATTTCGGCCGCGAGTGTCGCCGCGATTCCGGTCGATTCGCCGGCGACGACACCGGGTGACGAGTCGGTGTCCGCGACCGTCGTCTCCTCGGACTCGTCCGCCTCGTCCACGACGACCCCTTCAGCGGCGTCGGCATCCACCCCGGAGGCACCAGTGTCAACTGCTGCGTCATCCAGGTCGCCGTCTGCGTCACCCACGTCGCCTTCGGCGTCATCCACGTCGCCGTCTGCGTCACCACCGTCAACGTCGGTGACATCCCCAGCAACCTCGGATGCGTCGGCGTCACCGTTGGGCTGCGTAGTACCGGTCGACGGGGCCAGAGCGGAATAGTCTATCGAGGGAGCACCGGTGTCGGGTTTTACGGGTGCCAACTCGTCGTCGGATGCCCGGTTATCGACATCGGCTTCCCGGTCGGCGTCGTCGGATGTCTGGTCGGCGTCGGATGGGCACTCGGTTTCGGGCGTCCCAGTATCGTCCGAATCGCCATCGCCGCCGAGCGGAGCGCCGAGTTCCGACTCGACGTCGATGCCCGCGTCGTCGGGTGTCTGCTCGTCGGATTCCGGTTGGTCGAGCGCGTCGGGTGCCGTCGATTGCGCTGGCACCTCGCGATCTGCCTGCGACACCTTCCCGATGCCCGGGAGCGAATCTCGGTCGCCAGCGAGCACGTCACGGATAATCTGACTGTTGTCGCTTCCGATGATGTCGCCGACGGATTCGGCATCTCCGGCCTCGAATCCATCCACGTCACGCTGTTCGAGATACGGTTCGCCGAGGAATTTAGGCACCTCTGAGGAATCTTCGAGACGAATGCCGTAGACTGTCGTCAGGCGCTGTCCGCCGTCGAGCGTCCGAGTGAACTCCACCCGGTGGTCCTTATAGGCGGTCCAGTATTCACTCCCGTAGTCGGGGTGAAAGCCGACGCCGTCCATCGGGAAGTCCTCCGGTATCTGATCGGTGAGCTGGACGGTCACTGGCTCAGTTCGCTCCGAGCGAATGTCGAACTTGATGGCCGGGACTGGAAACTCGTCCGCGGTAAACGATTTCTCGACGGTGATGTCCCCGTCTGAAACCGAGATCGCCTCCCCCTGAGCGGGCCTGTCACTCATAAGTATCACAATCAACAGGAGTTATATAAAACATCCGGGCACCGGAACACTCGTCACTCGGTAGCCGTTTGCAGGCCCGGCAAAACCTGATTGCGACCGGAGTTAGAGGGAGACGCGGTCGCCAATCTCGACGATTTCGAGGCGTTTCGGATACGTGAACGAGTTGGCGTGGTGGTGTAACACGGTCGGGTCGCCACGAAGTCCCTTCCACATGTCCCAGTGACTCGGGAGCAATCGGTCGAGTTGGAGGTTGCTGGCGGCCTCGATAATCTGGTTTTCGTCCGCGTACCACCGCGTTCGCTTCGGGTTTCGAGTCTGCTTGTCGGGAACGTTGCCGACAGTTCCGAACGCGAGGATTCCGAGGTCGATGTCGTACCGGTCGCCGAGTGCCGAGAACGACTCGGTGGGTTTGGTGTCGCCGCCGTGAAACAGCGTGCCGGCGGCGTGCTCGATGACGTACGAAACCGGGTGAATCGCGTCGGGGTCGTGTGCGTCCTCGACGTGAATCGTGAACTCGCCGACCGCCACAGTGTCGCCTTCGGAGACGTCGGTGAACTGGTCCTCGTTGACGTCCCACCGCTCGGTCCAGTCCCCTTCGGTAGCGACGTTCACGCTCGCATCAGGTCCGACGAACGACGCGCCCGTGGTTCCGAGAATCGGGGCCTGACTCGGCCCGTGGACGTGGTCGGTGTGCTCGTGTGTCGCCAGGATGGCGTCGGCTTCGGTCACGTCCGTCGGGTCGAACGGGACGGGAATCATGCGAATTGTTCGCGGCGGATCGCCCGTCCCGAGGTACGGGTCGATAAAGAGCGTCGTCCCCCCGGAGCCTTTGACGATGAAGCCGTTACAGCCGAGGTACCAGATGTCGACGCCATCTGGGTCCGCGTTCTCGACGGCGCGTGGAAGCCAGTCCCCCCAGTCGCTGAGCGTCATGGTCGCGCCTCGGTTCGGTGGAAGGCTAAGTGTTGTGATGGCGGCCGAAAAGCGAACGGTAGTTCGGGGGCGGGCTTCGTCGAGAGACGAGCGCCACCCATCGCGTGTAGGGCCTGCGCCTGTCGCATTCGAAACGGTTGTGTGGTCCGACTGAGACAGAGTAGTATGCGTGTCAGTGTCATTGGATCGAGCACAGTCAGCGACGACGTCGCCAGGACTGCCGAGGACCTCGGACGGTTGGTAGCTCAGCGAGGCCACACGCTCGTCTGCGGAGGTCTGGGGGGAATCATGGAGGCCGCGTGTCGCGGCGCGCGCGACGCGGACGGAACGACCGTCGGTATCCTGCCCGGAGAGGACCCCACGGCCGCAAACGACTACGTAGAAACCGCAGTCGCGACCGGTATGGGTCACGCGCGAAACGCTCTGGTCGTCCTGAACGGCGACGGCGTCATCGCCATCGACGGGGCGAGTGGGACGCTTACCGAACTCGGATTCGCACTCGTGTACGACCGGCCGATTGCGGGGATCGGCACCCACGACATCGACGGTGTCGAAGCGGTCGAGACGCCCGAACAGGCAGTTCAGTACATCGAACGAGCCACGGGTAACCGCGTAGAGACGCGGCGTTCTCGATAGGAGAAGGTGACCCAAACGCTGATCGCGAGTCGTCGAGGGAGATGGTGACTGCGAGTCGTCGAGGGAGACAGTGACCTCGTGCCGTCGATTCGGGTCCTCACCACGTGTCGTCGATTTGGACCCTCACCACGTGTCGTCGATTTGGACCCTCACCACGTGCCGTGGAAGGTGTCGAAAGAGAGCGAATCGAGCGGTTCGTTGCCGACGGCGATTTCGTACTCTCCGGGGGTTAGCATCGGTTTCTTGAACCGGGGTCCGTCGTCGGTCGTGATGCGCGGACAACCCGTGTTGACGAACGCGTCGAACGGGAAGTTGAGGAGTCGGTCGGGGGTGATTTCGTCCATGGTGACGAGGTAGGCGTCGTCGTTGTTCTCGAGGATTTTCTCGGCGGCGTCCCACCGACCCTGTCCGATTTTCGTGCAGAAGATGACCCCCCACGTCTCTGCGTCCATGGCGCGGTGGACGGCCCCGTACCGTTGTTTGATGAACGCCTCGGCGTCGGCAATCGTGACCACGTTGTTGACCGGGTCCGCGATGACGACCCGCTTGTCTCGGTGCTCCATCGCGAGGCCGAGCGGGTGGAACTTCCCGCCGCCGACGTACAGCACCTGGTCGGCGTTCACGTCGGCGGAAGCGTAGTTGCATCCGAGGACCTGCCCCTCGTGGGTCAGGCGGTCGTCCCCACGCTGGGTGTGGACGGTGTACCCGTGGGCTTCGAGCCACTCGCGCATCTCGTCGAATCGATTCATGTGTTGTGCGGTCGTGACCAGCCCGACGTCGGCGTCCTCGTCGGGGTCGGAGAGTTCCGCCAGCGCGTCTTCGAGTATCGGGAATGGGTCGACGTTCGAGAAGAGCGGGACGTAGATGATTTTGTCCGACTCCTTCATCGGCGAGTGGCCGAAGTGGACGAACACGTCGGACCGACGCATCAGATAGGTATCGAGGTCGCAGGCACCGTAGCAGGGCTGGCCCGAGATGAGAAAGCGCACGTCGTCGTCGACGAGTTCCCGGAGGTCGTCTGCGACCGCCGGCCCGCGGCGTTTCAGTCCCTCGGGGAACTGCAGACCGACCGTCCTGGCGTCGCGCTCTTCGACGGCGTCGACGATGCGCTCCAGCTCGTAGTCCCACTCCCGGTCGTGCTTGAGCGCCATCCCGGTCTTTCGGAGGTCCCCTTCGGAGTACGCGTCCTGACTCATTGACTCTCCGTTGCGTGGGCGAACGGTTAAGAGACGCGCTTCGGAGAGCTGTGTCTCCCGGTTACCTCTCTCACCGTCTCGCTACTGCGTGGGCGCGCAGCGCCAGGTCGACGCAACCGCGGTCCCGTCGACGACGAGGATTCCCCACACGCCACGCAGACGACAACAGGTGCCATCGTCTGTCACACTCCGGCAAGCCTAAACCGGACGCGACCCAACGGCGACTATGAGCATCGAATCCGTTCGGCTCGAAGAACTCGGTCAGGAACTCGGAGCGGCACTCGCATCGTCCTCGGAACACGAAGCGTTCCTCGAGGCCAAGACAGCCGTCGAAAACGACGAGGAGGCGCAGAAACGAATCCGCGAGTTCGAGCAACTGCGCGAGGAGTTCATGATGGCCCGGCAGGTCGGACAGGCGAACCAGGAGGACCTCGAAGCCGTCCAGGAGGCCCAGCAGAAGCTCCACGAACTGCCGGTGATGGCCGAGTACCTGGCGGCGCAATCGGTGTTGCAGGACCGACTCTCCGAAATCAACGAGGCGATCTCGGACCCACTCGCCGTCGACTTCGGTGGCGAAGCCGGCGGCTGCTGTCACGACTGAGGTGCTCTGGACGAACACGCTTACTCGAGAGAGTCAGGAGTCGAGAGCGACGGCCCAGGTGACGACGACGCGTGTGAACGTTGAAGTCGGAAGACGGGGCCACCGCTGTCCATGCTCGCAATCGCCAGTGGCAAGGGAGGAACCGGAAAGACGACGACGACGCTCGGCCTGGCCGCGGCCATCGACGGCCCAGTCGTCGCCGTCGACCTCGACGCCGACATGCCGAACCTCCACGAGATGGCTGGTGACGAAGCCACACCGTCTGAAACAGCAGCATTCGACGCACTCCTCGAAACCGAGACGTCGCAGTCGACGACGCTGTTGTCGGTGCCGCCCGACGCGTCCGAGACTTCTCTCGACGCGTGGTTGACGCGACTCTCGACGGTCGAAGCGCAGGTGCTGGTCGACTGCCCCGCCGGAGCGGGTCCGGACGTCGCCGTCGCACTCCGTGCCGCCGACGGCGTCCTCGTCGTCTCGACGCTGTGTCGCCCCGCGTTACGGGATACGGCGAAGACGGTTGCGATGGCGCGCACGCTGGGAACGTCGGTCATCGGTGCCGTACTCACGAGGTCGGCACTCGAACCCGCCGCGGTCGAAACCCTGTTTGGGTGTCCGGTCCTCGGGTCGGTTCCGGAGGTACGCAGACCGGTGCTCGACCGGCAGCGAGTGAAACGATCCTACGGTCGAATTGCACGGAGGATGCCTACGGGAAAGAACTAATATGAAGAACGATTTATTGTGAAATCATGGCCGGGCGGCTCCAGACTGGAATCAGCGTTCTCGACCGCCAACTCGGCGGCGGTATCCCAGCGGGCAGCATCGTGTTACTGACCGCAGAGCCGGCGAGCCAATCGGAGCTATTCCTCTACGAGTTGACGTCCGTCCGCGGCACGCTCTATCTGACGACGGTTCGCTCTGGACAGGCCGTCCAGGACGCCCTCGACCGGTCGCTCACCCGAGTGGGCACGCCGACGGTGAGGGACATCGACGCCGACGCGCCTCTCGACCACGCAAACCGATTCGTCAGGGACCTTCCGGAGGGGGCGAATCTCATCATCGACGTTGCCGACGTCCTCGAACGAACCGACCACGCGCGCTATCAATCCTTCCTCAACCAGCTTCAGACCCACATGGTCAACACCGGTGGGCTGGCGGTGCTACACGCGCTGAAAGGGCCGACACCGCCAGAGAATCGAGTGCTGAGCCAGCACATGGCAGACGTCGTGTTCGACCTGCAGACGCGGGTGAAAGGCTCGGAGATAGAGAATCGACTCGCCGTTCCGAAATTCCGCGGCGGGCAGGCACTCGACGAGACCATCAAACTCCGGCTGGCGGAGGGCGTCACTATCGACACGAGCCGCGACATCGCATAGGTCGACAGCCGGGGATCGCAGTTCGAAAACCCGGGAGACCCGCCCGATTACTTCGACCCGTACCACTCTCGCGCCGTTCCGAGCTCACCGGCGGGATGTCTCAGACCGTACCGGCGGCTGACCGCCGACTACGAGTGCTGTCAGAAGTCGAGTTCGTCGACCGAGTGACGGCCGCGTTAGGCTTCGTCGGTCACGTCGGCGTCGTCGCCGAGGTCGGCTTCGAGTTCTTCGACCAGTTCGTCGGCGTCGACGTCGACGTCTTCGAGCGCGGCTTCGACGTCAGCGGCACCGGCACCGCCCATTCCGCCCATCATGCCGCCCATCATGCCGCCGAGTCCCTCGATGGTCTCCTGAACGACGACGCGGTCGAGGTCGAGACGGTCGATGAGGTCCTGAGCAATCTGCTGCTTCGAGAACAACCACCGCTGGTTCATTGTCATCTGCGGGGTCGCCTCGACGTAGAGCGACTCTTTCTCGACGACTTCGGTCGTCGTCTCGGGCTCTGCGTCTTCGTCCTCCTCGTCGGGTTCGACGACGGTCTCCTCTTCGACCTCGTCGGTCTGAATCCAGACCTCGGGTGCGCTCTGGAGGTACATCTGGAGGAGGCCCTGTGCACGCTCGGTGCGGTCTTCGACCAGGCCGACGATTTCGTACTCGTATTCCAGTTCTTCGCCAGCAAGCGGGTGGTTGAAGTCGACTCGCGCGCGCCCGCCGATGACCGTCTCGACGTGGCCTTGCTCGCCGCCGATGGTCACCTGCGCACCGGGGTAGCGGTCGTCCTCGTCGATTTTTTCGACGCTGATGGTTCGCACGTCGTCGGGGTCGAACTCGCCGAAGGCCTGGTCGGTCGGGATGGTGACCGTGCCGGAGTCACCCGGTTCCTTGCCGATGAGGTCCTCGTCGACGCCGGGGAAGACGTGGCCCGCACCGACGACGACGGTTCGCGGTGAGAAGTCGTAGTCCTCGTCGTCGATACCCGCCTCTTCGGCGACGTCCTTGCGGGTCGTGTCGACGACGGTCCCGTCTTCGCCCGTGGTTCGAACGGTGTAATCCAGACGGACGAAGTCGCCGTCCTGAATCCCCTCGAGCTCCTCTTCTGGTTCTTCGGACTCCTCGCTCTCGGCGGCTTCCGCCTCGGTCTCGGCGTCCTGGGACTCGATTTCTTCCTCGGCTTCTGTTTGTGTATCTGCGTCTACCGACTCGTCAGCCGACTCGGCCTGCGGTTCTTCACTCATATGCAGAACAATACCGGTGCGACGCTTAAAAATCACGTTTCGGTCGCTTCACCGCCTCGATCGCCTACAATCGCTCGAAACCACCGCAGAGCGTCGTTCCGGACACCTCTCCCGGCTGAATCGCTTCGGCGACCGCGGCACGACGTGCGCCCGAGTCGAGCGCGACGTGCGTCCGAGTCGAGGGTGAATTCGTCGGCGAGCGCATTGAGCATCGATCGGCACGTGTGCGTACCGTCAACTCGTGGGAGCACAGACCAGAGAAGCCGGCGAGACACTCCCGACGCGTCACCGTGGTGGAATGTGCGATGAGCAGGTGGACAACCGACAACCCCGCACACTTTTACTCGTCGTTGCGAACCACAGTGACATGTACGAGGTGGAAGTGAAACTCCGGGCCGACCACGACGCCGTCCGCGCTCGCCTCGACGACCTCGGTGCGGCCCACCTCGGCGTCGTCGAACAGCGAGACACGTACTACGACGCGCCGCACCGCGATTTCGCCGCGACAGACGAAGCCCTCCGCCTCCGGACAGAGACTCGCCTGGACGACGGCGACACGGTGACCAAGATGACCTACAAGGGCCCGCTGGTGGACGACGCGTCGAAGTCACGCGAGGAGTTCGAGACGGTCCTCGGCAACCCCGACGCAGGCGCGGGAATTCTCGACGGTCTCGGATTCGAGCCGGCGGCGATCGTCGAAAAGCGACGTGAACGCTTCGAACTGAGCGGCATGACGGTCACGTTGGATGCAGTCGACGGACTCGGCGAGTTCGTCGAAGTCGAGCGCGCGGCCCCGCCCGAGCGACTCGCCGAGGTCCGAGAACGGGCATTCGACGTGCTGTGCGACCTGGGATTGGACCCCGAGGACCAGATTCGAACCTCGTATCTCGGATTACTCCTCGAATCGAATGCACAATAGTAATAATAGTTGGGTCGAGTGTTTCCGCAAGTTATAGCATCGGTGAGATATAACACCCTGCAATGACCGAACGGAACATCCGCGTTTCCGCCGTCAACCGGCCAGCGGTGGAAGATCAGGAGGTCGAAATCGTCGAGCGAAAGGGCATCGGCCACCCAGATTCGATTTGCGATGGCATCGCCGAAAGTGTCTCGCGCGCGTTGTCGAAACTCTATCTCGACCGCGTCGGCAAGGTGCTTCACTACAACACAGACGAGACCCAGTTAGTCGCCGGAACGGCCGCGCCTGCCTTTGGTGGGGGCGAACTCATCCAACCAATCTACGTCCTCATCGTCGGGCGTGCGACCAAGCAGTACGACGGACAGAAACTCCCGACGGACGCCGTCGCCATCAGAGCGGCCCGCGAGTACCTCGCCGAGAACATCCCCGAACTGGAGTTCGGCATCGACGTAGTCGTCGACGTGAAACTCGGAGAGGGCAGTGGCGACCTGCAGGTGGTCTTCGGCGAGGAGACGGCAGACGGAACGACCGGGTCGAACGCCGCGATCCCGATGGCCAACGACACCAGTTTCGGCGTCGGTCACGCGCCGCTGACGGAGACGGAGCAAATCGTACTCAACGCCGAAAAGCGCCTGAACGGCCCCTACGCGGTCGAACATCCCGAACTCGGCCCCGACGTGAAAATCATGGGCAAGCGCGAGGAAGACGTCATCGACATCACCGTCGCCGCGGCGATGATAGACCAGTACATCCAGGACATGGACGACTACCGCGAGGCGGTCGAGAACGTCCGAACCTACGTCTCGAACCTCGCCGAGGAGTACACCGATCGCGAGGTCATCGTCGAAGTCAACACCGCCGACGATTACGACCGTGGTGCCATCTACCTGACGACGACCGGTACGAGCGCCGAGCAGGGTGACGACGGGTCGGTCGGCCGCGGTAACCGTGCCAACGGTCTCATCACGCCGAATCGACCGATGAGTATGGAGGCCACCTCGGGGAAGAACCCGGTCAATCACATCGGGAAGATATACAACCTCCTGAGCACCGACATCGCCGAGACCGTCGTGGACGACGTCGACGGAATTCGCGACCTTCGGATTCGTCTCCTGAGTCAAATCGGCCGCCCAATCGACGAACCGCACATCGCCGACGCCCACGTCGTTACGGAGGACGACGTCGCGATCTCCGACATCGAAGCGAACGTCATCGAAACTATCGACGCCCGTCTGGCAAACGTCACCGACATCACTCGCCGCGTCATCGACGGCGAGTTGTCCACGTTCTAACTCGATCGGTCGCCGCGTATTTTCGATTCTGCCGCACAGGTCGCCACGCACAGTGCCGACAATCGCCGCCCACTCACTCCTCGTCCGTGTGGGAATCGAAGACGAAACGGGCACCGCCGTCTGCACCGTCGACCAGCGACACCTCGAATCCGTGTGCATCGGCGATTCGACGAACGATCGTGAGGCCGACTCCGCTCCCACCGTAGCCCGTCGTGAACCCGTGCTCGAACACCCGTTCTCGGACCTCCGGCGGGATTCCGCTTCCGGTGTCCTCGACGTAGAATCCGTCCCCGAGTGGGCCGACTCGAACGGTCACGTCGTCCCCGCCGTGTCCAACCGCGTTCCGGAACAGGTTCTCGAAGAGCGCCTGAAGTTGGCCCCTGTCGCCGACGACGGTGCACTCCTCCGTAGTGAGCGTCGCCGACCGCGAATCTATCATCTCCCACGCGTCCCGGGCGACCTCGCTCAGCGAGAGCGCGTCGTGGTCCTCCGGTAGCGCACCGTGGCGGGTGAGCGTCGTCAGGTCGGCTGTGAGCTCTTCGATTCGAATCAGCGCGTCCCCGATCGTCTCGAGGTCCGAGTCGTCCCCCGTTTCGCGGTACTGTTCGAGTCGACCAAGCGCGATCGAGAGCGGATTTCGAAGGTCGTGAGACACCATACTTGCGAACTCGTCGAGGCGCTCGTTCTGGCGTTCCAGTTCCGCGGCCGTCCGACGGACCTCGGTTACCTCCTGGGTGACGAAGACGCCGTAGGAGTCGCCGTCGATGTCGACCGGAGCGGTCTCGATGTGGTGAATCTGGCCGTCGTATTCGATATCGAAGGATCGAGACTCGCCGTCGATGGTGGCCCGAAGTTCGGGGCCGAGTCGAGCGGCGGTCGCTTCCGGAAACAGTTCGGATACGGTCTTGCCGACCATCGCTGCCGCCTCGCGCTCGGAGAACGGGAGCGTCTCGGGACCGACGATTCGGTACCGGAGGTCGTCATCGAACAGGACCGCGACACCGTTCGGAAAGTTCTCGATGAGTCGTTGATGCCCACGAGGAGGCGACGGCAGCGAATCGAGATTTGAACGGGTCATGGTGAGTCAGCGTACAGATACTCCATATACCGGACCTTCACCTCTTAAATGCGAGGGAGTCCGGGCGTTGGACGGTCGATCCACGTCGTCGCCTGCGAGCGCTCGGGGACAGCATCTCGACCACCCCCAGAACGCGTCTTGACAACCCTCATAACCGCCGCCCGTGTAGGCAGGTCGTGGACACCAACGAAGACGTCGTCGTCGTCGGGTACGGCGAAATCGGTACCAAGAGTACGAAAGTCCGAACCCGGATGGAGCGGACGCTCCGCGACAACGTCGCCGCCATGCTCGACGCCAGAGGCGTGTCGGGGGACGTCGAGCGACGGTGGTCGCGTCTCTTCGTCTGGACCGAGGACACCGAGGCGGCCGCACGCGCCGCTGCCGACACCATGGGCGTCGTCTGGGCCCGACCGGCGATTTCCTGCTCGCCTACACTGGACGGCGTGAGCGGGGCGTTGCGGACGCTGGCAACCGACCACGGGTCCGAGACGTTCGCAGTCCGGGCCTCCCGCGCCGGCGGTGACGACGCACATCCGTTCACGAGTCGAGACCTCGAACGCGAGGGAGGGAGCGTCGTTCAACGTGAGACCGACGCTGCCGTCGACCTGGAGACTCCCGACCGAACGTATCGAATCGAGTGTCGACGCGACGACGCCTTCGTGTCTGTCGACTCACATCCCGGCCCGGGGGGACTCCCACTGGGTACTCAGGGAACCGCGGTGGTCCTCCTCAGCGGCGGCATCGACTCGCCCGTGGCGGCGTGGGAGATGATGCGGCGCGGGTGCGAGATAGCCCCCGTCTACGTCGACCTTGGTGACTACGGTGGCGTCGACCACGAGGCGAGAGCCATCGAGACGGCCCGCGCCGTCGCTCGCTTCGCACCCGGCCGAGAGCCGCATCTCCGGGTCGTTCCGGCGGGAGACCTCGTGGAGCGACTCGTCGAAGAAGTCGGGTCGACCCGGATGCTCTCGCTTCGGCGGATGATGGTTCACGTCGCCGAGACCGTCGCCCGACGGGTCGGAGCGCACTCCGTCGTGACCGGTGAGTCACTGGGACAGAAGTCCAGTCAGACCGGCGAGAACCTCGCGGTCACGGACGCGGTTGCGACGCTCCCCGTCCATCGACCGCTTTTGACCCGCGACAAGACCGACATCACGGCCACCGCACGCCGCATCGGGACGTTCGATGACGCGACGCTTCCGGTCGGGTGCGAGCGCGTCGCCCCCTCGCATCCGGAGACGGCCGCGACCCTTCGCGGGGTCGAGGCCGCCGAACCGGGCGACCTCTTCGAGCGAGCGGTGGAGGCTGTCGAGCGACGGCGGCTGGTTTCTCTCACCGACGACGGGTCGTAGTCAACGGATGAACGGATACCCCACCCGGGCGCAATCACAATCGCTTTCCCGCGCCGGGCGAGTCTCGGTCACATGACCCGGGTCTGTTTGGTCGGCGACCCCGAGGTGAACCTCACCTACGAGCTCTTCTCGCGGGAGACCTCGCGGGAGGCACTCGCCACCTACGACCTGCGGGAACCCTTCGCCAACACCGTCGCCGTCGACACGGTGAGCCTCGGCGCGGCGGTGTCTTTTTGCAACGACCTCAACTGGTACCTCGTTCGCTTCGTCGAGCAGGCGCTGATTCTCGAACCGAGCGTGAGCGAGACGGAGTGGCTCTCGCGCGACCTGGCGACCGAGGTCCGCGACGGCCACGTCGACCCCGCGGATACGGGCGATCTGCTCGCGGTCTACGGACTCGAAGACGGTCGACTCGTCGAACCGATGTTCGTCACCCGCATCGACGGCCGGATCCCAGAGTACGACCTCAGAGACGTCGACGAGACGCTCGTCGTCCGCGTCACCGAAGAAGAGTTCAGCAGATAGTGGGTGGTGCCCGTCGTCCGGCGGGCGGTCACTCCTCGTCGAACATACCCGTCGACATGTAGCGCTCGCCGCTGTCCCAGAAGACCGTTATCACGAGTGGCCACTGCTCGGCCGGTCGGTCAGGCGTCGCGAGTCTGCGGGCGACGCGCTTGGCGGCCAGATTCGACGCACCGCTCGACTGGCCGACGAAGATTCCCTCATCGCGGGCGAGACGGCGACATTCGGCTTCGGCCGCGTCGATACCGACCGTCGCAACGTCGTCCAGCAGGCCGACGTCGAGATTCTCACTGACGAACCCGGGCCCCATTCCCTGGAACTCGTCGACCCCGGATTCGCCCGTCGAGAGCACGGCGTTCGTCTCCGGTTCGACGGCGACGACGGTCAGGTCTGGGAATTCCTCGCGGAGGCGTCGACCGATACCGGTGATGGTCCCGCCGGTTCCGACGCCGGCGACGAGAGCCGAAACCGGCCGGTCGTCAATCTGGTGGAGGATTTCCTCGGCGGTGGTGCGGTAGTGGGCCTCGGGGTTCGCCGGGTTCGAGAACTGGTGCAACTGGACCATGCCCTCGGCTTCGAGTTCGTCGGCGCGCGCCTTCGCGTCGGAGATGTCGCCGTCGACGAGTTCGATGTGCGCGCCGTAGGCTCGCATGATGTCGCATCGCTCGGGGGATTTCGACGCCGGCATCACGACAGTCAGGTCGTATCCCTTCACGGCCGCGACGACCGCGAGACCGATACCGGTGTTCCCGCTCGTCGGTTCGACGAGACTGTCACCCGGTTCGAGCATCCCCTCTCGCTCCGCCGCCTCGACCATGGCGAGCGCAGGGCGGTCCTTGGCCGACCCACCGGGGTTCTTGGACTCGATTTTCGCCGCGATGGTCGACCCCGGGGGAGCCTCCACCTCGACGAGCGGCGAACCGATGGTCTCGAGGATGCTCGACTTCATGGGTCGTCGGTAGACGGCGGAGGCATAAACAGGTGGTGGACCGCGGCAACCCAAACGACGGGGATCGCGCTCGCCGGTGACGGTTGCATCGAGCGTCGACGTTAAGCCGCTTGCGCTCGAAGCCAAGCGACATGAAACTAGACACGATGGAACCGAACCCGGCGTGGGACGCCGCCGCCCACGAGGATGTCGTCGAGGCGCTCAGCGCCGACGGCCTGATTTTCAAAGTCTGGGGGGGTGACTGGTGCAAATACTGCAGGGGTCAACTCCCCGACTTCGCCGCTGCGCTCGACGCCGGCGGCGTCCCAGAAGAGCGCATCGAACACTACCCCGTCGAGAAGGAAGACGACGGGACGAAGGTCGGCCCGAAGGTCGAGGAGTACGACATCGAGTACATTCCGACGGTCGTCGTCGAGAACGCCGAGGGCGAAGAAGTCGCCCGCTTCGTCGAGAAGGAACCGGTCACCATCGCCGTCTTTCTGGCCCAGCAACTCGACGAACTGGAAGCGTCGGCCTGAGTCGAGCCGAGTCGACCCTGGCTGGATTCTGCGGAGCCCCGAAGAACCGCCACCTCACCGGGGGGTTTCGGTTGACATCACCGACCCTCGAGCCAGGCGAGGGCGTCCGAAAGGTCGTGTTTCGGGGGCGAACACGTGAACGATTCGCAGGCGTACACCGTCGGCTTCCCGCCGCGGGCGTCGCGTCCCGCCCAGATCGGTGGCGCACCGTCGAGGTCCAACAGCGAGAGCCACTCGTCGAGACCGTCGGCCGTCGGTGGACGCACCGAGAGGATGACACCGGGCAGGTACCGCTCGGCGAGCGTCTCGCGCCACGCGTCGGGGAACCGGTCGGCGGCGACCGTGAGTTCGGTGGCCCCGCGGGCGTGGCGGTCTGCGGCCAGCGCCAGTGAGACGTGTTCGAGTGGGCTGGCGCGGATGCGATCGGCGTGGGTTTCGAGCGCGCGCGCCGCCACCCCTCCGAAGTCGTCGTCGACGGTGAACCCCTCCAAATCGAGGAGCAGTCCCACCGCGACGCCGAGGCTGGACGGCGTGGACTGGTCCATTCGCTCCTGGGGGCGCGTGACGAGTCGTTCACCGCTCTCGGGGGTGAAATAGAGCGTTCCGGCGTCGTCGTCCCAGAACTCCGCCAGCATGGCCCGCGTCAGGTTGAGGGCGAACGCGAGATGTTCGACGCCGCCGGTCGCCTGATAGAGGTCGAACGCACCCCGTCCGAGGAAGGCGTAATCCTCGAGATAGCCGTCGACGCCGACGTCGCCGTCCTTGTACCGACGTGCCAGCCGACCAGTGTCGGCGTCCCACAGGTTCGTGCGGACGAAATCCAGCGCGTCGACGGCGGATTCCGCGAGCGCGGGGTCCAGCGTGAGTGCCCCCTCCGAGAACGCGGAGACCATCAGCCCGTTCCAGCCGGCGAGCACCTTCTCGTCGCGGGCGGGTCGCGGGCGCTCCTCGCGTGCGTCGAACATCGAGATTTGGGCCGCCGTCAACCGCTCTTCGACGTCGCCTGCCGTGGTGTCGTGTGTCTCGGCGAGCGCCGCCGCGTCCGTGCGGGTCGAGAGGACTGTCGTGCCGCCCTCGAAGTTCCCACTGTCGGTGATCCCGTAGTACTCACACGTCAGGTCAGCCGTCAGGTCGTCGTCGACGGCGGCGTGGACCTCCTCGGGCGTCCAGACGTAGAATGCACCCTCGGCGACCTCCTCGGCATCGCCGCGCGAGTCCGGAACGCCGCTCTGGGCGTCGAGCGTGCTGAAGAAACCACCCTCGGGGTGGGTGAGATCGCGCTCGACGAACGCGAAGGTCTCCTGAGCGAGTCGGACGTATCGCTCTCGACCGGTCGCCCGGAAGCCTGCGAGATACACCCGCGGCAACTCGGCGTTGTCGTAGAGCATCTTCTCGAAGTGGGGGACGCGCCACTGACGGTCGGTCACATATCGGTGAAATCCGCCGCCGACGTGGTCGTAGAGGCCGCCGACCGCCATCGCATCGAGGGCCTCGGTCGCGACCTCGAGTGCGTCCTTGCGGCCCGAGAGTGCGGCAGATCGGAGGAGGAGCTCGACCCGACGAGCGTTGGGGAACTTCGGCCCGCCGGTGCCGAACCCGCCGAACTCGCGGTCTGCGCCTCGAAGCGCCGCGTTCGTCGCGTCGTCGAGAATGGAGGAGGGAACCTCTCCGGGCTGTTGGGGTGTCGCTTCGAGATTGTCGGTGAGCGCAGCGGTCCACTGGTCGGCACGCTGTTCAATCTCGTCGCGGTCGGTCTGCCAGGAGTGAGCGAGGTTCTCGACGAGTTCGAGAAAGCCCGGAATCCCCTGTCGAGGCTCACGCGGGAAGTACGTCCCGACGTAGAAGGGCCTGCCGTCGGGGGTGAGCCAGACCGAGAGCGGCCACCCGCCGCCCCCGGTGACGAGTTGGCAGATGGTCAGATAGACGCTGTCGAGGTCCGGTCGCTCCTCGCGGTCGACCTTGATGGGGACGTACTCCTCGTTCAACACGTCGGCGACGATTTCGTCCGCGAAGCTCTCTTCCTCCATGACGTGACACCAGTGACACGCCGAGTAGCCGATGGAGAGGAAGACGGGTACGTCGCGCTCGCGTGCGGCTTCGAGCGCCGTGTCGTCCCACGGTTGCCAGTGAACCGGGTTATCCGCGTGCTGACGGAGGTACGGACTCTGCTCGTCGCCGAGTCGATTCCGCTCCGTGGGGTCGGTCATACCGGGTCTTCGATTCTCCGCGAGTAAAAACCCGCCAGATACCGGGACGGCAGTCCGTCGACGACGAGCGACCGATGTTCACCGTCGTGTACATCGATTGCCGTCGAATCGGTAAGGTTTACACTTCCGTGCATCTCAGAGCCGACCATGACTGAAACCGTCGTCCTCGTCGGTGGTGGCGGGCGCGAACACGCCATCGCCCGGTCGCTCGCTCCCGACTGCGACCTCTACGCGTGCGCATCGAATCGAAATCCCGGAATCGCCGCACTCGCGTCGGGATTCCGCACGATTGCCGAGACTGCGGCCGACGACATCGTCGCCTACGCCGAAGACGTGGATGCGACGCTCGGCATCGTCGGACCCGAGTCGGCGCTGGAAGCGGGCGTCGCAGACGCACTCGACGAGGTCGGCGTCTACACGTTCGGACCGGGCGCGGCAGCAGCTCGAATCGAGACGGACAAGGCGTTCCAGCGGCGCTTCATGCGCGAGAACGACATCCCGGGATGCCCCGACTTCGAGGTGTTCGACGACACCGAGGCCGCCTGCGAGTACATCGACGCCGCGGGCGTCGACCTCGCGGTGAAACCCGCGGGACTGACCGGCGGCAAGGGGGTCAAAGTAATCGGCGATCAGGTGACGCCGGCGGGCGCAAAGGAGTACCTGCGCGAGGAGGACTACGACCGAATCGTCCTCGAGGAGCGACTGGTCGGCGAGGAGTTCACCATTCAGGGGTTCGTCGCCGACGGAGAGATTCGAACGACGCCCGCCGTACAGGACCACAAGCGTGCCTACGAGGGTGACGACGGCCCGAACACGGGCGGGATGGGAAGCTACAGCGACACCACGCTCGAACTGCCGTTCATGACCGAGGAGGACTACGAGGCAGCCGTCGAAGTCCTCGACGCCGTCGTCGACGCCCTGCCGGAGTACAAGGGCATCCTGTACGGCCAGTTCATGCTCACGTCCGACGGTCCGAAGGTCGTCGAGTTCAACGCGCGCTTCGGCGACCCGGAGGCGATGAACACCCTGCCGGTACTGGAGACGCCGTTCCTCGACGTACTCGTCGCCGCCCGCGACGGTGGCGAACTCCCCGAACTGACGTTCACCGAGGAAGCGACAGTCTGCAAGTACGCGGTTCCGGCCGGTTACCCGACCGACCCGGACGCCGGTGCCCGTATCGAAGTCGACGAGGGGAGCGTCGGCGACGCACTGCTGTTCTACGCGAGCGTCGACGAGCGCGAGGACGGGTTGTACACCACTACCTCCCGGTCGTTCGCCACCGTCGGACTGGCCGACTCCATCGCAGAGGCCGAACAGATCGCAGAGTCCGCCCTCGAAGCGGCAGGCGATGGGTTCCACATCCGACACGACATCGGGAAGGCAGGCCTCATTCAGCGCCGCATCGACCACATGGCCGAACTACGCGACTGAGTGGTCGGCAGGGAATACCGACCCACGGAGTGGGTTTCGGCGGTGACGCGCGGGGTCACCAGGACGCGACAAATCTGTCCTAACCGACATCCTGTCCCGCCAACACGAGTTGCCAGTTTTCCAGGTCGCCGAAACACCGCCCCGCGAAGTGCCACGCGTCGTCTGCGCTGTCGGTCATCGCCCCGGTGCCGACACCGTTCGGGACCCCCGAACCGACAGAACCGGTATCGCCGAGGGACTGGGCCGGACGAGTCGTCAGAATCGTCTGCTTCGACACCATCGACAGCGGGAACGACCCATCACTTCGAAAGCCGAACTTCGAGAGAACCGCAGACGGGAGTGCCGTCCCCGCGACTTTGAGTACGTCGGCGGCGTCGTTGTCGTCGACGACGGCCCCCACGAGCGCGGTGAACGCTGGAACGAGGGTCCGGTCCGACGAGAAGGGGAGCACGTCGAGGATCATCGTACAGGTGTGCGCGGCCATCTGCTCGGTGCAGGCGACGACGCCCGCCACTGGCTCTCCGTCGCGGAAGGCGACGTAGCTCGCCGTCTCCCAGCGCGGGTTCTTGAAGCGCCAGTGGTAGAACGCCTCGTCCCGGTAGACGTGGATGCGAGCGGGGACCGATTGTTCGTAGAGTCGAGTGAAGATTCCCACAGGCGGTTGCTCGTACTTTTCGACGGCAATTTCGTCGAGCGGGTGGGCGAGGAAGTCCTTGACCCCGAGATAACTTCGAGCGACTGGCCGACTCGCCGCGGCTAACTTCGAAGCCATCCCGCCGTTCCCGCCCTCGCGGCGGGCGTACTCTCGGGCGACCGCCTCGGGGTTTTGAATCCGGTACTGCGTGGGACACCGTCCGGCGACTCGCCAATCGAACTTGCGAAGTCCGGGGAGAATCGCCTCCGAGGGGAAGTTGTAGCACAGTCGTGGACCCCACTCGGGCACGCGTTTCAGAAACACCTCAGTCATCGCGGTGAACAGACCCTGACGGCGGTGTTCTGGGTGGACCATCCAGTCGGCCGGTTGGGCCGCGAGCGTCGATTCAGCGCCCGCACGAAGCCGAAATAGGAGACAGGGCTCCGCTCCGGCGAGCATTCCATCCGCCTCTGCGACGACCATCGGAACTTCGTCGAGATACGGGGCGGCTTCGAACCGCCATTCGAACCACGCGCGGCTCTTTCGGCGACCCCACACCGCCTCGTAGAGGTCAAGAAAGTCGTCCCTGTCCGCCGATTCGTAGGGACGTATCTCGTACTCCTGCAGGTGGTCCACGGTGCTCATCGTTGTCCGCGGTAATTTGCCACGGAGCATTGTTATGCACGGAATACTGGCCCGACTGATGGTGCCCGTCGAGAGAACCAGTCGGTTAAGCGGTCCCAACCCGGCCAACGGGACGGACGCTCGCGAGTGGAGGCCCCAGCGACGAGACCGCGACAGTGACGGTGCGTCGGTACCGACTACGGGATTTATCCTCTCACCTCATACTTTCATTAGCACGCGTCGGAGAGATAGACCGTGACCTCCGAGGACGAACACAGCGGACCCGACGAGTCCGAGGATGACCACCGCGGACCCGATGCGGCCGAGCCCGACCGACGCCACCACCGCCTCGAACGGCACCCGTCACCGGGCCCCCGAAACTCCCTGCAATACTGGACTCGTGCCCGCAGTCCACTCCGCGTCGCGGTACACTACGCCGTCATCTGGGTCGTGCGCGTCTCGCCGAGCCTCCGCCTGAAGAACTGGCTGCTACGACAACTCGGAATGTCCGTCGGTACGGGCGTCTCGTGGGGGCTCGAGGCGACGCCCGACGTGTTCTGGCCGGATCGCATCACCGTCGGCGACCACGCGATTATCGGGTACGACGCGACGATTCTCTGTCACGAGTTCCTGCAGGAGGAATACCGGCTCGGCGACGTGAGTATCGGCGAGCGCGCGATGGTGGGTGCGGGCGCGGTCGTCCTCCCCGGAGTTCGAATCGGCGACGACGCACAGGTCGCGGCGAACTCACTGGTGACCGAAGACGTGCCGGCCGGGACGACGGTTGTCGGCGTTCCCGCCCGTGAACACACCCACCAGACAGACGAGTGACGAGTGAGACCCGACTTCCGATGACTTCTCTCGCCTCCTCCGTCAGGCGCGAACTCGGACGATACCTTCGTCGAACACCTTGTCGTTCGGGACGATGTACTCCTCGCCGTCGCTCTCGATGTGCGTGACGAACAGGTCGACCTCCTGAACGATACCGCTCGTCTCACCGACGCGGACTTTGTCACCGATGCTGTAGGGCTGATTCAACAGGAGATACCCACCAGCGACGCCCGCAGAGAGCAGGTCCTTGAAGGCGATGCCGCTGAGAAAGACCACCGCGAAGGAGTACGCAGCGAGGAGGACGACGAGTGCGAGCGTGGCGACACCCATCTGCGAGAGGGCGACCAGTGCGAAGACGTAGATGACGCTGTACTTCGCGAGAAGCGGCAGGACGCCCGTCTGCGGAAGTTTCACCCCCCGGAGTCGCTCGGCGACGAGCAGTTCGACCTTGTCGCCGATGACGACGCCCAGGATGAGCACCAGAACGGCGAAGAACAGGTCGGGGAGGAAGCCGACGAAGTCGTTCCAGAAGCGGTCGACGACGCGGACCTCCACGACGGTCAGCGCGACGAGGAGGGCGACCCCGAGAACGAAATAGAAGGTGAGTTTCGAGATGATGTCGACAGTCGAGGTCCCGAGGTCTCGGGCGGTGCGTTCGAACGACGTACCCTCGATTACGTCGGGCACACCAGCACGAACCAGCAGTCGTCGATTTATCGCGGCCGCGAGGAGTCCGAGGATGAGACCCAGCAGAACGATTCCGAGGCCGAGCCAAATCTGGCCCGGCACGCGCGTGAGGAGGTCTCCGACCGCGACCATCTCAATAATCCTCCGGGTCCACTTCGAGTATCATCTTCCCGCCTTTGAACGCGCGGACGAGGCCATCGGATTCAGAGAGAACGATGGCGATGGCGTTCGTATCCCTGGTGATGGCACCGCCGGCCATATGTCGTGCTCCCAATCCTTTGGGGATGTCGACGCCTTCGGCCGACGGTTCGAGGTAGCGGTACGCCGAGACGATTTTCCCGGAATCGGAGATGACGAACGCGCCGTCGAGCCTGGAGAACTCTTTGAGCATCACGTTGACGATCGGGTCGCCGACGTGGACGTGGGACTTCTCGAACGGGTTGTACGACAGCGGACGCGACTTGTTCATCACCTTGCCCGCATCACCCACGATGAAGAGCGCGCCGACCGGTTTGCCCTTCTGTCCCTTCTTACCGAGTTCTATCGCCACCTCGAACACGTCCCGAATCACGCCGGAGTCCGCGCGGGAGTTGACGAAGAGGTCGTAGACGCCCGAGCGCATGGACTTCGTCACCTTGACGCGGAGGACGGCGTCGGTGTCCGAGGAGAACACGCTGGCCGCACAGGCCACCGTGTCGCCCTCGTCTACGAGGTTCTTACTCATCGCACCCTCGATGCCGTACCGAATCCGGTCTCGGACGTTCGTGAATTCAAGTGGGAGCTCGACGAACGGGTCGGCTTCGAGTACGTTCTCGGGGGCGACGACGACGACGTCCACCTCCGCGTCCTCGAACCGCTCGAAGAACGAGTGACTCGGAGAGTAGAGAAAGAGTCCGTCGACATCCGCCACGAGGTCACCGAGGAGGTCCGGTAGCGTCGCCATTACCACTTAAATAAATGCGGTGCAGAAAAAGGTTTGTGGCCTCGTCTGCGATGAGAACTCCCGCAGACGCCTCGACCGGTCATCGAATCGAGGCGAGTCCGACGCTCACCGATTCCAGGGAGCGTCTTCGTGGTCGAACCTGCGTTTTCGGCGCTCGACGCCGTCGAGACGGTCGATGTCTTCGTCGTCCAGCGAGAGCGTGAGCGCTTCGAAGTTGTCCCGGATGTGTCCTTCACCCACCGATTTGGGGATGACGCGAAAGTCCTTCGAGAGCAACCACGCCAGAATCGCACGCGCCGGCGTCACGCCGTGTTTATCCGCGACGGTTCGGACTTCGGGCAAATCGAGCGCTTCGCCCCGACAGAGTGGGGAGTACGCGACCTGGTCGACGTCGTGTGCACGCGAGAACTCGGTCAAATTCGGTTGCGGAGGCAGCATCGGGTGGACCTCGATCTGGTTGGCGACGATGGGGGAGTCGAGTATCCGGGTCGCCTCTTCGAGAAGGTCGACGGTGAAGTTGCTCACCCCGACGTGTCTGATGAGCCCATCGTCGCGCAGCTCGTCGAACGCCGGGAGCGTGTCTTGGGGGTCGTACGCGCCCACAGGCCAGTGGACGTACAGTAAATCGACGTAGTCGACGCCGAGCCGGTCGAGACTCTCCTCGGTACTCGTGCGCACGTCGTCTGACGCGAGGTTCGCGGGGTCGACCTTGGTGGCGAGGAACACCTCGTCACGCGAGACGTCAGCGGTCGCGAGTCCCTCGCCGACGGGGGCCTCGTTGCCGTACATCTGGGCCGTGTCGACGTGGCGGTACCCCACTTCGATGGCTGTCCGGACGCTCTCGGCACACTGCTCGGGGTCCGTGTTTCGCGACGTTCCGAGGCCGAGGTCTGGAACCACACCTGTCATGACCCGTTCATCGTGGAACCGAACCTTAAGCCTACGGCACGCCGAAGAAGTTCTGTCCAGAAGATACCGAGATAGTTGAAACGTACTACGTTCGTTATTTATAACTAGAATTATATAGGATGGCTGAAATTTCGAGCCATATAAATGAGACGCATCGCGTGCATCTTCCTTTCTGTACTCCTCGTGACCTCCGGAGTGGTCCCGACGGTTGCGATGGGTGCAAACGGCGAGAACAGTGCGACGGACGTCGAGTCGAGAGATTCGATACTGGACGAGGTGTTCGACCAGGTCCAACTCGCGGACGTGGAATCGAGGCCTCACGACCACGGTCCAGGTGAGGACCACACGCACGGGCCGGCCAGGGCCGCGGTCTCAGTAGACCGCGACCCAGTCACTGACCCCCGTGCGCAAACGCACGAGATTGGCCGCGACCTTGGTTCCGACCACCACGGGGGAGAAGAGGTCAACGCCCCCGAACGGACTCCGAGTGTCGCTCGCGGCCACGACAGCAAGACCGTCCACGAACACGCCGCTGGCGTGGCACACGGACACGACGACCCTCGTGAACAGCCCCCAGTTTCGGCGGGTTCGGAATCTGAGTCGACACAGGATCAGCGGCGTGATTTCCACCACTTCGGAGAGCAGCGCCTCGTCACGCAGGCCGCCGTGACGGTGGAGCAATCGGCGACCCGGGCGGCAATCGAGCACGTCGAGACGTACGAATCTGACGACATCCCGAACGCCACCGTAATCGAGTCCATCGAAGAGATCCCGGCGAACGTCACCCGGAACCTGTCGGTGTCGGCACCAACGACGAGGGAAGCCGACAATCAGACGGTCGTTACCCTGTACTCGTGGTCCCAGCATCAGGGGTTGCTCCTCCGCTGGAACGTGACGGTGGGGGCTGAGTACGTCCTCCACAGGGAGGCGACAGTCGTCGCGCTCGGCGTCGGTGCGCCGGTCGACTACGAGGAGTTCGCACCGCCGGAGGGTGCGGTAGTTATCGACGAGGCGACTGCGGTCGCCATCGAGTCCGGCCTGGGAGGGGTCCAGCAGGCCCCGAACGGACAGGCAAACATCTCCTTCTCGGACAACATCGTGACGATTTGGCCCAACGGTGACGCCGAATCGACCGACATCAGCGTCTCGAACTTCGGGGACGGAAACGAGACGGTCACCGTCAACATCTCCGTCGACGGGAACGACATCCCGGACCGCTCCGGGAACCCGCTCGTCATCCAGACCGACGAACACGGAAACGGGTCGGTGACGTTCACGCCCCCGGGAAGCATCTACACCGGGCGAGCGAAGGTGGTGGTGAGTTCGCCCACTCAAACGGAGACGTGGGAGATCACCGACCGGACCCCCGGTAACGACAACTTCACCCACGACGACGAGCGCGGCCTGTTGACAATCGAGCACACCATCTCTCGGGCCGTCACCGCGGGGGGGCACATGACCGTCTTCCGCGTCCACTATACCGACCAGAACGTCGACAACGGCAACAGTGCAGGTGTCGTCCAGGAGGCGCTTGACACCGCCGAGAGCACCTACCGAATGCAGGTCGGAACGTGGGGATTCAACCGGCACGAGTTCGCCGAGCACGAACCGGACAACGTTGTGCAGATACACATCAACGATGGGACCTGGGCCTACCACAGGACCCGTTCGACGAACGCGGTGATGACGTCCGACTGGAGTCGATACATCAACTACAACGCGAACATCAAGTCTAACGCCACCAAGCACGCCAAACACATCATCGGCCACGAGATGATGCACCACGTCCAGTACACCTACGCGTACTCCGGCGGGACGTCGAACACCGGCGGTGACTGGCAATGGTACCTCGAAGGGATGGCCCGATTCAGCGAGACCCAGACCGACCCGACGGTGATAAACAACTCGCGGTCGTTCTTCTTCGCAAATAACATCAACGGCGTCAACGGCTACCTGCGGAATCCCAACCGCGACCTCAGGAACTTCTCGTACGACTACGCGCTGTTCTGGCTGTACCTCCACGAGAACGGGGGCGGCTTCCCGGTGATGGAGCAGTTCCTCGAAGAACTCAAAGCGGGTGGAAACACCTCTGAAGTCGACGGGCCTGCGGCGATCAGTCGAGCGTTACAGAAGAACGGGACCGGCGAGTATACCACGTACGAGGAGTTAGTGTGGGACTTCCATATCGACGTGTACCGTGCCGTCGAAGGGAGTGAAACGGGGTACTTCCAATCGAACGGCGAAGACTGGAGTGTCTACCTCAGCCGTTCGGCACTTTCGGACCCGTACGTTTCACCCCCTTACGACAGTCAGGAGGTGGAATCGAAGACCGGTTCATTGAAGCCGTGGGGCGTCGCCTATTACGAGCTAAGTCCCGACGACGATACGTACATCGCGCTCAATCGGTCCGACTTCCGGGTCGCGACCATCAGGTACGGGCCTGACGAGAACGTCGTCGTCAGGGGGAACCTCTCCGACCGCGGCACGTTGCCGAACGATACCGTCTTCGGCGGGAGAGATCACGACCAGGTCGGCGTCGTCATCTCGCCGGTCGGGAACGCGGGTGGCGGATACAACCTCACCGTCGGTTCGCACGACGACCACCACATCGAGAATGGCCTCGAGACGGGCGAATCGGCGGTGTACGTCGTCCCGGCGGACGTGACCGTCCAGAGCCCCAGCGGAAATGGCGG
>JBNJGG010000004.1:0-8150 GCA_051747545.1 Halobacteriota archaeon | reverse complement strand
CTCTCACAGGAAGATAACGGCGACGTCTTCGTCTCCACCTCGTGGTTCGGCGACCGCGACCTCGACGTGAATCTCAGTCTCGTCTCGGGGACCAGCGCCGGTCCAGTCGAGCGACTTGCGGTCCCGAAGAACGCGACGAAAACGGAGTTGCTCGCGCCGCACGCAAGCGGGTCGTCGCAGGTGTGGAAACTCACGGTGACCGAGCGCCACCAGTCTCCATCCATCGGCGACGTCGACGTCTACTCGAACTACGTCGAGTCGGGGTCACTGGACAACCAGTTCCACCCAATGCCGACCGAGATGGTCCTCCACCCAGCCGACATGGACGCCGGCGACCGGACGAACCCCAATCAGGTGTCGTTCATCGCCGAAGTCAATAACGGTGACAACGCCTACGATCCCGACCCCTTCCCGACGCCAGGGGCGGACCACTTCCGCATGACCATCGGCGGAAAGTACGTCCCATCGGGAGACGTGGCGGTGAACCCACTCGGAGACGGCAAGTACCACGTTACGGTGACGCCGCCGCCGGCCGACAACGCGGGGAGCCAGCAGTTGTGTCTCTCCTTCGTCGAAAAGAAGTTCGGCGTGACGGAGTCGACGCCGACCAACTGCGGTCAGTCGGTGACCTACCGGCCCGGTGGTGGCGACGGAACCTCGATCATCATCGACTTCTCGATCATCGACCTCATCAAACCGACGCCGGTCACGCACGTCTTCATCGACAGCAGCGCCGACAACGACACGCTGAACGTCGTCGGAGCGGGCGCGGAAACCACGTCGACGGTGGTTCCCATGAGTCACACGGGCGACTCTCGCGGGGAAATGAAGTCCGCGGTCACGAGCGCATTCTCGGAGACTAGAGACGTCTCGGAGACCGACCTCCACGGGGCGCTGGAGACGGGAATGCTGTCACTGTCAGAGAGTACTGAGACCGGAAACGCCGTCATCCTCCTGTCTGACGGCAAAGTGAGCCGCGAGCCGAGCGAGGACCTCCTGAATCGCTACACCGAGATGGGCGTCCCGGTTCACGTCGTCGCCGTGGGTGAGTCGGCCAACACCGAGTTGCTCAGGTCGATTGCGACCCAAACCGGCGGTGAGTTCAGAACCGCGACGGACAGTGGTTCCCTCCGGACTGCCGTGACCGACATCGACCGGATGCACGGGCAGGAGAGTACGACAGTGTCGGACGGACTGACCGCCGAGCCCGGGGCCGTGACGACCAGACAGTTCCGCGTCGACCGAACCATCGGGACACTTGTCGTCAGGACGACCTTGCAGGCAGGTGAGACGGCGATAAAGACGGGCGATCCGACGTCGACGACGGCAGTCGGCGAGATGGCCTCCGTCCGCCTCGTCGGCCCGAGTGGGGAGACGGTCGAACTCGACCCCGACTCGAAGTCGGGAACGGTGCGGTCGAACGTCCACTACTCCAGAATCGGTGACACGGTCGTCTACCGCCTCACCGACCCTGAAGCCGGCGAGTGGGCGACCCGCCTCAGAAACAGTGGTGACGGTGTCATCTCCGCCGAGTTGCAGACTGTCGCGGAGACCACGACGACCCTGACGACAGCGCCCGACCAGACGCAGTACGAGACCGGTGAGAAGGTCAGCCTCGCCGGGTCGCTCGTCGGCGGCGACGGTCCCATCGAGGGAGCGGAAGTCACCGGGACGGTCACCGGCCCGACCGGCGAACGCGACGAGGTGACGTTCGAGGAACGCACGCCGGGAAGCTACGGAGCCGCCGTCGAGGCGGGGGAGCCAGGAACCTACGCGGCGACCGTCACGGCCGCCGGAGAGGGCGTCGAACGGACGACCGCCACGGAGTGGACAGTCGAGCCCAGGAATCAGACGCCAGTCGTGAGCGTCGAGAGCGTGACGACGACGCCCGGCCAGGAGACGAGTCTCGACGTCTCGCTGGACTCGATTCCGAACGGAATGCAGCGATTCAACGTTACCGTGTGCCTCTCCGACCCGGTCGCCACCGTTTCCGGTGTGGAGGCGGGCGTGACCGGGATGGTCGAGACGACCGCAGTCGGAGACCGCTGTGTCACCTTCCGGGGAGCCGACTTGGCCGAGGGCGCACAGGCGAACGGCGGCCCGGTCGTTCTCGGGACCGTGACGCTGGGCCGACCGAAACCGGGCCAGACAGCGGTCACGGCCACCGTCAACGAACTCCTCGACGATAGGACACAGACAGTGGCTGCACGAACCGAGGCCGGGTCTTTGACGGTCGAAAAGGGCGAGACGACGACGATAGAGGTGGTACTCGACGGTGCGCCGCACGGTCTCTCGCAGTTCAACCTCTCGGTCACGGGTGAGACGTTCGTCACGGCGGTCGACGACGGCGACCTCGGTGACGGGTCGGTCCAGGCGGTCGCTGGCGGCGTGGGAACGTCTCGCGTCACCCTCGACGGCGTCGACTTCGGGGACGCCGTCGACGTAACCGACGAGACGGTCGTCCTCGCCCGCCTCGAGTACGCGGGCGAGGTCGAACCGGACGCGCTCTCGCTCTCGGTTAGCGACCTCCGCGACGACAGGACGACGACGACCGGCACTCAAGGTGGTGACGGCCAGCCCATCGATGCCGACAGGGTCAGACTTCGGACGCCGTCGACCGCGCTGTACGAGAAACCGCTCCCGGGTGCAGGTGGCGTCGCACCGCCCAGAGACCACGATGGCGACGGGCGGTACGAAGACATCGACGGCGACGGCGACGTCGACTTCTCGGACGCCATCGCGCTGGCGTTCGCGGACACCAGTGGACTCTCGGATGCGCAACTCGCTGGGATGGACTTCGACGGCGACGGCGACGTCGACTTCTCGGACGCCATCGAACTCGCGTTCTCGGTCTGAGTGCGCGCTGTCGCGGTCGCTCGATTCGGGGCCGGCGGTACGATTTCGGGATTCTAAGAGTTGTTTTCGCGCCGTTGCACTCTCACTGCTCACTGTCGTTCGCAGAAGAGTGCGTGGGACCGGATTTGAACCGGCGGACCCCTACGGGACAGCGTCCTAAGCGCTGCGCCGTTTCCTGGCTTGGCTACCCACGCGCGAGCGACGCTTAACAGAAGCAGGGTAAGAAACTGTCGTTACACACGCATCGTTTATCAGTGCCGGCGCGCTATCCCGTGGCATGTACCGCGCCCGGGACCGAGTCGACAACGCGGAGTGGTTGAGACGGCTCGACGAGGCGAGCGACCGTCTCGAACTCGGGAGTAACGCACGAAGCACAGCCACGGACCTGTTCCTCTCACACGTCCCGAAATCCGAGCGCTCGAAACCGGCCGTCGCCGCGGCGAGCCTCTACGCCGGCGCACTCATCGCCGGAGAAGAACGCTCCCAGACGGCCGTCGCAGACGCCATGGACGTGACTCGCCTGACGATTCAGCAGCGCTGGAAGGAACTGCTCGAGGACGCGGGTTTTCGACCACCGGGCTGGTAATCTAACCCCCGGTTCGTGTCGTTACGGTGGGTCCTCTCGGGTTCGCCCCCGACCCGAGCGGTTCGGGGTGAGTGTCCCGTGGCGGTCGATTTCACCCATGACGATGCGAGTCGAGGAGATGCGCTCGCCATCGTCGGCGGAGACGTGGTCGACGACTTCGAGACGAAGCGGTGACAGGCCACGTTCCTCTCTGATTTGATTGATGCGCTCGCCACCGTCCCTGGTCTCCGGTGAGACGATGAGGGCGTCGAACTGTGGTTCCGTGGCGATACCAGTCGGCTCTTCGAGCACCCGTATCTCGAATTCCCTGTCGTACTCATCGGCGAGTTCGCGCAGTTCGGCTTCGAGGTCCTGCTTGCGCTCCTCGAAGGACCGAACGTACCGGTCGACGTGTCTGGTCTTCGGCGCAAGTTCGTCGCTCGTCAAACCAACGGTGAGGTCGCCCAGTTCGAACGCCCGCTTGAACAACGCGCGGTGGCCGTCGTGGACGGGGTCGAATGTCCCACCTAGGGCGACGTGCATACGCTGGAGACGGAGGCCCGAAACTTAAACAGGTCGACTTTCGGACTCCGCGGCGGCGACGGACGAACTACCGGCGCGGCGACGGTGAAGCTAAACGAGTGCGGAACTCCGGGGGAGGTCACTCCGACGGGCCCTCGTCCTCTTCGACGGTAATCGTGACGGGTTCGACGTCCTCGGACTCGTCGGCCCCCCCGATGCGACGGTCGAGGTTGAACACGGTGTTGAGTTCCTTCTGCACGTTGCCGACGACGCCCCTGACGAGTTTACTGGGCGCAATCGCTTCGTACTCGTACGGGTTGTTACCGGCACCCGCACTCTCGCGCTTGTCACGGGTGACGGTCTGTTCGTCGTGGAGTTCGGCCAGCGCTTCGCGAACCGTACTGGGATAGAGGCCTGTGCCCTCGGCCACTTCGTCGCTCGTCGATTTCGGGTGCTGTCGCAGGTAGACGTAAATCCGCGCACGAGTCTCGGTGTCGAGAAGCCACGCGAGCAGGTCGACGATGCCCTCGTCGAAGCCCTCGACGGCCCGATCCGCCTCGGCTTCGAGCCGTTCGCGCGTCGACGCCGCCTCCTCGGCTTCCCCGACAGTAACGTCGATTGGCTCACCCGAACCCTCGCCCGTCTCACCCACTACGTCGATCGATTCGCCACCGATGTCGGGTGATTCGTCCGACCGGGCCGAACGGTCCGAAGCGTCACCCTCGTCCGAGGATTCCTCCGGGCGGTCCTCGGGCTCGTCGTCAGGAGCCATTTGTTCTCTGTGAAAGGTCAGAACTGCACTCAGAAAAGCGTTTCCGTCACTCCGCACGGAGCAAGAGCGATTCACACAGTGCGTCGAGGCCCTCGGTTTCGAGCAGACGCCGCTGACGAACCGCCCCGCTTTCAGCCTCGTAGAGGGCACGGAGACCGGTCACGTCGAGTCGGTCGCATTCGCCATCGACGAACTCGCCCAGGGAGATGACCGACTCCCTGTCACGGTCGATGAAACTGGCCTCGTGTCCGTGACGTATCGCGCGCCACTTGTTCTCGTCGAGCAGTTCGCGACGGATTCGGGTGGGCGACTCCCCGTCCTCGTATCGCTCCCCGAGGTCCAAGACGAGCGCCTGCACGTACTCGACGAACGCGAGGACGCGCTCGGGGTCTGCTTGACTGTCCGGGGTCCGAACTTCGACCGTCCCGTGGACGGTGTGCGGTCGAACGTCGAACCAGAGTTCGCCCCGGTCGTTGATCGACTCCGTCTCGACCATCCGACGCTCGAAGCGCTGGTAGGACTCGAAGCTCTCGAACGCCGTCGGTACCCCCGTATTCGGGAGTCCCTCGAAAATCTTCGCGCGGGCCGAGGCGAGTCCGGTGTCGAAACCGTCCCAGAAGGGGGAGTTCGCCGACAGCGCGAGCAGTGGTGGAAGGTACCACCGCAACTCGTTTGCGATCCACGTCGCCTTGTCGGCGTCGTCGACGCCGACGTGAATGTGCAGTCCGGCCGTCGTATTTCGGTGCTGTGGATACTGAATTCGGTCGAGTTGAGCCCGATATCGCGGTTTCTCGGCGTGTTCGAGTTCGCGCCACTTCGCCGCGGGGTGTAACCCCGCTGCGGCGATGTCGAACCCGTGGGCCGCCGCGTGGTCGACGAGTGCCGTCCGGATCGTCCGGAGTGTCGACGGGGCGTCGGCGAGGCGCTCGATGGTCGGCGTCTGCGTCTCGATGGTGAACTTGAACAGTTCGTGGTCGAGACGACCGTCCAGCGGTTCGGGCGGATCACTCTCGTAGACGAGCTCGTCGGACCCGGACGTGGGTCGACCCTCCTCGTCGACGATGAAGAACTCTTCTTCGATGCCGAGCGTTCCCATCCGCTCGAACGCGTCTGCCGAGCCTAACTCCATCGTGCGGTCGTTTGAGAGCGGTCGCTATATAATTCGTGGAGTCGGTCACGCGGACGGTCCACACGACGCACGCAGTCGAAGCCAAACCGATGAGCCCCGGCCGAGAACGGACGCGTCAGACCGTCCACGCCTCCTCCCGCCAGGCCGCGTCCCAGAAGCGATACTCGTACCGTGCGGAGGTGACGAAGACGTCCCGGTAGCGCTGGCGGTCGGCGTCGGTTCCGTCGGCGGCGACGTCGTCCAGCAACCCGCGACACAGATCCGCGAGTTCGGTGAACTCCTCGCCCGCGTAGGTCTCAATCCACGACGCATAGCGCTCGTCGTCCGGCAGGCCGTCGGCTTCCAGACGCCGGGCGGTGTCGTTGAAGCCCCACATGCAGGGCAACGTCGCCGCGACGGCGTCGCCGAACGTCCCCGTGGCACTGGTGCGGACCAGAAAGTCGGCGTACGCCTGCGTCGTCGGCGACGGCTCGGTCGCTTCGAGGTCGGCTTCGGTCAGGCCGAACTCGGTGGCGTAGGACCGGTGGAGGTCCATCTCCGTCGTGACCGTCTCGTAGAGGAGCCTTGCGAACGTCTCGATGTGTTCGACCGTCGGTGCCTTCGCGGCCGTGTACGCGAACACCCGATTGAACTCGACGAGGTACACGTAGTCCTGTTCGACCCAGTACCGGAACGGGGCGACATCGAGAGTTCCCGCACCGAGTTGCTCGACCATGGGATGCTCGACCGTCGCCTCCCAGATCGGTTCGGCGACACGGGCTAACTCGTCGGTGAAAGTCATTGGACTACTGACGGGCCGGTGGCGAGAAAAGTCTTTACCACACCGTGGTAAAACCGATTTCTCGCGGGAGTGTTGTCGAAGAATCCGACGCCGTCTGCCGAACCGAGAACCGCTGTCTGCTGAAGCGAGAACGAGCGGTTATCGCGGTCGAGCCACGACGGCGAGGTGGTCGGCGTGAAAGCGGTCCAATCGACGGGTTTCGAGAACCTCGTATGCGGATTCGAGTTCGGCGACGACGGACTCGTAGACCGCTTTCGGCCGCGCAGTCACGTCTTCACTCCGGGCTTTGACGGCGGCGAGCAACACGCCGTCGTCGGCGAGGAATCGACGATTCTCGACGGCGACTCGAGCCTGACCACGGGTCGCTACGTCCTGTATCACGGCGTCGAGGTTCGATTCGACGACGTGGGCGTAGGTCTCGGGACGACGGGCGTCCTTGAGAAGCGGAAAGAGGTTCGGTCGGTCGGCGGCGACGGTGAGGAGGTCCCGCATCGGACGGGGGGCGAACTCGACGGCGTAGGTCGGCCCGGAGAAGTCGGCGACGTGGCTCACGGTGGTCCCGCTCGCCGCACCCAGATAGAGGACAGATTCGTGGCCCTCGAGGCGCGTGTCCATCCCCAGCTCGAGCATGGCACCGAGTTTCGACCGCCCGGCGTCCCACAGACGCCACTCTCCGTCGACGGGTTCGCCGTACACCGGGGACCCCCGGGTCGCGAGACGACCCCGTCCGTCGAACGCTCGACGAGTGACGCCTTCCGGGAGGCCGTCGGAACCCGAACGACTCATTCTGCACCCCGCGTGCGAATCGTCTCCATTCGCGCGGTCAACTCTTCGTGAAGTTCCGGCCGTAAGTCGCCGGAGTAGTAGTCGATGCGGGCGGCGATAGCTAACTTCCCGGCGAGCGCGCGTGCCGCGGAGCCACGGTCCTCGGGACGGGTCCCTCGGACGTACTCGTGGGTGAAGATGACGCCGTGTTTCGGTGAGGTGGCGCGACCAGCGAGGTGCGCGAAGAGGGCGTCTTCGGCTCCGAGAACCTGCACGGTACCGCTCGGTTTCTTCGCCAGCGCGTCGAGCCCGCCCGCCAGCGAGATGAGACGGGTCGCGAGCACTGGTCCGGCCATCTCGGAGAGGTTGGGGGCGACGGTCGGTGCCTGCGCTTCGATGAATGCGCGAAGGTCCTCGCCTTCGCCTGCAAGGTCGGAAACGCGAGTCGCCAGGGAGACGACGCGCGCTTCGACGGGGGTCTTCGGTTCCGTGTCGACGAGTGCGCTTGCCCCGTCGACGCCGCTTCCCGCGTCGTCGAAGAGCGTCCCCGCCCACTCGGTCAGTCGCTCGGCGAGTTCGTTGGCCGTCCGGTTCACGTCGTCCATCGCCCGGACGGCCATGACGAGTTGTCTGTCGTCGGCTCGTTCGCGTTCGGCTACGGTTCCACGAGCAGCAGCGACGGTCGCCTCGTGAAGCCACTCGTAGTACTCGGCCTCCGAATCGACATCTCCACCTTCGACCGAGAGCGCCGGCCAATCGC
>JBNJGG010000003.1:0-43190 GCA_051747545.1 Halobacteriota archaeon | reverse complement strand
GTACAGCGAGTCGGCGGTCGCCGCCCCGATGACGCTGAATATCGCTCCGACGCTGACTGCGCGAACGGTGATTATCAACGTCGGAACGAGACGACCTCCGGTCGTTTCGTCGAGGAATGTCGAGGGCGCGTCGAACGCGAGTGCCAGAATCGACACCGAGAGATACGCAACGAGGATGAGCGAGACGAATCGGAGTGGAATGCCCCCGACGTCGACCTCTCGTTCTGGGTCACGGTCGTCGGCCTTGTACAGCGCCCCGTATCCAACGCCGAAGACGATCGCGACGGTAATCGCTCCCTGTAGATTGGACATACTCTGTGCGAGTATCCACACCTCTTCGGTGACGACGAACGGCCCCGCGAGAAGGAACCCGCCGACGACCTGCTGGGCGGTGTCTGCGAATGCGAATCGACGTCGGCGGCCGACCATACCCACCGTCTCGGGCCCCCGAGGATTAAACTTCTCGTGTGCACGTCGAATCGGCGAACATTTACTCCGCGCATTCGAACTCGGTGCAATGAGTGCGCTCGAGGAGTCGACGACATGAGCGTTCGCGAAGAGTTCGACGCGTGGGCGGCCGATGGCCGCGACAGAGGGATGGAGCGACGACACTGGCACACCGCGAAGTACGTCCTCGCGCGGATGCCCGTCGAGTCGGCCGATGTCGTTCTCGACCTCGGGTGTGGCAGCGGATACGCCGCCCGCGCCCTGCGTGAGACGAAGGACGCGGCACGGGCCTACGGACTGGATGGAGCCCCCGAGATGGCACACAACGCCCGCGGATACACCGACGACCCGAACGTCGGGTTCCTCGTCGGCGACTTCCACGACCTGCCCTTCGACGACGACAGCATCGACCACATCTTCTCGATGGAGGCGTTCTACTACGCTGCCGACCCCGACGGCACACTCGACGAGCTCGTTCGCGTCGTTCGACCCGGCGGGACGTTCTTCTGCGGGGTCAACTACTACGAGGAGAACGTCCACTCACACCGGTGGCAAGACAACATCGACGTGGAGATGACTCGCTGGAGTCGCAGGGAGTACCGAGACGCGTTCCGCCGGGCTGGATTTCACGTCGCCGAGCAGGACAACGTCCCCGACACGGAGATGGAAATTCCACCCGAGGAGGACTTCCCGACTGACGGCTTCGAGTCGCGTGCGGCGATGGTCGAACGGTATCGGACCTTCGGCACGCTCCTCACCGTCGGTGTCGTTCCGTAATCAAGTTCAGCGAACCGTCAGAAGAAGTTCAGCGAACCGTCAGAAGAAGTTCAGCGAACCGTCAGAAGAAGTTCAGCGAACCGTCAGCAGAGATAAGCGCACCCACCGATCCCCCGAACGTGAGAATGACTGTTCGGTGTCTTCGTCATCGAATGAGGTGAGCGTCGGCGGGGTCGAATCCCACCTCGACCGTCCCCGACGGTGGGAGGGGCGTCCGATAGACCACCGACCGGCCGTTCCAGTCGAGGTGAACGCGTGTCGTCTCGCCGAGAAACTCCGTGGTTTCCACCGTCGTACGGAACCGATTCACGCCGCAATCGGTGCTCAACCGCTCGGGGCGGACACAGAACGAGACCGTCTCCCCCGGTGCCGACTCGACTCCCCGAAGCCGAAATCGCGTGTCGCCGACGCGGACGAAGGCGTCGCGTACGTCGGCCCCGAACCCCTCCGTTTCGTCTGCGGAAACTACGGTTTCGGGGCTGTTACCGCCGTTTCCGTCGACCTCGACAGTGTGTTTACCGCCCTCATCCACACACTCCTCGACGGCCTGTTCGTCACCCTCATCGACACTCTCCCCGACGACATCTTCGCCACTCTCATCGACACTCCCCTCGACGACGCCCTTGAAGACGTTGTTATCGCCGACGAACGTCGCCACGAACTCCGATTCGGGCCGGTGGTACACCGATTCCGGCGTCCCGACCTGTTCGAGGCGACCACCGTTCATCACGCCGACGCGATCCGACACGGCGAGTGCTTCGGCCTGGTCGTGGGTCACGTACACCGTCGTGATTTCGAGTTCCACCTGAATCTCTCTGACCGTCAGTCTCAGTCGATCTCGGAGTTGCGCGTCGAGCGCGCTCATCGGTTCGTCGAGCAGAAGTAGACGTGGTCCGGGTGCGAGCGCGCGTGCGAGCGCCACACGCTGTTGTTGGCCTCCGGACAGCGATTCGGGTGACCGGGCGTCCATCCCTTCCAGTTCGACGAGTTCGAGGAGCGTGGCGACTCGCTCCTCCGTCGAGACCCCACCGGGCGGGTCGGCAAAGCGGAGGCCGTAGGCGACGTTCTCCGCGACGGTCATGTGCGGAAACAACGCGTAGTTCTGGAAGACGACGCCGACGCCGCGGCGCTCTGGGGGAACACCCGACACGTCTTCTCCGTCGATGAACACGCTCCCGTCCGTCGGCGTCTCGAACCCCGCAACGAGGCGCAGGGTCGTGGTCTTTCCACATCCGGAGGGTCCGACGAGCGTGAGGAACTCGCCCTCGGTGACCGTCAGGTCGACGCCGTCGAGGGCCGTCGTTCCGTCGTACTCCATGCCGATTCCGTCGAGTCGAAGTCGTGCCATCAGTGCTGCCTCCGTCTTTCTCTCATCACAGTCGCCCCCACGTATCACCGAATCGGTCGATGACGACGAAACTAACGCTGGTAACGACGAGGAGGAGACTCCCCATCGCCGTCGCGGGACCGAGTCGTCGCCCGAGATAGCGCTCGACGGCGACGGGCATGGTGTAACTGTCACCGCCGCTGGCGAGGATGACCGTCGAGTCGAACTCGCCGACGCTGATGGCGAAGGCGAACGCCGCGCCGGCGAGGACGCCTGCGGCGACCAGCGGGAGCTCGACGTCCCACAGCACTCGACCTCTGGTCGCACCCAGACTTCTCGCGGCGTCGACGAGTCGGGGGTCAAGTCGGTCGAGCAACGGCGCGACGTTCCGCGTGACGAACGGATACGCGGCAACGGCGTGGGCGGCGACGATGGCCACCGGCCCGAGGACGCGGAGGCGAACGCCCGCAACGGGGATTCCGAAGACCAGACCCCTGAGGAGACCGAGTCCGACGACGATGCCGCTGACGGTCAAGGGAGCCATCGCCAGCACGCCGACCAGTGTGCTCCCTCGGACACGGTGCCGAGACGCCAGCGCCAGAACCACACCCATCGGGAGCGCGACGAACAAGGTGCCGACACCGAACACCAGCGAATTACGAATCGCCGGCAGGGGCTTTACCTGAAAGCTCGCACCGGTCGTCTGCCGCGCGAGGAGGAAGGCGTAGTGACGCAGGGTGAATTCACCCTCGGGACCCGTGACGCTCGCCAGGAGCATGCTGGCGAGCGGCCCGACGAACACGACGGCGACGACGCCGACGTACGCGAGTAATCCGATTCGCGGGAGCGCGTCACGAAGCGACCAGTCTGGCGGTGCGAGCGGCCGTCTGGGGGGCTGACTCGCACCCTTCGTCGCACTCGCGTGGAGCGCCTCGTAGCGAAGATACGCGACCGTGACGGCGACCGAAATCACCGTCTCGATCACCGCGAGCGCCGCCGCTTCGGTGTACGCCAACTCGTTCACCTTCGAGTAGATGAACACCTCGACGGTGGCGAGACGGAATCCCCCGAGTGCGAGGACGATTGGAAACGAGGCGAACGTGAAGACGAAGGTGAGCGCGGCGGCGACGACCACCGCGGGGAGCAACTGTGGCAGGACGACATCGCGGAACGCACGGAGCGGACTTGCCCCCAGACTCCGAGCCGTCTCGACCGTCCGGGCGTCGACACTCTCCCACGCGGCGGTGACGACGCGGGCGACCAGCGGGGCGTTGTAGAACGCGTGCGCGACGATGATGGCTTCGAGCGTGTACAGGAGCGAGACCGGTTCGAGTCCGGCCGCTACCAGTACCCGATTGAGGGTTCCGTTGGCCCCGAAGGTCGCGACGAAGCCGATAGCCACCATAATCGACGGGAGGACGAACGGGAGTATCGTGAGCGACCGAGCCGTCTTCCGTCCCGGGAACTCGAATCTCGCGAGGAGCCACGCACCGGGGAGGCCGAGCGCGAGGCTTGCCAGCGTCGAAAGGACCGCCTGATACGCGGTGAAGCCGAGGATGTCGACGAGGTAGAACTGCGAGGTCAGGATGGCGAGAACGGGACCCAGCGTGAGTCTGCCGTCGACGACGACTGCTTCGACCAGCACCGTCGCCACCGGATAGTAGAACATCACCACCAGCGCCAGAGTCGCCAGAGCGGCTAGCAGTGTCAGCGCCCGCGTTTCGACCCACTCTCGGGCGCTCGCGAACGTCGTTGGTGACGACTGCGTCGGCGGCGACTGCGTCGTTGGCGGTGGTGACTGTGATGTCACGTGGGTTATGGTTCGGATGGGCGGTAGTCGAATGTGCCTCTCGTCGGGGATGGCTCAGCGCGATCGTTCACTTGCTGGCGAACTCCTGCGCCCAGGCGTCGGTCCACGCGTCGAGGTTGTCCCGCAACTCCTCGTAGCCGAAGGTCACCGCTTTCTCGGGTTCGTGGGCGTATTCGCTGAACGACTCGGGAAGTTCCGCGTCCGTCGTCGCCGGGAACTGAACGTTCCGCACGGCGATCTCGGCCTGCACCTCGGGGCGGAGCACGAACGACATGAACGCCGTCGCCAACTCGGCGCGTTCGGTGTCGACAAAGCGGGCCATCCCCTCCGGGTTCGCATAGCCCTGTCCGTTCAGGAATCGAATCTGGTGCTTCTGCATGTCCTGATCGTACTCGTTTGCGTACACCTGGTCCGTCGAATAGGAGACGACCATCGGTGCTTCCCCCTCCGAGTAGGCGTTGTAGGCGTCGGACCACGTCCCGAGGACTCGCACCCCGTTCTCCTTCAACCTGCGCCAGTAGTCGAGATAGCCGTCGGGACCCTTCGCGTCGATGGTGTGCAGGAGGAACGCGGTCCCCGGAGCGCTACTGGTCGGGTTCTCGGTGATGAGGTCGCCCTCGTACGCCGGTTCGAGCAGCCCATCGAACGTCTCCGGAGCCGTCTCGACCGTCTCGTCGTAGACGAGACAGATGTACCCCGTGTCGTAGGGGATTGCACGACCACGCGGGTCGAACTCCAATTCGGATTTGACTGCGTCTCGACCCGATACCTCGCCAGTTTCTATCGGAGCGAACAGGTCGCCGTCGAGATTCTGGTCGATACGAATGAGCGCGTTCGTGTCCAGTCCGACGTACACGTCGGCTTCTGTATCGACGCCCTGGGATGCTCGTTCGATGTAGTAGTTGACCTCGTTCTCCGGCGTCTGCCAGACCAACGTCGCGTCGAACTCGGACTCGAATGCCTCTTTGAGCCACGCGCCGGGACTCGAACTCGGTGCGTCGATGAATGCGCTGTACGTCGCGACGACGAGGGTTTCCGCATCCGAATCGGCGGTCGTACTCGGTGCGGCACACCCCGCGGTGGCGGCGAGGCCCGCGGCCCCTGCCCCACGAAGGAACTTACGACGGTCCATAACTGGGTGAAATCACTGGGTGATATTAACAGTATCCGTTTGTCATTACCGTCCCCACGGCCCGTCGACTCACAGCACATTCGTCACAACGGTTTTCTCGTCAGCCTCTGAACACTAGGCGTGAACGTCCAACGGAAGTACGTCCTCGGTGGCGCGTTCGTGGGCCTGCTGTTGCTCTCTGCATATCTTCTGGCAGACGTTCTCGCGACGGTGTTCTTCGCGATCACAGTCGCCTACGTGCTCATGCCCGTTCGGAACGTGCTCGTCGAGCGGAACGTGTCTCCGTGGTGGGCCAGCGTCGCTGCGACGGTTGCCGCGTTCGTGGGCGTACTCCTGGTTTTCTCCCCGCTGGTCGTCGTCCTGTTTCTCCGGTTCGATTCGGTCCTCGCGCTGGTGGCGATAATCCCGGACCAACTGGAAGTGAGCTTTCTCGGTTACACCTCCGTCGTCACGCTAGCGCAGACGCAGGCCATCGGGGTCTCCTACCTTCGTTCCCTGGTCGCCTCTGCGTCCGTCGTCGTCCCGGTACTCGTCATCAAACTCACGCTGTTTGGCTTTGTGGTCTTCTCGTTACTCCAGTACGCCGAGGCGGTTCGCGGGGCCGCTATCGCGGTCGTTCCCCCGTCGTACCACGGCGTGGCGACGGCACTCGAACGCCGCGCGCGCGAGACGCTCTACGCCATCTACGTCCTCCAGGTCGCGACCGCAGTCGGGACCTTCGTGACCGCGTCGGCCGTCTTCTACGGCCTCGGCTACAGCAATCCATTCGCGCTGGCGACCATCGCGGCTCTCCTCCAGTTTCTCCCCATCGTCGGGCCGAGCGTGCTGCTCGCGTTGCTCGGTGTCTACGAACTCGTCATCGGCGACGTGATCATGGCAGTCGCCGTCGTCCTCCTCGGCGGGTTCTTCGTCGCGTGGCTTCCCGACGTACTCATCCGTCCGCGACTCGCCGAGCAGACGGCCGGACTCGCCGGAAGCCTCTACTTCATCGGGTTCGTGGGCGGATTGTTGACCATCGGAGCGGTCGGCATCATCGCCGGCCCGCTGGTCGTGGCACTCGTCGTCGAGGCGTCGATTCTCCTGTCGGCGGAGCTTCGTCGTGACCACGTCGACGCCGACGAGTGAGTCACTTCTCGTCGTCGGAGACGACCGGACCACCGCGGGCTTCCCACTCGGTGAGGCTCCCCTCGTAGAACGCCACGTCCTCGTATCCGAGGTGCCGCAGGACGATGTACGTGTGGCTGATTCGTCGGGCGGTGTTACAGTAGAGGACGACCTGCCGGTCGGGAGCGACGCCGACAGATTCGAGAACGGACGTCAGTCTGTCTCGGGACTTCAGCCCTCGGGTCTCGTCGTCGACGAGTTCGCGCCAGTCGAGGTTCACCGCACCCGGAAGGTGTCCCTCCTCGAACTCCCAGGCCTCTCGGGTGTCCACGATGACCGTGCCGGGCGCTTCCAGCGCGTCGAGGACGAACTGGTAATCGACGGGCGGGGACGACTCGGGTTCGGAAACCTCGTAGGTCGTCGGTTCGACAGCGGTGGGCTCTGTCGTCGTCTCGTACTCGCGGTTCCACGTGCTGAAGTCACCGTTTAGCAGGTGCAACTCACGGTGGCCGTACAGCTCGGCCGTGACCAGAAACCGCGCCGCGAACACGCCGTGCGTGTCGTCGTAGGCGACGAGCGTGTCGTCGGTACCGATTCCTGCCTTCCCCACGAGCCCTTCCCACCGATCAGCACCCGGGAGCATCCCGGCGTCCCCCTCTGGGCTTCGAAACGTCTCGAAGGGAACGTTCGCCGCGCCGGGGACGTGTCCGATACCCTCGAACTCCCACGCGTCGCGCACGTCGACGACCGTCACGTCGTCCAGCCGCTCGGACAGCCACTCGGGTGAGACGACGATGTGTTCGTACATGGTCGCGGGTACACACGCCGGGAATTTAGCTCTCCGGACTTCGGCGTCCGTCCGACATAGCGGAACGTGTTGCCGACAAATCACCACCGACTTCGATGACCGCTGACGACCGGTCCCAGCTCGTGCTCTCATCGGAGAATCAACCAGCAATAATCTCCGCTGAACGGGTT
This sequence comes from Halobacteriota archaeon, assembly GCA_051747545.1. GTDB lineage: Archaea > Halobacteriota > Halobacteria > Halobacteriales > Haloferacaceae > JBNJGG01. The sequence continues at coordinate 35,615 of JBNJGG010000003.1, read as the reverse complement.
GCAAGGCCGTACATGCCGGGGATGTGGGTGTTATACCCGTGGAATACGTAGGATTGCTCGCTATGTCAGAGTCCGATTACGCGAAGGACGTGCTTGTCTCTGCGGACTGGGTCGAGGCCAACCTCGACGAGTTCCAGAGCGACGACCCGGCGTACCGACTGGTCGAGGTAGACGTGGACACCGAGGCGTACGAGGAGGCCCACGCCCCCGGTGCCATCGGCTTCAACTGGGAGACCCAACTGCAGGACCAGACCACCCGCGACATCCTCACGAAGGAGGACTTCGCGGACCTGCTCGGGAGCCACGGTATCTCGCCGGACTCGACGGTCGTCCTGTACGGCGACAACTCCAACTGGTTCGCCGCCTACACGTACTGGCAGTTCAAGTACTACGGCCACGAGGACGTTCGACTGCTGAACGGCGGCCGCGACTACTGGCTCGACAACGGCTACCCGACGACCGACGAGGTCCCGGACTTCTCGCCCGTCGAGTACACCGCACGCGGACCCTTCGAGGACATCCGAGCCTACCGCGACGACGTCGAGAAAGCCATCGACCGCGGCATCCCGCTGGTCGACGTGCGCTCGCCCGAGGAGTTCTCTGGCGAGATTCTCGCCCCGCCGGGACTGCAGGAGACCGCCCAGCGCGGCGGCCACGTCCCCGGTGCGTCGAACATCTCGTGGGCGGCCACCGTCGGCGACGACGGTCGGTTCAAGTCGGCCGAGGAACTCCGCGACCTGTACGGTGCAGAGGGAATCGACGGCGGCGAGTCGGTCGTCGCGTACTGCCGAATCGGCGAGCGCTCCTCTATCGCGTGGTTCGCCCTGCACGAACTGCTCGGTTACGACTCTGCGGTCAACTACGATGGGTCGTGGACCGAGTGGGGCAACCTCGTCGGCGCGCCCATCGAGAAAGGCGCGGGCGAGTAAGCGTAGCGAACGAGGTCGCGAATCGAAGCGGGAAGGCGTAGCCGACCCGCGGAGGAAGGCAACTAAGCTTCGACTTTTGACCGACGTTTTACCGGCCACCTGCGGAGAGTGACGCCCGTACGACCACGTGAATCGGAACCTACGACATCGGTTTCTCGGTCACCCACCGAGAACGAGGTCCGCGACCTGCGGGGTGACGAACGCCTCGACGAAGGCGGCGACGACGAGCACGAGCGCGAGACCCACCAGCACTTCGGCGGCGACCCGGAGTTCGTCCCCAACGTCGGCAGGTGCTCGCCGTCCACGAATCCACTCCCACCCGACTCGTGCGAGGTGGAAGCCGAGACCGCCGGAGACGACGAGCGCCGGCACTTCCAGCACGCCGTGGGGGCCGACGAGTACGACGATCGCGAGCGGGTCGAACACCCCGGCGACGGCCCCGACGACCGCGCCGTTGACCAAGAGGTTCGTCGCCGTCGGTACGCCCAGGGCGAGTCCGGCGAAACTGCCGGCGACGGCGACGAGCCAGTTGTTCGCCGCGAGGTTGACGAACGTCCCGACGGCGGCGACACCGCCGAAGATAGACGCCACGTCCGTTGGCGTGGGCACGCGGACGCCGAAGCCCGCCGTCAACGACCAGCCACCGAGCGCTCCGATGCCGAATAGCAACAGGCTGAGGGCGTTCGCACCGGGGTGGCCGACCACGAACGTGGCGAGTCGATGCCAGCCGCCGCGGAGCGCCGACATCACCTCCGAGCGCGCGGGCGCGCGGCCCGCGGGCGGCCCGACGTCTGCGTACAGCGCCGTCTTGAAGGCGTCGAGTGCGGGTGAGACGGCGACGACGGTGACGACGCTGACCAGTTGCGGGGTTCCGACGCCAGCCCCCACGAGCGAGACGCCGCCGACGCCGACCGTCACGCCGAGGGCGACGAGCAGGTAGAGGGCGAACCCGCCCGGTCGGCGGACGCCGAATCCGACGCTCCGCCGAATCGCTCCCACGATCCCCTGGCCTTCCACCACGATTGCCTGCCCGGTGAAGGCGACGAGCAGGAGGACGACGACGAGTAACGAGACCGAGAGTACGCCACCCAGTGCCACGACGAGTACGCCACCCGTGGTCGGCGTCGCGACCGCGACGGCGACGCCGACGGGGACGAGGGCGACGAGGCTGGCGACGGCTTTCAGCACCGCCACGCCGACGAACGTCGTCCAGTCGCGTGCGATACCGGCGACGCCCGCGGTGAGCGGGTCGCTCGGGGACGGGCTGTTTCGGGTCCCGCCGGGCAGAGCGGCGTAGACGGCGTTGAGGGTGCCGGCCGCGGTGACCGCTCTGGCGACGACGAGCAGTGCGAGAAATGCACCGAGCGACAGGAGGACCAGCGCGACCACGTCTGGTGTCAGTGCTGACTGAACTGCGCGACCGAGCTCCGGTGGCGGAGGTGACCCCTGTCCGAGTTCTGCCGGGTCGATGGCGGCGGCTTCGTCGACGATTCGCTGCAGGTCTCCACGGAGGGCCAGCACGCCGATGGCAGTTGCGACTCCGACGACGAGGGGGACGCGCGCGGCGAGGAGTGCCCCCGTGGCGAGGAGGTACAGCGGCAGGACTGAGGCCGGACGCCTGAGGACGACACCGACGCCAGCGCGAAGGGCATCTGAACCGGTCACACCACACGTTGGGTGGCCGACGAGTAAGTGTTGTTGGCGGTTCGGACAGTCCGACTCTCCTCGATTCGGTTTCTGCCGCAGGTACCGACACGGGCGAGTTGTGACCCGGGCGATGGTTACAAGCCCAGAAGTCACGTACTCGTTCGCGATGAACGGACAGGACCTCACCGAGCGTTTACGCGACGACAACGAGACTGCGTTCTCCCGACTCGGCTCCTCGAAGGCGCTGTACGCGGTCACGGGTGGGGAGATGGACGCCGACCACGTTCGCGCGGCGGCCGCCGACGAAGCCGCAATCGCCAGACAGACGTTCGACGCGTGGGCCGCCGACGAAGAGGACGAGGCCGCCGCGGAACTGTTCGCGGCGGTCGCCGAGGAATCGGCCGAACAGTACGACACTGTCGCTACTGGAGACCACGAACCGACGGACAGTCTCCCGATGTACGACACGCTGGCGGGGTTGGAGGGTACACCCGCTCGGGTCGGTGGACTGCTCGGACGGGCGCTCGTAACGACGAAGACGGTCGAGCAGATGGTCGGCTTCTTCATCGGCGACGCGAACCCGAAGTCCGCCGACACGTTCCGCGGCCTCCGTGGCGAACTGGAGGCCCAGCGCGACGACGTGGCCGAACTCCTCGACGACGTCTGTTCGTCAGCGACCGACTGGGACGACGCCGAGAGCGCCGCCACGGCCCTCGTCGAAGCGGCCTACGCCGACTACGTCGAGACGCTCGAAGGAATGGGAATCAAGCCGAAGAACGTCTGCTGATAGCGCATACACGTCTGATTTTCGCCGCGATTCGAACGCTCCATGGTGAGACGCGTTCGCGGCCTCTTCCGAGGATACTATACGAAAGTAATTATATTAAAAACTCCGGAATCGACGGTGCCGTAGAGTCCGTCGGATGCGGTCGACTGTTCACCTCGGAAGCGATCATCTGAGTCGCGTCTTCTCCGGTTTTCACGCCATGATGTCACCCTCTCGTTAGGTCGAGGCTCTCGACCCTTCTGGAGACGAGTCGCTGCCTCACCCTCCATTGCTTTGGCCATTGTCGGTCGATTTCACGGCTAGATCGCCTGCCTGTTCGGTTCAGGTTCGAGGACGCCGTTCGCCTCTCCTCCCGTGCAGCCCCTCCATCAATCCACGACCAATTTTCTACAACCTATTCTATTAAAATCTCCCCATCAAAACTATCAATCTATTAAGATTAGTAATTTTTCACCCTTCGAATGTAAACGATGAGGATTATTTCACGAACGATGTACCTCTCGATCACCAGCGTTACTGGTGGCCAGAATATATAAGCATCCACGCCGTTTCTCTCGGGGTCATGGAACACGTGCAGTTGGGAGACAGTGACTACGAGGGTCGCAACAACGTCTACGTTCTGTCCGACGATGGCGCGACGACGCTCGTCGATACGGGAGTGAACACGCCGGAGACGTACGCCCAGCTCGAATCGGGCCTCGAAGCGTTGGGCACGTCGGTACAGGCGGTCGACCGCGTTTTCATCACACACTGGCACCGCGACCACGTCGGATTGGCGGAGGACATCGCCCGCGAGAGCGGTGCGACGGTCTACGTTCACAAGGCGGACGAGGTCCTCGTCCGGAACTCGCCGTGGGAGGTGCTATCGTCGCTTTACCCTCAGCTCTTCGACTCGTGGGGGATGCCAGCGGAGAAACGCGACCGGCTCGTCCCGATTCTCGACGAAGAAGACCCGGTCCTCACCGACGAGAGCGTCGACCTCCGGACGTTCGAGGACGGCGACCAGTTCGTCGTGGGCGACCATACCCTCGAAGTCGTCCACACGCCCGGCCACACTGCCGGACAATCGTGTTTCGCTTTCGAAGGGCAAGCGGGTCCCGAACTTTTCGCTGCCGACGCAATTTTGCCCGTCTACACCCCGAACATCGGCGGTGCCGACATCCGCGTCGAAGAACCGCTCCAGTGCTACCTCGACACGCTGACCCGTCTCATCGAGCGTGATTTCGTCCGCGCGTGGCCGGGTCACCGCGACCCCATCGACGACCCGTCGGGTCGCGCCATCGACATCATCACTCACCATCGCGAACGCGCGAGCAAGATTCTCGACGTCCTCGACGACGACCCGGTCGACGCGTGGACCGTCAGCAGTCAGCTCTTCGGAGAGTTAGACGGTATACACATCCTGCACGGCCCCGGCGAGGCGTACGCGCATCTGGACCATTTGGCTCGACACGGTCTCATCGACGAGACACCCGACGGGTACGTGAATCTGGGATCTGGTACTTCTCTGAAGCACCTCTTCCCCTCGTTCGAAGAGAATATCAAATTAGATTGATGATTCGGAATTGCGTACCGAGCGTCAACCCGCGATATTGTTATCATAATTAACTCGTAGGTTTGGGGTACTCGTATGGCACCTGATAGTCTGCAACACAGTGATGATGAGTCAACCTCTCAGCGTCGTCGTCGATTCCTCCGTACGCTCGGTGTCGTCGGTGGCACCGGCCTCCTCGGTTCGATGGCCGGTTGTGCTGGGTCAGGCGGTGGCGGCGGTAGTGGCGGAAGCGGCGGCGACGGCGGTAGTGGCGGAAGCGGCGGCGACGGCGGTAGTGGCGGAAGCGGCGGTGGGTCCCAGGCCACACAGTGGGTCATCAGTGGTTCGAACGAAGGGTCGCCCGCGAACACGTGGGCCCAAGGGTTCGCGGCCACCGTCAGAGACAACACCGACAAACTTCGACTCAATCCGCAGTTCGTCAACGGGTGGAAGACGGCGACGGTGAAACTCGACCAAGGCGTCTTCGACCTCTCGTACTATCTCTACATGTATCAGGTGCAGGCACTGAACGGCCTCCCACCGTACGACGAGGATGGGGAAATCGGTCCGCTCGACAACGAACCGCGGGCGGTCCTGCCGACGCTCCACCAACAGAACGGGATGTTCGCAACGTACGCCGACCGCGACGACATCGAGTCGGTCTACGATCTCGAAGGCAAGCGCGTCGCCACCAACGTCCGAGGCTCTGCGGTGACCGACGTCGCGACTCGCGTCACCGATGGGCTCGATATCGAGAACATCAAGTGGGAACCACTGACGTGGTCCGAGATGGGCTCTGCCCTCCAGTCCAAACGGGTCGACGCCGCGTTCTTCATCGTCATCAACGGGGCGCTCATCATCGGGCCGGTGGCCAAGGCGTTCGAGTCGCGTAACATGAAGGGTATCACGATACCCTCGGGCGACGTGGATACGCTCGAAACTGACGACACGTTCCTCTCCTTTACCAGCATCAGCGGCGACGACCTGAACGCCAAGAACCAGGTCGACGAGGTCCCCGCGACGATTCTGGGGTCCAGCACCTTCACGACCGCCGGCCACGATGCGGACCTCGTCTACGAGTTCACGAAATCCATCCTCGACAATCAAGACGAACTCGGTCAGTACCATCCCGCGATGGAGGCGATGGGTGTGGGTGAGGGCCGACACGGCTTCACCGGTGCGCTTCCGGGGGTGAAGTTCCACGAGGGAGCGATTCGCTACTTCGAGGAGGAGGGTATCGACTACCCCACCGAAGAGTATCAGAGCTAATCGCGAGACGAATCGGAGACCTTCATGTCTACTATTTCAACCGAATCGGCGGGCGAGTCGCACGACGAGGGCTTGACGGACACGTCACTCCCCTCGCTTCGGACCAACATCGGGCGAATCATCTTCCTCATCGGGTTCGTACTGGCAATCGGGAACATCTACTTCCTCTGGCAGCGGCCCGTCGTTCAGACTCGGTACGTCAATCTCCACCTGCTCGGGGCGTTCGTCGTCTTCTTCCTCCTCGAAGTGTACGAAGACCGATCAGCTAGCGAGTGGAGCAGACGAAAGTGGGCTGTAATCGTCGGGTTCGGCCTCGCGACGTTCGCTGGTGTGCTCGGAACCACCTATATCCAGTTCATGCACGACGTCCTGTCGTACGAGCGATACGGTGCGTACACCCAGTTCGATCTCATCGCCGGTGCGCTCATCGTCCTGGCCGTCCTCGTGGCCACCCAGCGGGCCTACGGATGGATTATCACACTCGTCGGTGTCTTCGCGCTCCTCTTTGCGAAGTTCGGCAACTACTTCCCCGGGTTACTGAACCACGGTGGGTTGTCGAACACCCGAATCATCGAAATCGCGACGCTCAACTTCACGGGCGTCTACCAGATGATTTTCCAGATCGGTGCGACGTGGGTGTTCGTGTTCGTCATCTGGGCCGGTATCGTCGAAGAGTTCGGCGGTCTCGACTCCTTCATGGACATCGGCTTCCTCGTCGGTCGACGCTTCAAGTCCGGCATCGCGCAGACGGCCGTCGTCTCCAGTATGATAATGGGCTCTATCTCCGGGTCCCCCATGGCGAACATCGTCGTCACCGGCTCGTTCACGATTCCGCTGATGAAAGAGCGCGGTATCGAGGCCGACACGGCGGCGTCAATCGAAACTGTCGCCTCCACCGGCGGGATGATTCTTCCTCCCATCATGGGCTCGGTCGCGTTCTTGATGGTGAGTTTCCTCGGCATCACGTACGGCCACGTCATCATCGCCGCTGCGCTCCCGGCGATTCTGTTCTACACCGCGGTGGCACTGTCTGTGCACATCCTGGTACTGAAGTCGGACATCGACCTGACGGTCACCCGCGACGTCGAGCGGCGGAACGTCCTCTGGAACTTCGTGCCCGTCCTCGTCTCGATACTGGTGCTAGTCTACCTCCTCATCGGTATCCAACTCGGTCCCGGTATCTCCGGAGTGTACACCATCGCGGTGCTCGTGGGGACCATCTTCCTTCGCGACATGGTCACCGGGGAGAGCAAGGCGGTCGCGCTCAAAGAGTTCCTCTGGACGTTGACCCGCGGACTCGTCAAGGGGACCGTGCGAATGGTACCGCTGTCGATGGCGCTCGCGGTGATGGGTCTCATCATCTCGACGTTCAACATCACCGGTATCGGCTACCGAATCGCGCTGTCCATCGTCGACGTTTCCGGCGGGAACCTCGTCATCCTTCTCGCGCTCGTGATGGTCTCGTCGATCATCATGGGGATGGGGATGCCCACCCCGGCGGCGTACCTGCTCACCGTCACGCTCGTCGCGCCCGCGATGACGCAGGTCGGCTTCGAGGCGATCACGGCTCACTTCTTCGTCTTCTACTTCGCGATGCTCGCCGCGATTACGCCGCCGATTGCACTCGGCGCTGCGGTCGCAGCGCGCGTTGCCGACGCCGAATTCCTCGACGTGGCGTTGAAGTCGATGAAACTGGCGATTCCGCTGTTTCTCCTCCCGTACGTCTTCGCGGCCAACGAATCGCTATTACTCCTGTCGGGGATGGATACGGTTGTCGCCTTCGTCGCCACGTTCTTCGGCTTCCTCTTTCTCACGCTCGCACTGCACGGCGGTATCGACTTCCTCCGGGGGAAGGGCCGCTATCTCAAGCGAACCGCGATGGGGACGTTCGGCGTCGCGATCGTGTTCGCTCCGGGCCTGCTGTTCTGACTCCCTACTCTCCGCATTTCGGCCCGGTTGATATCTCACCGCTCTTTGTCCGTCCGCTTTTTCCGCCTCGTCTCTCACTACCGGTGTCGATAGGTAATCACGCCTGCGAGCGTCCCGAGGACGCTCCCGACCACGCCGAAGATGACGAACGTCTCGGCGGCGGTGTACCGGTACAGCAACAGTCCCATCAGGAACGGCGCGATCGTCTGTCCGAGGCTCTGAAAGATCACGCCCGACGAGACTGCACCCGCCCGGAGGGATGCGTCGGCCATCGTCGTTATCAGACTCTTCTGGACGGCCGCCGCCGACCCCGCTCCCCCACCGAGGAGGAGAATTCCCACCGCGAGGCCGGGAAGACCCGCCGGGAGAAGCGCGAGTCCGATCCCCGAGAGCGCCATTCCGACGAGCAGTACCAGTGCGGCGTCGGTGGCCGCGGTCGCTCGTCCCGCCTGCGTCGAGCTGACGAGCGAAATGACGCCGTAGGCCGAGAGCGCCACGCCGGTTACGTACGTCGGTTGCTCCTGCAGGAGCAAGGAGACGTAGGTCATGAACGCAATCGTGACGGCGAACCGGAGGACGAACGTGACGAGCAGCGCCGCCATCGCCGGTCGTCGAAGCGACGCGACGAGGTCAGAGACGTAGTCGGCGATTGCCTTTTGCTCACCCGCCACCCCGGTCGACGGCAGCGCAATCCACGCCCACGCCGCGATGGGGAGGGCCGACACGTAGAGCAGGAACGGGAACTGCCACGCGAACACGACGAGCACGCTGGTCACCGGCGGGACGACGATGCTCATCGACTGGATGCCCGCGACGCGCAACCCTTGCGCCGCGGCCCCCTGTACCCCGTCGTAGAGGTCACCGAGAATGGCGACAGTCGTGGGGATGATGGCGGCGTATCCGACCCCCTGCAGCGCGCGGAGGGCCAGCACCACCTCGAACGTCGGGGCCGCCGCGATTGCCACGCCCGAGAAGCCGAAAATGACGAGGCCGCCGACGACGATCGGTTTTCGGCCGATTCGGTCGGCCAGCGCCCCCGCTATCGGGACCAGCACGATGGACGGCGCGGTGAACACCGTCATCATCTGGCCCGCAGTACTGGCGTCAACCGCGAACTCCGAGGACATCACGGCGACGATGGGACTGACGACGTAGACGCCGGTCACGGAAATGGCCGCTGCCGTCATCACGATCTGCATCGAGACTGCCGTCATCACCTCGCCTCCCTCACCGAACAGCGTTCGGGCGACTTTCGTTCCCGTCGTGTCGTCCATCGGAGATTTCATCTCGGCACCTCGCCTTAAACTCCATGGTCAACATTGCAGTCTCCTCGGAACCGGTTTCACGAGCAGCAGTCGGGACATACCTTTATCATCGACGACCCCGACTCGCGGAGTATGTCCGAGAAGCAGTGGGGACGCTGGGAGGAATTGCCAGTCGACGAATCGTTCGAGTACGGGACGCGTCACGGGGTCAGCGACGCGATGGGTTCGGAGAACATGCGATTCAGCGTCATCGAGTTCGACCCGGGTCAGCGTGGACCCCTGCACGAGCACAACCCGCCCGGAGAGGAGTACTACATGGTCCTCGAAGGGTCACTCGACATCGAGGTGGGCGGCGACGTCGTCGAAGCCGACGCGGGTACGATCGTCTACACGCCGTCTGAGACGCCCCACTTCCCCGAGAACAACTCCGACGAACCCGCGATTTTGCTGGCCGTCTCTGCGCCACGCCTGCCTCTCTCGGAGGGTATAACCGTCCTCGACGAGGGACAGAGCGGCGACTGACCGCCACCGCACTGGACTGTCAGTCCCCGCTGAGTCGCCGGCAGGCCGACCGAGGCTTCACTCGTCGACGATGGCGACGGGTCGAATCGGTGACCCAGTCCCGTCTCGGAGTTTCAGCGGAAACGCGCACATGGTGTAGCGCATCCCCGCTACCGCGCCGAGGTTCGCCATGTTCTCCATGTTCAGCACTTTGTACTCCGCACACATGTCGTGTGCTGGATACTTCTTCGTCTCCATCGCGTCGGCGTGGTCGATGCTCGGCGCGTCGATACCGATGTTCTTGACCCCCTGTTCGCCGAGCCATCGCGCCGCTTGCTTGTCGAGACCGGTGTACTCGTGGAGGTAGGCGTGTCGCTTCTCGATATCCGTGGCGCTGTAGTGGCGGTCACGGTGGCCGGTAAAGAGCGTGATGATGTTGCCCTCCGCGAGGGAGTGACCGGCCTCGTCGAGTGCGGTTTCGAGGACCGACTGCGTGATGTAATCGTCGGGGTCGACGTGCGAGACGTCCACGCCGACGGCGTCGCCGTAGAACCACTCCAGGTCGAGTCTGTCGATACTGCCGTCTTCGGTCGGGTCGAGGTGCGTGAGGGCGTCGACGTGGGTGGGTCCGTGCTCGTTGACGAGAACCGTTCGCGCACTCGGGTGTTGCTCCGTACTTCCGGCGCGTTGGGCCTTCAGTTTGCGTTTGACCGTCTCCGTCTCGCCCGCCTGTGTTTTCCAGACGTAGCCGGTCTCCTCGTGCGTCGAACTCGGCCAAAACTGCGTCGTCTGGTGGCCGGGGTACACTGGTTGTCCTTCCTCGATGTAGCCTCCGAGGTCGATTAACTGGGTCATCTTCCCATCTACGGTCACTCGAACGATTATTAAGCATTGTCAATTATAAATAGTTTGACAGCAATCGGGTCGGTGATTGCGAGACTCACGCTCGTGCGTCACCGTCGACTTTCCGCGGCAGATTGATAGACCCAAGTCAATCATCACCAACGATGGCTACCCAAGAAGAGCTTCGACGATGGCAAGAAGACGGGTTCGACGGCGTAATCACCTGTTCGGCTGGCGAACCTGCTCGCGGTGTGTTTCGCGGTATCCACGAACTGTACTTCGACGAACCCGAGTACGTCGACATCGGCGAAGACGAGTATCCGTGCCCCCACGACTACCTGGTCGCGGCCGTCGGTGGGTGTCAGGTCGAGATTCTCAAGCAGTGCCTCGAGAAATCCCGCATCGAGGACTACGACATCACCGTCGACGTACACAGCGTGAAGGGGCGCAGAGAGACCGACGACGAGATTCCACAGACCGCCGGCCTTCGCATCTCCGACATCAGGTCGGACATCACGGTGACGGTCACGGCGGAAGACGCGGGTCGGGCCCGCCGCTGCGTCGAGGTGTTCGAGGAGAACTGCCCCATCTCCCAGAGCGTGCAGGCGGGAATCGAACTCGACATGGACGCCGACCTGCGAGAGCAGTAAGGTCGGCCGCGAACCGACGTTGCCCACTGTGACGGGTCGTTCTCTGCGGCGACGAGTCACTCTCTGTGACACGTCGTGACGCGGCCACACCGCTCCACAGTTGTCGTGAGACGGTCGCACCGCTCCACAGTCTCGGACTTATCCGACCACAGACGTTACTGCTCGCCGCCGGTGGTCAGGCGGTAGAACCCGTTTACAGTTCGACGGGGTGGCGGTACTCGGTCAGGATGGTCAGCGCGCCACCGAATTCCTTGGGGTGGTAAATCGCTTCGGGCGAGTACTCCAGGTGTTCGACCACGTCGATGGGCTCGACGCCCTTCTCTTCGAGTTCGGCGACGGCCTCTTCGAGGTCTGCGACCCGGAACACGACGCCGTACATCCCTGGACCCCTCTCGTCGAGGAACTCCTGTACTGCGTTGTCCTCGCGGGGCTGGATGAACTCGATGCCGGGGTGGCCGTACGAGTAGAAGAGGCTCTGCTCACCGGCGTCGGGGTTGGTGTGCCCTTCGATTTTCTCGCCGAACTCCAGGCCAAGGAGGTCCGAGAATTTCTCGATTGACGCGTCGATATCAGGTGTTGCAACGATTACTCGGTCAAGCTGAAGACCACGCATGCAATCATGTCCACGTCCACTCGTCTTATACGTTACTAACGGACTGCGGCTAGATAACGCGCGGCCGACAGAACAGAACAGTCATTTGACGACCTCTGGAACACCGTCTACCCGCAGTGAGCCGAAACCATCGTCGTCATCGACCGGTGCTCGTTTACGTGCGGACCTGGTGTGCTATACCAATGATTCATTATGACATACGGTGACGGTAACAGGTATGGCTAAAGCTAGCACAGGCTCTGTGACCTCACTGAGCGACGTCGAACTGATCGTCGATACCGACGTCCACCTGACCGAGCGCCAGGAGGACTTCCTTCCGTACATCGAGGACCCCTTCCGAACGATGTTGGGGCGAGGACAGACCTCCGACTGGGGCTTTCACTCGAATCTCTACACGACGCCAGGGGTCTTCTCCCCGCTGACGACCGGAAAAACCGACGCGGACGAACTCCGGACGCGGGAGGACATCGTCGCCGCGATGGAGATGCTGGACCTCGACCGTGTCATCATCACCCCGACGCTCAATCTGTTCCTCGGTGCCGTCCAGTACCCCGAACTCGCCGCCGCGCTCGCGACTGCGTACAACGAGTGGCTGCTCGACGAGATCGTCGACGTCGACCAGGGAATCTACGGGTCCACCGTGGTCGCACCGCAACTCCCCGAGAAGGCCGCAGAAGAGATAGACGACAGAGCGAGCGAGCGCGGTATCGCCGCCGTGATGTTCCCCAGCGGCGGCGTCAGCCCCCCACTCGGGAACAAGCAGTACTACCCGATTTACGAGGCGAGCGAGGACGCGGGTCTCCCCGTCCTGCTCCACAACACCTCCACCGGGTCGGGTCTGTTCAACTTCCCGTTGCAGTACCAGGGCTACACCCGGTTTCTCACGACGCACATCTTCCACGTCGTCCAGCACATCGTCAACGTGCCCGACATCATCTTCCAGGGCGTCCCCGTCCGCTTCCCTGACCTCGACTTCGTGTTCCAGGAGGGCGGCATCGGGTGGATTCCGTACCTGATGCGTCGGCTCGACCACGACTACTCCGGGATGCGCGAGGACGCGCCGATGCTGGAGAAACTTCCGAGCGAGTACATGCGTGACTTCTACTACTCGAGTCAGCCTATCGAGGGACTCAAGGAAGACCCCCAGTACGTCCTCCAGATGCTCGCGCAGATGGACGCGCCCGACACGCTGCTGTTCGCGACGGACTACCCCCACTTCGACTTCGACCACACGAGCGAGATGTTCAACCTGCTCCGCAGTTCGTTCGACGGCGACGAAGTCGAGGCCATGCTCGGTGGCACGGCGACCGAGATATTCGAGTGGTGACTGACGTGACAGAAGACACCACGAACGGCGACGGCGACGTTCCAGACGACCGACTCCACTACGTCGCCGACGTCGGAGCGCTCGAACGCGGCGACCGCAGGCGAGTAATCGTCGACGTCGAGGGCCGAGAGATAGCCGTGTTCACGGTCGACGGCGAGTACTACGCGCTCGCGAACTACTGCACGCACCAGGGTGGTCCCGCCTGCGAGGGTACCGTCTCGGGGGCGATGACCGCGTCGATGACGGACGACGGGTGGGAACTCGGTTACGAGAACGAGGACGGAATCGTCGCCTGCCCGTGGCACGGCTGGGAGTTCGACATCAGGTCGGGCGAACACCTCGCCAACTCGAAGTTCAGGCTCCCGACGTACGATGTCGTCGTCCGCGACGGTGACATCTACGTCGTCGTGTAGCCGACGCGCCCTGCAGTCCCGGCACGCGTCGAGACTCGTCTCTCGATTCGTGCACTCGAATTGATGTCCGTTATTCGTCGCGCTCGCGCCCGTGACGCGTCGTCGTCCCCGACTACGGGTCCGGAGACTCGGGGTACGGTCGTGCGCCGTAGTCGACCTTTTCGTCTATCTGGGTCACGTCTTCTAGCAGGTCAGCGACTCCTCTGAGTTCGAGGAACGGCTTCTCTCCGTCGTCGAGACGCTCGCGGAGGTGCGCCAGATCGGTCAGCGACTTTCTGGCCGCATCGAGGACCTTGGTGGCCCGCTCCTGGGGGACGACGGCGACCCCGTCTTCGTCGCCGACGACGATGTCACCGGGGCGGACCGTCACGCCGCCGACGGTGACGGGGACGTTGACCGAACCGGGCAGACTGCCGTCGTTCAGCGGTCCCCGCGGGGTCGCCCCCCGGCTGAAGACCGGGAATCCGGCCTCGTCGAACCCGCCGATATCTCGAACGTACCCGTCGACGACGCCGCCGGCTACCCCCGGTTCCGTCGACGTGTTGATGTACGTGTCCCCCCAGGCGGCCCGAGCCATTCCGTCCGTCTCGATGACGACGACGTCGCCGGAGTCGGCGAGGTCGTACGCGACGTTGACCATGCTGTTGTTCTCGTCTCTGAGTCGAACCGTCACCGCCGTTCCACAGACGTGGTCGGTTTCCGTCACGGCCCGGATTCCCGGGTCCATGGTGTTGTGCTCGTCGACGACGTCGCTCACCTCTGTCGAGCCGATATCGGTGAACGCTTCGACTACGTCGGCCGGCGGCTTTGCCGTCCGTCGAACGATTCTATTGCTCATGTCTCACACCCACACCGACTGCGTATAAAGCTCGCGTGGATCCGTGACCTGTGGACCCGTGGCCGTCTCAGTCCACGCCCAGGACGCGCTACTTCCCGTCCATCCGGCGGTCGCACTGGGCCGTCTCACTCGTCGGCGTCGACCGCGCTTCGGACCCGTCGCTCGAACTCGTCGCTGGCGAGTTCGTAGACGGTGTAACCCTCCGGCGAGCGGTGGCGTCCGACCTCCCCGACGTGCGCGTCGTCGACCCACACCTCCCACCGCTCTCGGTAGTCGGAGTCGACGCTCCCGAGTCTGATGTCGACGCCGAGTTCGCTCTCGAGGTCCGCGATGAGTGGGTAGGTCACGACGTCGTCCTCGAACCGGGGCGGACGGTACGGTCGGAGTCCGTGAGCGTCGAACTCCCGGACGGCTCGCCGCCACCACGTCGGCAACTCGGAGACGTCGACGTCGTCGTAGGGGTCCTCGGGGTCGGACCCCGCCGGGCGCGATTCGAGCCGACCGATTCGAGCCGCGCGTTCGGGAGCCTCGTCACCCATGTCTTCTCACGGGTAGGGCACCCTCATACAAAAGCGCTCACCAGTCCGCCAGCGGGGCTCACCAGTTGTACAACGCGTCGCGGAACACCTCGCGCAGGGCGTCCTCGGTCACCCGGCGCGGGTTGCTCGCCAGCAGTCGGTGCTGTGACTCGACGACCCGTTTGGCGAGCGGGCCCACGTCGTCCTCGGTGACGCCGGCGAGTTCGTACAACCCGCTCGGGAGGACGCCGAGGTCGCGCTGCAGTTGGACGAAGGCCCCCCTCGCACGGTCGGCCGCCTCCCGTGCGCCCGTGTTCGACGCGTCGACGCCGAGGAACTCCGCGACGCGTGCGAACCGCTCGGGTTCGCTCGCGACGTTGTACCCGAGGGTGGACGCGGGGGCTAAGGCGGCGATGGTCTCGCCGTGGTGGGTGTGATACTCGCTCGCGACCGGGTAGGCCATCGCGTGACACAGGTTCGCGCCCGCAGTGTTACCCGCGAATCGCGCCAGCATCGACCCGAGCAACAGGTCTGCCCGAGCCTCGACGTCCTCTGGGTTGTTTACGGCTCGACGAAGGCTCCTGACTAGCAGCCGAATCGCTTTCTCGACCAGCACGTCCGTCGTCTCCGACCGTCCGATGCGCGAGGGGCGCGCGAGGGGGTCGGGTTCGCGCAGCCGCTGGTCGTACCGCGGTGTCGTGTAGGCCTCGATGGCGTGTCCGAGCGCGTCCATCGCCGTCTCGGCCGTCAGGTCCGCCGGGAGCGTGGTCGTGAGACCGGGGTCGAGTATCGCGGCGTCCGCCCGGGTGTGCGGGCTCAGGATGGCGTCTTTCACGCCACCGTCGAGGGTGACGGCGGCCGCGGCTGTCACCTCGGAGCCGGTTCCCGCCGTCGTCGGAATCAACACGAGGGGCGGCCCCGCGGTGCGTAGTTGCTCTCCCCCACCCGACGGTTCGACGACGTAGTCGAGGACGTCGCCGCCGTTGACGGGAATGGCGCTGGCTATCTTGGCCGTGTCCATGCAGCTCCCGCCGCCCAGTCCGACGTAGAAGTCGTACCCCCCGTCGCCACCGTGCTCGCGGACGACCTTGATGCAATCTCGAAAGGCTCCAATTGAGGGGTCACGTTCCACGTCGTCGTAGACGTCGACGGTGACGTTGGCACCCTCCAGTACGCTTCGGACCCGGTCGAGGTGCCCGAGACCCGCCAGCGTCTCGTCGGTGACGACCAGCCCCTTCGCGGTTTCATCGACGCCGAGTGTCTCGAGGAGGTAGGGGAGTTCTTCGACCGCGTTCAACCCGAAGCGGACGTCGGGGAGTTCGAGGTGCCACACTGACTCCGGCTGGACGCCGGTGGTTCGCTGGACCGATAGTTTGTCATCCGTCATGGTCCGTCACACGGCGGCAGATGGATAAAGACCACCGGCGAGTCGCACCTGACCGACGCGTCAGGTCTGGCGGACCCTCCCGCGTCGACTCCGACGCCGTGACACTGCAAACCTATATGCCCTCGGTCTTCACTATTCCAGACGATGTCTGACAGCGACCTCCCATTGAGCGGGATTACCGTTATCGACTGCTCTTCAGTGTACGCCGGACCGATGGCCGCCCAGGTTCTGGGTGACTTCGGGGCCGAAGTCATCAAAATCGAGCACCCCGAGTTCGGTGACTCGGTTCGCGCACACGGAGAGTACACCGAGCCACTCGCGTACAAGTGGCTCAATCGCAACAAGAAGAGCATCGGCGTCGACCTCCACGAACCGGCCGGACAGGCTATCGTCGAAGAACTCGTCGAAGACGCCGACGTGTTCATCGAGAACTTCCGACCGGGAACGCTCGAACGGTGGAACGTCGGCTGGGACACGCTCTCGGAAATCAACCCCGACCTCGTGATGGTCCGGGTCACCGGGTTTGGACAGACCGGCCCGTACAACGGTCGTCCCGGGTTCGGGACGCTCGCGGAGGCGATGAGCGGGTTCGCCTACGTCACCGGTCTGGAGGACGGCCCGCCGACGCTGCCCTCGATGGGGCTGGCAGATTTCACGTGCGCGATCTTCTCGGCCTACTCGGCGATGCTCGCGCTCTACTGGCGAGACGTCGGCGGCGGAAGCGGCCAGTGCATCGACATGAGCCTGCTCGAACCGCTGTTCTCCTTCATGGGAGCGCACGCCGTCGACTACGCTCAGAAGGGTATCGTTCACGAGCGAAACGGCAACCGGACGCACTCCTCGTCGCCGCGCAACACCTACCAGACGAAGGACGGCCACTGGCTGGCCGTCGCGGGGGCCACCGAGGGGACGGCGCGACGCATCATGCGCGTCGTCGGCGGCGACGACATCCTCGAGGACCCCCGTTTCGCGACGATGGACGCCCGCATCGAACACGACGAAGCGGTGGACGACCTCGTCCAGTCGTGGATCGGCGAGCGAACCCGAGAAGAGGTGATGGAACTCTTCGAGGAGGCCGACGCACCGGCGGCACCGGTCTACAGCATCGAAGGAATCATCAACGACCCACAACTGCAAGCCCGCGGCACAATGACGTCCACGTGGGACGAGGAGTTCGACCAGGAGTTCGAGATGCCCGGCGTCATTCCGAAGTTCTCGGAGACGCCCGGTCGCATCGACTCGCCCGGTCCGGCCCTCGGCCAGCACACCCGCGAGATACTCGCCGAGCGCACCTCGCTCGACGACGACGGCATCTCCGAATTGGCCGCGGACGGCGTCGTCGCCACCGACGAGTAACGCGACTCGATTCGTCGGCCGGTTCCTAACCGAACGACCGGCCGTTCGGAAGCTACTTTTAAGTTATCGCTGTTGGTGTACTCACACGATGGACCCAATCCGATCACTACTGTACGTGCCCGCGAACAGAGAAGACTGGGTGCGCGGCGCGCCCGACAAGTATCCGGCCGACGGCTTCATTTTCGACCTCGAAGACTCGATTCAGCCGACCGCAGAGGCGAAGCAGGAGGCTCGAGAGACCCTGGCGGCGTGCGCCGACGCCCTCGAGGCGACCGACGCCACCGTCACCGTCCGCGTCAACGGCCCGTCGACCGAGTACATCGACGACGACCTCGACGCCGTCGTCGGCCTCGACGTGGACGCACTCCTCGTCCCCGACCTCGGGACGCCCCAGGACATCGAGCGACTCGACCACATCCTCGGTCACCTCGAGCGAACCCGCGGCGTCGACGAGGAAGTAGAGATAATCGCGATGGCCGAGGACGCCTACGGCCTCAACCACGTCGAGGAGCTCTGCGCGGCCAGCGACCGCGTGACGGCGACCGTGGGTGCCTCCGGCGAGAACGCGGACCCCCAGCGCGCCGTCGGCTACGACTTCACCCGCGAGGGTCGAGAGCGCCAGTACCTCCTCTCGCAGGTCGTCATGGACGGCCGCGCGCAGGGAATCGAGGAACTCATCGCCGGCGTCTGGATGGACGTCGACGACCTCGACGGCCTCCGCGACGAGGCCGAGTTCGTCAGCCAACTCGGATACACCGGCATGATGGTCATCCACCCGAGCCACGTCGAAGTCGTCAACGACGTGTTCACGCCCGACCCCGACCGGGTCGACTACGCCCAGCGCCTCATCGAGGCGTACGAGGCGGCCGAGGGGACCGCCGCGATTCGATTCGAGGGCGACATGGTCGACACGGCGCACGCGAAGACGGCCCAAAAGCTCGTCGAGCGCGCCGAAGCGTTCGACATGATCGACTGAACCGTCACTGCCACGCGAGTCAACAGGTCTCGACGCGCGATGTTCTGCTACCCCGCCGTGTTGCGGGACCTCCGTTTTTCGTCCGACAGCGTCGGCGTAATCCACTACTGAGACGTGATGCATCGTTAGCGACCGCGCGAAACACTAAGAGCGACCTGCTCGAAGCCCTCGTAGATGACAAACGACATCACAGACATTCTCGACGGAAGCCGGACCAACTGGGGCCGCTGGGGCGACGAGGACGAAATCGGCTCGTTGAACTACCTGACTCCACAGCAGGTTCTCCGCGGCGTCGCCGCCGTCGAGACGGGCGAGACGTTCGCGCTTGGGATTCCACTCGGAAGCGACGACGGCGATCCGAAGATTCCGAGCCGTGCGGGCGTCCAGCACTACATGACGCGCGATAAGAGCCACTACGACGCCGACAAGGTCGAGGACGCGTACCTCGACCCGTTCGCGGGCGTCCAAATCGCAGACGACGTGCTGTTCACGCCCGTGCAGGGGACGACGCACTTCGACGCGCTGGGGCACGTCTGGTACGACGACCACCTGTACAACGGCTTTCCGGCGGAGACGACGACCGGCGGCCTCGAGCGGTGTTCGATAGCGCCGATCGCGAATCACGGTGTCGTCGGTCGCGCGGTACTGCTGGACGTTGCTCGCTACCGCGGCGTCGACCACCTCGACCCCGGCGAGCGCGTCACGCTGGACACGCTCGAATCGTGCGCCGAGACACAGGGAATCGAGATCGAACCCCGAGACATCCTGCTGGTCAGAACTGGTTGGCTGGAGGTGTTCTACGAGGAGGGTCCCGAGGCGTTCTACGGCGACGGCCTCGACGAACCCGGTTTGACGTACTCACCCGACCTGGTAGACTGGTTCCACCGGATGGAGATTCCGGTGCTGGCGACCGACACGCTCGCCAACGAGCAGACGATTTCCGACGAAACGGGCACTCGAAATCCGCTCCACGCCGCGTTACTCCGCGACCTCGGCGTCCTCTTCTGCGAACTCAACTGGTTCGCCGAGCTGGCGGACGCGTGTGCCGACGACGAAGCCTACGACATGCTCTACGTCGGCGCGCCGCTTGAGATGGTCGGCGCTACCGGGTCGCCGGTCAACCCGGTCGTCGTGCGGTAGGCGTCCGCTGTCTGACCGTGTGGTGAGCGTCGCGTTTCCGATTCGCTCGTTTTCTCGTCGCAGTTAGTACGACTTGGGCATGCCGAGCAGGTGGTGGCCGATGTAGTTGCGCTGCATCTGCTCGGTGACGGGTGCGATGCGCTCGTGTCGGACGTACTGGTGCATCTTCGAGATGCTCATCTCCGCGGAGGCGGCCATGCCACCGTAGGTCTGGACGGCCGCGTCACACGCCTCCCACGCCGCCTCGGAGGATTTGAGGTTCGCGATGTTCGACTCGGCACCCGCCTCCAGGTCGTTGTCGAAGAGCCACGCGGCCTTACGCGTCATCAGGCGCGCGTTTTCGAGGTCGGCGTACGCGTCCGCCAGCGGGTGCTGGATGGCCTGGTGACTCGAGATCGGGGCGTCGAAGACCTCCCGCTGGTTGGCGTAGTCGACCGCCTTCTCGATGGCGTACCGGCCGATACTGTTGGTCGTCGTCGCGGTGACGATTCGCTCTGTGTTGAGCGTATCGAAGATGTGGTAGAGGCCCTTGCCCTCTTCGCCGACGAGTTGGGACTCGTGGACTCGCGCGTCGTCGAGGTACACGTTGTACGTCGGGTCCGGCCACCAGATGTCGAGTGGAATCTCGTCGTAGTCGACGTTGGAGTCCTGGGGATCGACGAGGAAGATAGAGAGGCCCTGGCTCGGTTTCTCGACCTCGTCGAGCGGTGTGGTTCGAGCCAACAGCGTGATACGCGCCGCCTCACCCGCACTCGAGATGAATATCTTCCGCCCGTTGATGACGTACTCGTCGCCGTCCTTCTCGGCGGTCGTCGAGATGTTCGTCGTGTTGAGACCGGCGTCGGGTTCGGTCACGCCGAGCGACCACGGCACTTCGCCCGTGGTGAGCTTCGGAAGCCACTGCTCTTTCTGTTCTTCGGTGCCGTGCTCGGCGAGCGTGATGCCGCCGAAGGTCAGGTGCGTGAGTTCGACGGACGTGGCGAACCCGCCTCCCATTATGACCTCTTCGGCGACGGTCATCAGTTCCTGCATTCCCAGTCCCTGGCCGCCGTACTCTTCGGGGATGTGTGCCCCGAGCCACCCGCCTTCTCCGAGGTCTAACCAGAACTCGTGGGGGAACTCGTCTTCGCGTAGTTTCTCCTGGAAGTAATCTTCGCCGTAACTCTCTGCAATTTCGCGGACGGACGAGCGTATCATCCGCTCTAGTTCAGACTCTTGAAAGTCCATCACTAATGGGTTCGACTCTCCCTTATTAAATGTTCATCGACCCGTCCGCCACTCGGAATCGCGCGACTCACGGAGTGGTCCGACGCATCCGAAGTTATATCTTACCCCCGGACATCCGCTGAGTATGCGCGTAATGGGCATCGACCGCGTGGTAATCGCCACGCCTGACGTAGAGGAGACTGCCGAACGATACAACGAACTGCTCGGCATCGAGTGGGGCGACGTCCTGGAGCCGGCCACCGAGACCGAAGTCGGCGAGCACCCGCTGACGACGACGATTAGCGCGAATCTCGACCTCACCTCTCCGCGGGACCTCGACGACATGGACAACGCCGTCGCTCGGTTCCTCGCGAAGAACGGCCCCGGCCTGTACGGTCTCGCACTCCAGGTCGCCGACCTCGACGAAGCGCGCGAACATCTCGCCGAGCGCGGCGTCGACCCGGTCGGCGAGATGCACTGGGCGGATTTCGACCAGCTATTCTACCACCCCAAGGACTTCGACGGCGTGTTCGTCCTGTTGGCCGAGTTCCCGCACTCCGTCGAGACGAACTTCCGCATCGAGTACGGCGTCGACATCGACGAGTGAGGACGGCGCAGAGCTCGACTGAGGACGGACAGAAGCGGTAACGAACAGCGGCCTCGTACTCTCCACTTCGAACGCGACGAGACGAGCGCATCATGAATGTGGTGGTCGTCTCAGGAATGTAATGGTCGTCTCAGGAATGTGCTGGGCGTGTCAGGAATGTAGCGAGCGTGACAGCGGGAGGGACGAGCGTGTCAGCCGACCCTGACCGCGGGGTGCGTCACTCGTCGTAGCCGAAGATGGTCTGTCGAATCTCTTTCTTCCGAATCTTGTTCGTGTGCGTCATCGGAATCTCGTCGACGAACCGCACGTGGTCGGGGAGCATGAAGTCGGCCACGCGAGGTTCGAGGTACGCTCGGAGGTCCTCTTCGGTGAGTGTCGCGTCGTCTCTCACCTTGACGACGAACGCGATCTCGTCTTCGCCGCCGTCCTCGCTCGGCAACGGGACGACCGCGACTTCGGCGATGTCGCCGTGGTCGATGGCGATGTCCTCTAACTGCTCGCCGGAGATGTTCTCGCCCCGGCGTCGAATGATGTGGCCGATTCGGTCGACGAAGAAGTAGTTGCCGTCCTCGTCGTAGTAGGCCGCGTCGCCGATGTGGAACCAGAGGTTGCTGAACTCCTCGAGCGTCTTGTTGGGGCGGTTGTAGTACTCTTTGAACATGGCCGAAGGGACCCTGGGTCGGGCGACCAATTCGCCGATTTGATTCGGGCCGAGCGGCTCGTCGCGCTCGTTGACGATTTGGACGTCCGCCCACGGCGTCGGGTTCCCTATCCACTGTTCGGCGGGCGCCTCCTCGACGACCGGGATGCCCATCTCCTCGGCCCGTTCGACGACTACCTCCGGGGGGTAGCCCCGCCGAAGGTCCTCGGGCGTCGCGTGTTCGCCGCGTGCGGCGTGGACGAAGCCGCCAACGGGGTTGCCCGACTCCTGCTGGCCGAACTTGCTGGTGATGAAGTCGATGGAGAACCGCTCGGCGAGGTCCTTGTGGTAGTCGGCCAGCGGCGACATCTGCACCTTGTTCAGCGTGTTCCGGTGGTCGTCTTCCTTCTCGGGCTGGTCCCACAGCCACGAGTGCATCACCGACATGAGCGTACACGTCGTCGCCTCGTACTTGTTCACGCGGTCGATGAACCGACTCGGACTGTACTTGTCCCACAGGGCGACCGGCGCACCGACGATGAGCGCGGCGGCGATGTCCCAGTACGGCCCCGCTCCGTGGTACAACGGCAGCGGACAGTGGACGACGTCTTCGCGGTTCATCACCTGCCACCGCATCGCGCAGTAGTAGATTATCCACCGGTAGGGGACGACGACTCCCTTCGGGTGCCCCGTCGTGCCCGACGTGTAGATGATCGAGGACGTGTCGTCCCACTCGACGCTCACGTCCGGGTTCGACTCGTCGCCGTCCAGCAGGTCCTCGAACGAGGACGTCTCGAAGTCGTCGTCCAGTTCTTCGGCGTCCGCGTCGGTCTCGTAGACGACGACGTGCGGAAGGTCCTCGAGGTCGTCCTTGACGGCGTTGAGTTTGCCGAGGAACTGGTCTTCGGCGATTATCACCGCGGCGTCGACGTCGTTTATCTGATACGAGAGGGTCTCCCCGCGGAACTCGTAGTTGATGGGGGCGTAGACCATGCCGCCCTTGTAGGTCCCGAACATCGACAACACGCCGTAGAGCTGGTTCTCTATCATGGTCGAGACCTTCTCACCCTTCTCGACGCCGAGCCCCAGCAGCGAGTTCGCGATGGCGTTCGATATCTCGTTTACCTCCCGGAACGAGAACGTGCTGTCGTCGTGCCCGTAGAACAGGAAGGGGTCGTCGCCGAACAGGTCGGTTCGCGTTTCGAGCAGACTCTTGACCGTGTGGTCTCGGACGGGACGGTCGTCGAAGTCCAGTTGAACAGGTTCCATAGCCACTACTCAGACTCGATTGTAAAAATATTACTGACGTTGTCCCCGCGCCCTTCGTTCGGTTTTCCGACACGGATTCGTGACCGTCCGTCCAGGGCGGTCTGCCGGCTGCCTTCCCCGCTCGCGGGCTGTGCGTCGTGTTCTCTAACAACAACTTACTTGACACGGGGCTTCGAGGTGTTCCCTACCAATGAGCGGAAAAAGAGCTCTCAGTGCAGACCGTACTGTCGTCGACTTCGGCGCTCACTTCTATCCAGAGGAGTTGGACACGTCGAACCGACCCGGCCCCGAGGAAGAGGCGTTGGCCGGATACGACCGAGTACACGACCCCGAGACCCAGATTGCAGAGATGCACGCCGCCGGCGTCGACGCCGCGGCGGTTTCGATGCCGTACTTCCTCGGCCACGACGATGTCGACGAAGCCGCGCACGCGAACGACGTGCTCCTCGAATACACGCAGGAGTACGACGAGTACTACGGCTTCGCGTCGATTCCAATCGCCGCCGGCGGCGAGGCGGCGGGCGAGGAGTTCGAGCGAAGCATCGACAGCGGCCTGCACGGCGGCGGCGTCGACGAAACCGACGTTCTCCTCACCGACCCCGAATTCGAGCCCGTCTTCGAGGTGGCCGACCAGACCGGTGCGCCAGTCTTCGTCCACGTGCCGAGTCTCCCGAACGTCGACTACCGGTTCAACGCCATGTTGGGCCGCGAGAAGGAGTTGATGGCGGCCATCATCCGGGTCGTCCACAGCGACGTTCTCGACCGATACCCGGACCTGAACCTCGTCTTCCACCACCTCGGCGGGAACATCGCCGCGAACCTGGGACGAGTCCACCTTCACACCGACGCGGGGAGGTGGCCGAACCAGGAGAACATGCGACCGTACGAGGAGTTCAAGCGCATCCTCGAAGAGCGCATCTACGTCGACACCGCCGGCTTCTTCGGCTACGAGTTGCCGATTCGCGCCGCGCTCGAAGAGTTCCCGGCCTCTCAGATTCTCTTCGGTACGGACATCCCGTGGGAACCGCGTTCGGAGGAAGAACTCCGGGCGTTCGTCGAAGCCGTCGAGTCGTCGACGACCCAAGAGGCGGCAGACAACATCCTCGGTGGAAACGCACTCGAACTCCTCGTCAACACCTAGACGAACTCCCCCATCACCACACAACAATGAAACTCGAAAACAGAACCGCCGTCGTCACAGGTGGCGCATCCGGCATCGGCAGAGCAATCGCAATCGCGTTCGCGGAGGAGGGTGCAAACGTCGCAATCGGCGACATCCAGCGCCTCCCGAAGAACTCGGACACGTCGACCGTCGAGAAGATAGAAGAAGCGGGCAGCAACGCGATTTTCGTCGAGACCAACGTGGCTCGACAGGACGACTGCCGCGCGCTCGTCGAGGCGGCCGCCGACGCGTTCGGCGGGGTCGACGTGCTCGTCAACAACGCCGGCGGCTTCCCCCCGGAGTCGCGCGGGAAGAACATCGCCGAACTCCCGGAAGACGAGTGGGACAACATCATCGACGTGAACCTGAAGGGCGCGTACAACTGCTGTCATTGCGCCCTCCCCTACATCGAGGAGAGTTCGGCCGGTCGCATCATCAACGTCGCCTCGAAGATGGGGCTGGTCGGTCACCCCAACGCGCCGGCGTACTCGGCCGCCAAGGGTGCCGTCGTCAACCTCACCCGGCAGGTCGCCATCGACTACGCCGACGAGAGCGTCACCGTCAACACCCTCACGCCTGGCATCATCGTCACCGGAACCAAGGGGTACCGGTTCGAAGACAAGGCCGACCGGATGAGAGACAACACGCCGCTTCCGTTCCTCGGCGAGTCCGAAGACATCGCGGGCGCGGCGGTTTACCTCGCGTCCGAGGAGGCGCGCTTCGTCACCGGCCACAACCTCGTCGTCGACGGCGGGTGGACCGCCCAGTAGCCGAATCGGACTGACCACTCCTCGCTGTTCTTCCGTCGGAGCCGGCGTCGAGCAATCGGCCTTCGTGGTCACCCTCCGAGATACAATTATTAGCCCGGCTCACTGTTGTCAATGAGATGGGTATCGAGTTAGACGGCCACACGGCCATCATCACCGGTGCGGGACGAGGAATCGGACGCGCGATTGCACACCAGTTCGCCGAGGCGAACGCAAACGTCGTCGCGGCGGCCCGGACGGAGACGGAAATCGAGCAGGTCGCCGAGCAAGTCGCCGACGAATACGGCGTCGAATCGCTCGCCGTCCCGACGGACCTCCGAAACGACGAGGACATCCACGCCCTCGTCGATACGACCGTCGAGGAACTCGGCACGCCGACGATTCTCGTGAACAACGCGGGCGCGAACCTCGCGAACACCCCGCCAAACCAGACAGTCGAGGAGATCGACACGATGATAGACGTCAACTTCCGCGCGGTGTTCATGCTCTCGGTGTACTTCGCAGAGACCTTCCGCGAGAGCGACGCCGAAACCGGGCGTATCATCGGCATCTCCAGCATGTCTGGTCCGCGCGGGAATCCGTCGATGGCCCTCTACGGCGGCACGAAAACCGGCATGTACGGCTTGACACGCGGTCTCGCCGCTGAGTACGCCAGAGACGGCATCACCGTCAACACCGTCTCGCCGGCGACGACGCGCGTCGAGCGAACCGCGGAGATGCTGGAGACCGAGGAAAAGCACAACATCGACGGCTTCCCGATTGGGCGGCCGGGCGAACCCGAAGACGTCTCCGGGGTGTGTCTCTGTCTCGCCTCGGACTACTTCGGCTTCGTCACCGGCGAGGACATCCGCGTCGACGGCGGCGTCGGAATCACCTCCGCACACCGGAAGAAGTGACCGTCTCGCAGGGCGAGTCTCCGGGGGCGACGTAAACACCACGACTCACCGAGTGGCGTGGAATCGCGTTTTTTGTCACACTCGTTCGAGGAACGCTGGGTTCGCCACTCGCCCCGTCGGTGGATAGCTGACCCCCTCGCCGAACCGCGTCGACGTTCGAAGTGGTTACTCGCCGAACCGCGTCGGCGTCCCGAACGTCTCGTCGAAGGCGACCTCCGACAGCGGTTTCCGGTCCTTCTGCCCTCGAATCTCTCGCGTCGGATAGCCGAACCCGACGACCGCCGTCAGGTCCTGGTCCGCGGGAACTTCGAGGAATTCGTACACTTCTTCGGCCGTCGTGGTGTACATCCGCGAGCCGACGCCGTGGTCCCACGCCGCCAGTTGCATGTGCGTCAGGGCTTTCCCGGCGTCGAGTTCGTTGAAGTTGAGCTCTGGGTCCGTCGTGACGGCCACCGCGAAGTCCGCGCCAGCGACCCAGCCTCCGGTCGGACTGCGCTCGCCGAGCTCTGCGAGGCGCTCGTCGTCGTCGACGAGTATGAACCGCCAGTGCTGGAGATTTCGGCCGCTGGATGCCAACCGCGCCGCTTCGAGCACGTCGCGTTTGATCTCGTCTGAAACTGATTCGTCGGCGTATTCGCGGAGGTCGAGCCGCGTTCGGATGGCGTCGATTACGTCCATGACTCCTCTAGATGTGCACACGAACTCAATAATTCCTCGGGTCGTGTGAACGGTGCGCGCGTGTCCGTCGGGGTGCGCGTGGTCGGACGACGGGTCGACCACGCGTCCCTCGAACTGTTTCGGGCGCTTACTCGAAGTGACCGGCTTCCTTCATCGACTGGCCGAGTTCGACGTAGTGTTCGTGGACGCGAGCGATCTCGTCGAGCTGGGCGTCCGTGAGGGGTTTCGTCTTCGCCGGTGTGCCGTATGCGAGGTGTCCTTCCGGAATCGTCTGCCCCTGCAGGACGACGGCGTTGGCCGCGACGATGCAGTTCGACTCGACCGTCGCGTCCCGCAAGACCGCACTCTGCATGCCGACCAGCGAGTTGTCCTCGACGGTTGCGAAGTCGACGGTCGCGTTGTGGCCGACGGTGACCCCATCGCCGAGTGTCGCGCCGTGGAGCATCGTGAACTCCTG
Source organism: Halobacteriota archaeon (assembly GCA_051747545.1). GTDB lineage: Archaea > Halobacteriota > Halobacteria > Halobacteriales > Haloferacaceae > JBNJGG01. The sequence goes on along the minus strand of JBNJGG010000003.1, from coordinate 8,011 downwards.
TACGTTCGTCTCCGACCCGACCTGGACGGCACCAGTGTCGCCGCGGAGGCAGACGAACGGCCAGAGGCTCGCTCGCGCTCCGACGCTCACGTCTCCGATGAGATACGCCATCTGAGAGACGAAGGCCGACTCGTCGACGCTCGGCGTCGAGTCGTTGAGTGGTTCTCGCACGGGACTCACTCCTCCTCGGCGACGATGGTGTTTCTGAGGGCACCGACGTCCTCGACTTCGATGGTGACCTCGTCGCCTTCTTCCAGTAACAGCGGCGGGTCGCGGTGGACGCCGACGCCCGGCGGCGTCCCCGTCGCGACGACGTCGCCGGGGTAGAGCGTCATCGTCTGGGTGACGCTCTCGACGACTTCGTCGACCGGGAATATCATGTCCGCCGTCGACGAGTCCTGCCGCACCTCGTCGTTGACGAGTGCACGAATCGACAGGTCCGTCGGGTCGACTTCGTCGGGCGTCACCATCGTGGGGCCGAGCGGTGCGAAGGTGTCGTAGCCCTTCCCCCGGAAGTACTGCGAGAAGCGGTACTGAACGTCGCGGGCCGACACGTCGTTGAATACGGTGTACCCGGCGATGTGGTCGACCGCCTCCTCTCTCGGGACGCGCCGACCCGCTTTGCCGATGACGATAGCGAGTTCGGCCTCGTAATCCAGTTGCTCGGCGTCCGAGGGGAAGACCACGTCGTCGGTCGGGCCGATGATGGCCGAGGTCGGTTTCGCAAAGAGCAGCGGTTCGTCCGGAATCGGGTTGCCTCCGCGCTCTGCGTGTTCGGCGTAGTTGAGTCCGAGACAGACGATTTTGCCCTGCCGCGGCGGGACCGGTGCGTCGACGTGAACGTCGGCGAGCGCGTGTTCGACGCCCGTCTCTCGGAGGTCATCGGCCTGGGCCGCCTGGACGATGTCCGGCCCGGCGTCGGGCTGACGGTCGAATTCCACTTCGCTGACCGTGTCGCCGTCGACGAGACCGATGGCCGCTTCTCCCTGTGCCTGGTATCGTACGAGTTTCATCGACGCAAGATGAGCACCGTGGGTGATAAATCGTTTGTCTGCAGGACCGCTGCGGTCGTCGGAAACCACCGAGCAATCGCCGGTTGGACTCCCCCAGCGTGGCGGCCGAAAGCTTATAGACGAATCGGGTACACCTACAGACGAACCATGGTCTATAACGGATTTCAGGACTATTTTGACAAGCCAGTCATCCTCAGCGTGGCGACGACGGGCGGACTGCACGGCAAGGACGCGAACGAGAATCTGCCGGAGCAACCCGAGGAGGTCGCCGCCGACGTCGCCAAGTGTGAGGAGGCCGGGGCGTCTATCGTTCACCTCCACGCCCGCGACGTGGACGGCAACGACACCAAGTCGGTAGAGCGGTTCCAGATGGTCTGTGACGCCATCCACGACGCCACCGACGACATGATAATCAACTTCACGACGGGTGGCCCCCAGCCACGTGAGGACCGCATTGCCCCAATCCTCGAGTGCGACCCGGGGCCGGAAGTCGCAACTATCGACGTCGGCCCGCTGAACTTCGGCAAGGAGACGGTGCGAAAGTACTGCCGGGGGCAGAACGAGGAGTTCGCCACGCAGATGCGAGATGCCGGCGTCAAACCCGAACTGGAGGTCTTCAACCCGGGCCACTTCACGGAAGTCAACCACCTCGTCGAGGAAGGTTACCTCGACACCCCCTACTGGCTCACCCTCATTCTCGGGATGCAGACGGGGACGATTCCCACGCCCCGTAACCTGCTGAACTTGGTGGACAACATCCCCGACGAGGCCGAGTGGCAGTGTCTCGCCGTCGGCCGGTACCAGCTTCCGTTGACGACGATGGCGATGACTCTCGGCGGTCACATCCGCGTCGGCATGGAGGACAACATCTACTACCGCAAGGGTGAGAAGGCTCAGAGCAACGCCCAGTTGGTCGAGCGGGCCGCCCGCATCGCCAACGAAATCGAGCGTCCAATCGCGTCGTCGGACGAAGCGCGCGAGATTCTCGGCCTCTAGGGCCACCTGCGGACACACCCTTCACACGCGAACGATTTTCTGGTCGGTTCGACCACGTCGATGGCGACGGTTTCGTCCGGCTCGTACCGTCGCCGAATCGCTGGGTACATTTATGGTCTCTCCAGCATCCATCTGTCACCTATGGACACGAATCGACGCATGCTCGAGGATATCACGGTGCTGGACCTGACGACGTTCGTCACGGGCGGGTTCTGCTCGATGATGCTCGCAAACCAGGGCGCAGAGGTCATCAAGATAGAGCGTCCGCAGGTCGGCGACGACAATCGACACTCGGGGCCGCCGTTCGTCGACGGCGAGTCACCCTACTTCTGGACGATCAACTACGGGAAAAAGAGCGTCGAGTTGGACCTCAAATCCGAGGCCGGACGGGAGGCGCTCTATCAGTTGGTCGGGGAGGCGGACGTATTTCTCCAGAACTTCCGTCCCGGCACCGCACCTCGGCTGGGCGTCGACTACGAGCGGATTCGAGAAGCGCGAGACGACATCGTCTACTGTGCGATCTCCGCGTACGGTCAGACGGGCCCGTGGAGTCATCGTCCCGGGTACGACCTGCTCATCCAGGGGATGAGCGGTATCATGTCCGTGACGGGCGAATCCGACGGGCCGCCGATTCGAGTCGGACTCCCGCAGACCGACCTCATCACCGCGATGTGGGCCGCCTTCGGCATCGTCTCGGCGATTCGCAGACGCGACCAGACGGGCGAGGGCGAGTACATCGACCTCGGGATGCTCGACGCCGCGATTCCGTGGTTGACGAAACAGGCCGGAAAGGTGTTCGCCGGCGTCGAGGCGGAGCGACTCGGCAACAGAGACCCCGTGCTGGCACCGTATCAGACGTTCCCGACGGCGGACGGACACATCAACCTCGCCGGCATCAACCCCAAACTGTGGACGGCACTCTGTGAGGCCATCGACCGCCCAGACCTGCTCGAAGACGAGCGCTTCCAGGGCAACGCCAACCGCGTGACGAACCTGGAGGCACTCCAGGAGGAACTGGTGGGCGAACTCACGAAACGGACGACCGACGAGTGGATATCGGTCTTCGACGAGGCTGGCGTGCCGGTCGGTGCAGTCCTGTCGGTCGAAGAAGCGCTCAACAGCCCACAGGTCGAGGCTCGAAACGTCCTCACGACCACCGAACGCGACGGCACCGAAATCCCCACCATCGAACACCCACTGAACTACGAACACGCCGAGAGTGGGTTCGAACGCGCCCCGCCGCTGCTGGGTGAACACACCCGCGAGGTGCTCTCGGCGGCCGGGCTGAGTGACGAGGAAATCGAGGCCGTCGAGCGTGCCAACGCCCCCGACGAGTAACACCACCCGAGGCGGCTCGCTTTTCTGTCACGTCCCCGGTGTTTCTTTATACCGCGGTGGCGACGTGAGGTTCATGCTAGACCCGGTAGACAGAACGAGCGAGTCGGACCTCATCGCCCAGATAGACCCGTCCCGGATGGACGAGCACCTCGACCGATTCGAGGGTCTCGAACGCTTCTCTGGCACCGAGGACGAATGGGAGGCCAGCGAGTACATCGTCGAGACGCTGGAGAGTTACGGACTCGACGCAGACGTCGGCGCGTACGAGGGCTATATCAGCCGACCCGAGGACGCGAGCGTGACGGTCACCACGCCCACGCGGCGCGACATCGACACCGCGATCACGACCGCCTTCGGTGCCAGTACCCCGCCCGCGGGCGTCCACGGGCCAGTCGTGGTCGTCGACGACGTCTTGTCGGAGGGACTCGCCGGCGTCGACGTCTCCGACTGCATCGTTCTCACGAAGGGGCTCCCGGGACCAGAACTCGTCGTGGCCGCCGAGCGGGCGGGGGCGAGGGCACTCGTCATCGAGTCGGTCACCGACGGACAACTCCACGAGATGATCGTGACGCCCGTCTGGGGAACGCCCAGCGTCGACGACGCCGACCAGATCCCCGACCTCCCGGTCGTCGAAATCACTCCGGCCGACGCGGCGTGGCTCCGCGACCGCGTGGCCGAGGGGCCGACCGAGGCGACAGTGCGGACGGAAGTCACCGTCGAACTGACGACGCTCCCGAACCCCGTCGGGGTGCTCGAAGGGACCGACAGCGACCGCTACATGGTCGTCGGTAACCACGTCGATTCGTGGTACGAGGGGATGACCGACAACGCGACGGCGATGGCGTCGACGCTGGAACTCGCCCGAATCTTCGCCGAGAACCCACCGCGTCGAGGCGTCGTCTTCGGGTTCTGGTCGGCCCACTCGTTCGGTCGGTTCGCGGGCAGTGCCTCCTACGCCGACTCGAACTGGCTCGACCTCAGAGAGAACGGTGTCGCCTACCTCCATCTCGACCTGAACGGTCTCAAGGGAGCCGACAGCCTCTGGTATCAGCACATGGCCGAACTCGAAGACGAGCAACTCGACACCCTCGAAACCGTGAGCGACCTTCCGGTCGAGGACGAGACGGTCGAAGACGTGCCCATGTGGGAGGGCAGCGACCGCCCCGGGCGGGCCGCCGACCAGTCCTTCTGGGGGGCCGGTCTCAGTTCGGTGTTCTGCGGGATTCGGCTCCCGGCGGGGACGCCCGAGGGCGGACCGATCGGTGGCGGGTGGTGGTGGCACACCGCAGAAGACACGCGGGACAAAGTCGACATCGGCGTTCTCACCCGCGAGACAGAACTCTACGTCGCGCTGGTCAGTCGCGTCTGTAACTCGCCGGTGTTACCCCACGACTACGAGCAGACCGTCCTCGACATCGAGTCGACCGTCGACCAGATTGCTGCTGCCGCCGCCGACGGGGTCGAGTTCGACGCCGTCACCTCGCGGCTTCACGCGCTCAGAGAGACGCTCGCCGCGGCGAACGGACTCATCAACGAGCGGGCGGATACAGACGACGCGCTCGCTCGGGCGGCCGAAGAGATGCAGGTCCGCGTCGGTAACGAACTGATTCCCGCGCTCTTCATGCAACAGCAAGAGTATGGCCACGAACCGGCACGGTCCCACCAGTTGTTACCGTACCTCCGCGTCGCCGAAGAACTGCCGACGCTGTCCGGACGCGACCGCAGATTCGCCGAGACGAAAGTGCAACGAGGCGTGTCGAAGCTCTCGCACCGTCTGGACCGCGCTCGACGTATCGGTGACGCGTTCGTCGACTCCTGGGGCGGCCAGTAGACACTCTCGAACCCCCACGAACTGTGTGTCTCGGTTCTTCGACCTTTTCGACTGTTCAGCTAGCTGTACAGAGCTCTGTCACCCACGGTAATCGCATCACGGTGACGAGACCGACGACCTACTCGAACGATGTCTTCGACGAAACCGATTTCAGATGACTTTGTGGGACAATAATATTGTTTTGACGAAGGCTTTACAGTCCTAGGGCTGACATGGCCTGTCATTTCTCCACACAATCGATGCGCGTCCGTCGTTCGCCGAACACCCACGGTGGGGTAGTCCGTCCGCGACGCTTCGGGTACCGTTCGAGTCGCTCGTGGTCTGGTTCGCCGACATGTCGGTCACTTCCCTCTCAATAGAGCCCAGAGCGTCGATTCTCTCGCGTTAATGTCTGATAACAATCACACTGATTTATTACTAATGAGTTTGAATCCGACGGCGTGGCAAGAAGAGATATCACAGACGATCCTATCGTCAAAGACGAACTCCGCACTCTGGATGGTATTCTGCCAGAGAACACGGACCGGCGTCGTTTCCTGCAGACCGCAGTTGCATCTGCTCTCGGTATTAGTCTGGCTGGCTGTACCGGCGACGGTGGAAGTTCGGGCGGAAGCTCCGGTGGAAGTTCGGGCGGAAGTTCGGGCGGAAGCTCCGGTGGAAGTTCGGGCGGAAGCTCCGGTGGAAGTTCGGGCGGCTCCGAAGACACGCCGACCCCCGACCCGGGGTCAGACACCGTCTCGCTCGACCAGAACTCCATCATCTGGCGAAACACGTGGCATCAGGAGAACGACTACGCACCCGCGTACGTCGCCGACCTGCGGGGCTACTGGAACGAGCAGAACATCCAGCCGACGCCGACCGCGGCGAAGGGCTTCGGCTCCGGCGACACCGCCCAGCGTATCGGAACTGGTAAGGAACAGCTCGGTCAGGGTGGCATCGACCCCGTCATCGGCGGGCTCATCGAGGGCTACGACCTGAAAGTCATGGGCGGCGCGAAGACCCGCGGAACGCTCGCGCTGATGTACCGTGAGGACACCGTGGGCGACCCCATGACCGACCTCGACGGGAAGACGATTCTCGTCGAGTCCGCCTACGAGCAGGACACGCTCCCGATGCTCTTGGACCAGGCTGGCGTCACCACCGACGACGTGGATATCCAGACGTCCGACCCGGCAGCCGCGTACGCCCTGCTCCAGCAGGGAGACGCCGACTGTATCTGGGGCACGATGGGGAACGTCCCGTCCGCCTCGGCAGCCCTCGAAGGCACGGGAGTCGACCTCGGCGTGGAGGCGCTCTACAAGCACATCCCCGTGTACGGCTACGTGACGTACGCCAACTCGGACTTCATCGACGCGAACCACGAGTACGTCTCTCGGGTCCTTGCAGGCTACTCCCACGCACTGGGATGGTGTATGCTGAACCCGAACGAGTCCGTGGAATTCATGCGTAACGACGTCAACCAGGCGTTGCAGACGCAGGAGAAGGCGACTCAGGTCGAAGTCGTCAAAATCGCGCTCATCGCGACGAACCTCACCGAAGAGGCGCAGGACCTCGGTATCGGTGCGCTCTCCGAGGACAAGTTGCAGACGACCTACGACCGCCTCACGGAGGCGCTCGACCTCGGCGACTCGCCGCCGCAGACGAGCGAAACTGCCGACTTCACGCTTCAGGAGGACGCGGACCTCCGGCAATTCTCGAGCGACGAGTGGAACCAGGCGACCGAGAACGCACAGCCGTACCCCGACCTGTACACGAGCTAAACGACCCGGCTCGAATCAGATTTTTTCGCGTCACGACGTGGCGGTGAGTGACACCGCAGTAGTGAGTGACACCGCAGCGGCGTCACGGCGTGTGTCTCGACGAAGTGGTGCCGCGTCGTCAGCGTCGCGACCGCCTCGATGCGGTGGTCCCGAACGACCGGTCGCTCACACTAACCGACAAAATAATAGTAGGAATGGGGTGTCGCTCGCGCGCGGTCGTCTTACGCGAACCGATTTCGCGTGCCGACTGGTCTACTCGAAGTACTTGTAGGTCTCGCTGACCAGCGTGTGGTAGTCTCCCATCTGTCTCGTTTCCTGGGTCCGGGGTCGGTCGAGGTCGACGTCGATAACGTCCATGATGCGACCGGGGCGACTGTCCAGCACGACGACTCTGTCGGAGAGGAAGACCGCTTCGTCGAGGTTGTGCGTGACGAAGACGATGGTCTTCTCGGTCTCCTCCCAGATTCGGAGGAGCTCCTTGTTCATCTTGTCACGCGTCAGTGCGTCGAGTGCACCGAACGGTTCGTCCATGAGGAGCACCGGTGGGTCGTACACGAGGCTCCGGCAGATGGAGACACGCTGTTGCATCCCGCCAGACAGCTCTTGCGGGTAGGAGTCGCCGAAGCCGTCGAGTCCGGTGAGTTCGAGGAGCTCGTCGGTTCGCTCCTTGTAATACGACATTTCCCGGTCGAGCGCGCCGTTCTGCTTCATGATCTCGACGGGGAGCAGGATGTTCTTTCGCACCGTCCGCCAGTCGAGCAGCACGGGCGTCTGGAAGACGAGTCCGACCTTGTGTTTCTCGTGGGCCTCGCTCGTCACGTCCGTCCCTTCGATCTCGACCTTCCCTTCGGTCGGGTCGAGCAGGGCGGCCGTGAGGTGAAGTAGCGTCGACTTCCCACAGCCGGATGGGCCGACGATGGACACGAATTCACCGTCTTCGATTTCGAGGTTGATGTCGTCGAGTGCGAGCAGCGAATTTTCTCCCTCACCGTAGACTTTAGTCAGGTTCTGAAACGAGACGCTGGTTTTACCATTCATCGCAGATGACGAAGTGGTTGCGGCGCCCGTTCGCT
>JBNJGG010000002.1:0-50775 GCA_051747545.1 Halobacteriota archaeon | reverse complement strand
TCATCGCAGCGACCGCCCGGTCAACGGGAGACGAGCTCGTCGTCTCGGACGGCGACTTCGAGACGGGGTTGCTCACGGAGATGATGGACGTCACGAACCTCCGCCACGACGACTGACGGTGCGTGAAACCCCGGTACAGCGGTATCGAGAGAAAATTGACAATTCGATAGTCGCGTTACCGAGGTGTGGTGTTACAGGCACATCCCGGTGGACCGTTACCCGAGATCGGTGTACTCGTCATCCTCATCACTTTGGTCGCGGTGCCCTATGCTTTGTATCGGTTAACGAAGTGGGAGTAGTTTTCGCTGAGCATTCGTGATCGGGTCCCCGATGTGCCCCCGTTCGACGGATGATGTATCAGATGTTTGGCGATTAACTCCGACGATTAGCGAACGCCACACTCTCACGTTGTCGGCGTTCTGACCGTCTTTGGTTTCTATCACTGTCAACGACGTTCGACGACTGCGTGCCCGACATTCGTCCACCGTTTGCAACAGATATTTAAAAAATCCCATAGTGACGACCACTGTGAAGCCCTCCAGAATCACTCGGGCAATGGTCGCCGCCGGAGGGATATTCGTCAGTTATGGGTATCTCTTTCCGTGGGCAGTTGTCGACCCCGAGCACGACGGTTCGGTAGCGGACATCACGTTCTGGCGTCAGGACGCGGCATTTGAATGGGACTATCTTCAGGCGGATGTGGTCACACTGCTCCCACTGGTACTGACTGGTATCCTCCTGATTCGAAATCCAAAATCGCGTGTCGCTCAGGTAGTGGGACTCCTGAGCGGTGGTTTCTATATTTGGCTCCCGTTTTTCTACCAATCGAGCGTTGTCAGACTCCACCACGTTTCTACGGAGTTCATCTACAGCGTACTGGTGGGGGGTGTTCTGATCCTCGGTGGCGTCGTTGTTGCTGTATCGAGAGTGCCACCTCGGACGCTTCACTGATAAGATCGCGTTCGGTATTCAGCCCGCCAGTGGGGGTTCTGTATGCTGAACTACTCCCAGCGAAACGCGAAGAGTTCGTAGACTCACAGCGTCGACGGAATCACGTAGGATTCGACGAAGGAGGTCATCGCTTCGACGAGGTCGTGTTTCGCATTGAAATATCTGAACTGGATGTCGTACGTGATGTCCATCTCGTCGATTGACGCGCTGCTGAATTTGGGGTGGTATCGGTTCGTCTCCGCGTCGTAGGTCGCTTCCTCGAAGATACAGAACGTCTTCGGCGACCGGGGTCGGTCGTCTGGATATCGGAGTCTGAAGTACTCCGGAATCGCACCCGCTTCTGATCCGACCCCGGTCGTGAGTCCGGCTTTGGTGAATACGAACGCGTTTCCCTCGCTGGCCGCAGCAAATGCGACAGACTGGTCGAGTACCGCCATCCCCGATTCGTCCAGTTCATTTTGCTCCACTTGCGTCTTCGTGGGAATCTCGACGTCGGATGCGATGAACGCCGCCACACCGGTTTTCTCCGTGAGTTCTTTACACACTTCGCGGAGCGTCGCTTCGATGAGGTCTGGGTCGTGGTGAGAGCGAGGGGCCAGTGGGTCCGGTGGTAATTCGGTGTCCCTCTCGCCGGGGTACAGGTACGACGGGTCGAGGAGCCGGTAGGGTCCCATCACGAACACGAACGTGTTGGCGTCGTCGCAGTACGGCAGACTTCGTTCGATTATGTCGCGGATTGGCTCACCCTGATAGGTGTCGAGAGAGCGCATCTGGGTACGATGCGATTCTCGGACCAGAGAGCATAAACTCTAATTATAAGAGAATTGTCTTAACACTGGTTAAGTATAAGGTCGTTCGGACACAACGCTCTCACATGTCCCGAACCGAGGTCCGAGAGAACACCGACGACCGAACCGAGGCGCGACGACGAGTCGAATCGGAGTTGTTGAACGGGACCCTCGATTTCGACCGCGAAATCGGTCGCCTCAAAGCCATCTGCGAGGAGACTCGATTCACCATCCTCTATCTCATCGCAACTGAAGACGGTATCCACAGTGGTGAGCTAGCTCACCTCTTAAACCGAAAACAGAACGACCTGTATCACCACCTCAACGAACTCGAAGCCGCCGGCTTGGTCGGCAAGTACCGAGCCGACAACGGCGGTCGTATCTACGAACTCTCGCCGCTCGCGGAGCGAATCGTCCCGACCATCTTCGATTCGATTCGGCGTCGGGCAGAGGCCGTCTAACCGACACTTCGGGGCTGTCCCCTTTCTCTTGGCTCGAAGCCGCCGTCCACGCCGACCAGTTCTGACGCGCAAGTCGTATTATCCTTGCCTGTGAGGTGAGTCTATGGCCGCGTTGCCCGTCGAACTCCTCTACGGTCTGTACCTCGGCATCCTCACGGGTATCGTCCCCGCGCTGGTGGCGTTCGGATTAGGGTTCATTTTCAAGTACGTCACCGGTGTCACCCTCCCCGGCTTGGGTGTCGTCGTCCTGGGTGTGGCTATCGCCGGCGTCAACGGTGGGCTCCTCGCGCTGAACGACTCCACGCTCACGAACTCCGAGAGTCGGTTCCGACTCACCGTCGCGCTCATCGTCGTCCTCATGCTCACGCTCTATGCCCACAGTCAGGGTGACAAGCTGGGTTCGACCGTTCCTCGCCGATTCTCCCTTCGAGCGCTCACCGAACGAACGCTCTCGGCGGACGTCGTCGAACTCGTCGGCGGCCGCGGACAGGTCCGCGTCACCGTCACTGGCGACATCGCCGACATCGAAGGGTTTCCGGCCGTCCCCGCAGACCTTCGAGAGGCCATCCGGAACGACTCGTGGACGTTTCCTGCCGACATCCCGCTGGTCGAACTCGAAGCGAGGGTGGCAGACCGGCTCCGAACCGACTACGACCTCGAGGACGTGAGCGTTCGCCTCGACGAGCGCGCCCGCGCGACGGTGGCGGCCGCGCCACCCATCGGCGCGCTGTCGAAGCGCGTTCCTCCCCGAATGCGTGCGGTGTCCATCTCTGCACTTGTTCCGACGGGACTGGCCCGTGGTGACGAGGTTACGGTTACCATCGACGAGACCGCCTGTGACGGAACAGTCCTGAGCGTGACCACCAGCGGCGACGTCCCATCTGTTCGCACCGACGCCGGCGTCGGTGGGTCGACCACGCCCGCGACCGACGGTGGGGCCGACGCGGAGTCACCCGGGGCCACTCCCCGTCAGGTCACGCCGACGGCGATTGGCGGCGAGTGTCGCGTCACGCTCGCCGTCGACCGGGCGGACGCGGAAACACTGTTGGGTTCGTCGGTCGACCGGTTAGTCGTCCGCTCGCGGGGAGTCCGTCGAGAGTTCGAACTCGTCTCCCTGCTTCGTCGAGCAGGCAATCGGTTCGAGGAGTACGTCGTCGGAGAAGACGCGCCCCTCGCCGACACGACGCTCGGCGAGTCCAACGTCCGTGACGTCTACGGCGTCGTGGCACTCGCCATCCGTCACGGCGGACACTGGACGATCGCGCCCCGCGGGTCGCAACAGATAGTCGCCGGTGACGAACTGCTGGTGGTTGGTCCGCGCGATGCGCTCGCGCAGTTTCGAGAGGTGGTCACCTGATGGCACGAACCGCCCTCTGGTCGGTTCTCCAGACTATCGACCCTGGCGTCACGCCAGACCCGACCGAACTCGTGGTGTTCGCCATCGTCGCCCTCGTCGTCTCGGCCGCGTCTGCCCTCCTCTACCGCTGGTACACCCGCGAGCAGTCACCGCTCGGTCCCGTCATCCTCGTCGGCGTCGCCACCGTGGCCGTCTACCTCAACACCGTCGGTCTCTTCGGTGACCTCCTCACAGAGGAGAGTGCGACGGTGTTTCAACTCGAAACCGTCGTGTTCAATCTCGTCTCACTCGGGGTCGCGACCGCCGCCGCCGTCTCCGGTCGCGGTCTGGGCGACCGTATCGCGACCGACATCTTCGCCGTCGCCGGCGTGCGCGAACTCGACACGGAGGTGAGTCGCATCGTCAAGACGGTCGGTCGGGTGACGTCGGTCGACCTCCCGGACGAAATCGGCGATATCGACGGCTACGACCCCGTGGCCGCGGAGACGAAGGCCGCTATCGGCGGCAAGACATTTCTGTTCCCTCGACGGTTGACGGTCGCCGAACTCCACGATCGGCTGGCCAATCGCCTCAAAGACGACTACGGCGTCGGCCACGTCGACCTCGAAGTCGACGACGCGGGTCGCGTCGAGTATCTCGCCCTCGGGAGTCGGGCCGCAGGAATCGGACCAACGCTCGCTCCGGGAACCGTCGCCGTGGCTCTACAGGCGGACCCGGCCGCCGGTGCCAGTCCGGGCGACGTGGTGCAGGTGTGGGCAACAGAGCCGAGGCCCACGCGCGAGTTCACGGCCGAGTTACGAGCAACGGTCGGCGACGTAGTGACTCTCTCGGTCGACGCGACCGACGCCTCGACGGTCGACGCCGGCGAAACCTACCGCATCGTCACGCTCCCGAACGACCCGCGAATCGACCGCGATTTCGCGTCTCTGCTCCGGGTGTCCGACGAGACGATGGGCGTCGTCACGGTCGGCGTCGACGGTCCACTGGTCGGCGAGACCGTCGGGGACCTCGACGTGACTGTGACGGCCGTGCGAGACGAGAGCGGCGCGGTCGAGGCCATCCCGCGACGCGCCCGGACCCTCTCGGCCGGTGACGTCCTGTACGTGGTCGCCCGTCCGGAGGCGCTCCGTCGACTGGGGGTCACTGGAACCGAAGAGACGACCTACTCTTCCGCCCGGTGAGGTGGTGCATCCCGCTCAGTGGGGTGGTGCACTCGCGTGCAGCCTCCACTCGGGGCGGAGTGCCCCCGGGGGCGGTGGGCCCGAGCACGGAAGTGGTTACTTCGAGGGGAGAGGCGCAACCCCTTTGGGTATCGACTGGCGAGTTCGACTATGGAGTGGAAACTGTTTGTGGACCTCGCAGAGGTGGCCGACGGTCGCACCGTCTCGGTCGAGGTCGACTCCGGAGCGACGGTACGCGACGCGCTCGACGCGTTGTTGTCGGCGCGACCGGCGCTCGAACCACGTGTCCTCGACGAATCTGGAGCGCTGCGTGAGCACATCAACGTCCTCCGAAACGGCGAGGGCCTGACGAGCGACGGTCTCGACGCGACGGTCGACGGCGACGACGAACTCGCGTTGTTCCCACCGGTCAGTGGGGGGTGACCCTCTAACGGGGGCGTGGCTGACGGGCGAAAAATTGGTCGAGGGCTCGACGCATCACTCGAGCGTAGTTGATTCGAAGGGTACCGCGTCACTCGAGCGTGGTCGGTCGAGAACGAACGCGTAATTAAGAGCGGTTGTGACGTCGTGGTTGCGCCGTGGTCGTCACTCGTCCGGGCGCGGACGGGCGACGAAGAGGGTCTCGACGATGCTGAACGGATCGTACACCGACTGGTGGCACTGGCAGTACACCGCGTTATCTGCGTTGAACTTCCCCGCGTCGGCCGCTTGCTTGTACCCCGGCACACAGCAGAAGTGCGTACACTTGTTGAGCCACGCGATGACGCCGTCCTGGGTGGACGCTTGCAACCAGCTCTGCATCGCCCCGCTCACCTCGTAGGTCCCGATGGGCGAATCGGCCGTCCCGTTGCTCGCCAACTGCTCGATTATCGGGCTTCGAATAATCTGAATCGGAATGGTGTCGTCGGAGTCCTCCGAGCGCCACGTTCCGGTCGCGGGCTTTCCGAGTCCCGAAACGCCGATGTCGTTCCCCCACGACTCGTAGTCGGCGAAGTCGTTGATGTTGAGTCTGTCACCGCCGCTGTACACCTCGGACTGCCACGTGTAGCCCGGACTCGAACCCGAGAGGAAGTAGTTATCGCTCTCGTAGCTGGGTTGGATGCCCTGATAGGATTCGACCCCGCAGTACTGGAACCACTCGGAGGTGTAGGTGACGCCACTTCCGTTGTAGTCGTCCGTCTGGGCCACCTGGACTTCGATCCCGGCTTGCTCGATGGTTTGCAGCTCGGGCCAGACGCCCCCGATGAAGCCCTCCGAGTCGATTTCGACCGGAATCTGTGGCATTCCGCGCGGGGCGGGACCGGCCGTGTTCTCTATCGCCATCGCCTGTGTCGTCCCACCACCCTTCCCGGGAGACGTGGTCATACTGTTGATGGTCACGGTTCCGGTTGTTCCAACACCCGCGAGCGCCGCGCCCCCAACGACGCCCTTGACGAACCGGCGGCGACCGGAGTCCGCCGGGTACTTATCGTCACTCTGGCTCATAATAGACGCTTAGTGGCACCGCTAAAAAGCGTGACGAAGTGCGTGGTGCGCTCCGATTGCACCTCTGAACCCATCGACGTGTGTCCCTGAACTCGCTGGACAGATGTCCCTGACCCCGCTGAACAGGTATCCCTCGCTCGCGTGTCCGGTTCGACTCGCGCGTCCGGCACGCTCACTTCGGGGTCCAATCACTCGAAGCGTCGAACATTCTCCGACGAAACCGCATCTACGTCGTGGTTTTCCCTATCAATGTGGCGTTATTAGCACGAGTCGTGGTCTTTTACTTACCGCCTTTCCTGTACCACACCATGCGACTCCATACACGGACCGTCCGCCAGGACGTCCGCGAACTGGGAACGTTGTTGGGTGACGTTCTCAGAGACCAAACTTCTCGCGCGGCATTCGAGACCGTCGAGGAGTTGCGAACGGCAGCGATTGCCTACAGAGAGGGCTCCGAATCGTCTCGTCAACGACTTCACGACGTACTCGACTCGCTGCAACCCGTCGGCGAGAGCATCGTGGCGAGGGCGTTTACGACCTACTTCGAACTCATCAACCTCGCCGAGGAGCGCGAGCGCGTCCGGGCCATCCGTGAGGGTTCGAACGCGCGGGCGTTAGAGGACGGCCTCCAGGAGACGGTGCAGGCACTCGTCGACGCCGACGCGGACGCCGAAACGGTCGAGAGCGTCCTCGACGACATCCTCATCGAACCGACGTTCACCGCTCACCCGACCGAGGCACGCCGGAAGACGGTGAACGCGAAACTCCGCTCTATCGCCAACAGACTCGAAACGCTCGACGAGCACCGCCTGACGGACATGGAACACGACCGTGAGTGGGGTTTCGTCGACGCCGAGGTGACGAGTCTCTGGCAGACGCCGCAGGTTCGAGACCGACGGCCAGAACCGCAGGACGAGGCTCGGAACGTCCAGTGGTACCTCGAAAACACGCTGTTCGACGTCGTCGGCGAAGTGTACGCCGAACTCGAAGTGGTCCTCGGCGAGCAGTACGACGACGTGTCGGTGCCAAAACTGTTCGAGTTCCGCTCGTGGGCGGGAAGCGACAGAGACGGTAACCCGTACGTCACGACCGAGGTGACGGCCGACACGCTCGGACGCCAGCGCTCGGTCGTCCTCGCTAAGTACCGGCAAGCGCTCAAGCGGCTGTCGGGTATCCTCAGTCAGGACGGCACCAGAGTCGCCCCCGGCGACGCCTTCGAGGACTCGCTTGCGGCCGACCGCGAGCGTCTTCCGGGTGTCGCGGAAGCGACCGAATCCCGCTACCCGAACGAGCCCTACCGACAGAAGTTGAAACTGATGCGCGAGCGCCTCGACCGCGTCGAGGACGTTCGCCCCGGTGAGTACGCAACCGCCGACGAACTGATGGCCGACCTCGAAGCCATCGGGGAGAGCCTCATCGAAATCGGTGCCGAGCGAATCGACGAGGTGTACGTCGAACCGCTCCGCCGGCAGGTGGACACGTTCGGCTTCTGTCTGGCGAGTCTCGACCTGCGCGACCACCGCGAGAAACACACCGAAGCCGTGGACGAAGCACTGGCGACCGAGGGCATCGCGTATCGCGGGCTCGACGAGGACGCGCGGGTCGAACTGCTGTCCGACGCGATTCTGCAGGACGAACCTGTCATCGACCTCGACGGAATCGACGGGGTGTCCGAGACGACCGCTCGCGTACTCAACCGCTTCCAGAAACTCGGCGACTGGCAGCGCGAGTACGGCGTCGGCGCGATCGACACCTACTGCATCAGTATGACCGAGGAACCGAGTCACGTCCTCGAAGTGCTCTTTCTCGCCGACCAGGCCGACGTGGTCTCGTTGCCGGACCACTGCGGACTCGACGTGGTTCCGTTACTGGAGACCGAGAGCGCGCTCAACGGCGCCCGCAGAATCATGGGAACGCTCTTCGAGAACGAAGCCTACCAGCAGGCGCTCACCGCCCGCGACGACGTACAGGAGATTATGCTGGGGTACTCGGACTCCAACAAGGAGAACGGCTTTCTCGCGGCCAACTGGGACCTCTACAAGAACCAGCGACGACTCGCCACAATCTGTGACGACTTCGACGTGACGATGCGGTTGTTCCACGGGCGCGGGGGTTCCATCTCACGGGGTGGTGGCCCGATGAACCGAGCACTACTGGCACTGCCCAACGAAACGGTCACCGGGCAGGTCAAGTTCACCGAACAGGGCGAGGCCATCGCTGAGAAGTACGCTAACTCCCGCGTCGCCGAGCGAAACCTCGAACAGATGCTGAACGCGCAGGTTCGTGCGCGGCTACAGGCTCTCGAAGAGCCGACCGAACAGGTCCCCGAGGAGTGGACCGACGCCATGGACACGATGGCCGCCGCCGGTCGCGCGGAGTACCGCGACCTACTCAATTCCGAGGGGTTCGTCGCTTACTTCGAGCAGGCCACGCCCATCACGGTCATCGAAGACCTCAACCTCGGCTCTCGGCCGGCCTCCCGCTCTGGTGAGCGAACGGTCGAGGACCTCCGGGCGATTCCGTGGGTGTTCTCGTGGACGCAGTCGCGGTGTATCCTGCCGGGGTGGTACTCGCTCGCCGCGGGCTTCGACGCGTTCCTCGACGACGGCGGCGACGTCGAGACGCTCCGGGCGATGTACGCCGACTGGGCTTTCTTCCAGACGGTCGTCGACAACGCGATGGTCTCGCTGTCCCGAACCGACTTCGAAATCGCCGCCGAGTACGCCGACCTCGCCGAGGCGGATCTCCGCGAGCGATTCTTCCCGCGCCTCCGGAACGAGTACGACCGGGCGGTCGAACTCGCGTTGACCGTGACGGACAGCGACAGTCTGGTCCAGCGCGAGTGGCTCGCAGAGAGCCTGGACCGTCGCAATCCCTACGTCGACCCGCTGAACCTCCTGCAGACGCACCTGCTGAGTCAGACCCACCGCACCCCGGACGAAGAGCGCACCCTTCGATTGACTGTCAAGGGCATCGCGGCCGGGATGAAGAACACGGGATAGTTGCGTCGGGCTCGGCGGAACGAATTATCCCGTCGTTGTCGACGCTGGAGTCTCCCGCATCTGCCCAACTGAATCGAGTTACAGCAGTCGATTCTTCCGGATACGACACGTGCTGACCGCTCACACGGGATTGACCGCTCCGAAACGGTTTTCAATGGCGATGGCACACACTCAGTATGCCGACGGAACCCGAAACGGACTACGACCCGACACTGGGTCGAAAGTTCATTTTCGTGACGGGGGGTGTAATGTCCGGCCTCGGAAAGGGAATCACTGCCGCGAGCACCGGCAGACTCCTGGCGAACGCCGGGTTCGACGTGACCGCGGTCAAGATTGACCCGTATCTCAACGTCGACGCCGGGACGATGAATCCATACCAGCACGGCGAAGTGTACGTGCTGAAAGACGGCGGGGAGGTGGACCTCGACCTCGGTAACTACGAGCGATTCCTCGGGGTCGACATGACCTCCGACCACAACGTCACCACCGGAAAGATCTACCAGCACGTCATCGAGAAGGAGCGCGCGGGCGACTATCTGGGCAAGACGGTCCAGATTATCCCGCACATCACCGACGACATCAAGCGGCGCATCCGCGAGGCCGCCGAGGGAACCGACGTGTGCATCGTCGAGGTCGGCGGCACCGTCGGCGACATCGAGGGGATGCCGTTCCTCGAAGCCCTCCGGCAGTTCGCCCACGAGGAGGAGGAGGGCGACATCCTCTTTACGCACGTGACGATGGTCCCCTACTCGAAGAACGGCGAGCAGAAGACCAAGCCGACCCAGCACAGCGTGAAGGAACTCCGGAGTATCGGTCTCCAACCCGACATCCTCGTCGGGCGCTGTCCCGACCGACTCGACCCCGAGACCAAGGAGAAGATCGCGCTCTTTTGCGACGTGCCGACCGAGGCCGTCTTCTCGAACCCGGACGTCGAGGACATCTACCACGTCCCCCTGATGGTCGAAGAGGAGGGTCTCGACGAGTACGTGATGCAGCGACTCGACCTCGCGGACGACGCGCTTCCGAAGGCCGACCGCGACAGTCGCTGGCGCGACCTCGTCACTCGCGAGCGAGCGGGCGAAGTCGACATCGCACTCGTCGGCAAGTACGCCCTCGAAGACGCCTACATGTCGATTCACGAGGCGCTCAAACACGCGGGACTCGAATGCGGCGTCGAGGTGAACGTGCTGTGGGTCGACTCCGACGAGATGCTCGACCACCACACCGAACGACTCCGCGAGGCCGACGGCGTCGTCGTCCCCGGTGGATTCGGCTCGCGCGGTATCGAGGGGAAGATAGAGGCGGTGCGCTACGCTCGCGAACACGACGTTCCGTTTTTGGGCCTCTGTCTCGGTTTCCAGATGGCCGTCGTCGAACACGCGCGCAACGTCCTCGGTCTGGAAGGCGCACACTCGGCGGAAATCGATCCCGACACGCCGCACCCTGTCATCGACCTCCTACCCGAGCAGTACGACCTCGAAGACATGGGGGGGACGATGCGTCTGGGTGCCCACGAGACCGACATCCGACCCGGCACACTCGCCGCCGAGGTGTACGGTGCCGAATCGTGTCTGGAACGCCACCGACACCGCTACGAGGTGAACCCCGAGTACATCGAGCAGCTAGAGTCGGGCCACCTCTCCTTCTCCGGGCAGGCGGGGAATCGAATGGAAATCGTCGAGCGCGACGACCACCCGTACTTCCTCGGGACGCAGTTCCACCCCGAGTATCGGTCGCGTCCCGA
Source organism: Halobacteriota archaeon (assembly GCA_051747545.1). GTDB lineage: Archaea > Halobacteriota > Halobacteria > Halobacteriales > Haloferacaceae > JBNJGG01. The sequence continues at coordinate 39,806 of JBNJGG010000002.1, read as the reverse complement.
CCGCGCCAGTCCACCCTTCGTCGGACTCGTCGAGGCAGTGGTCGAACGCGTCGAAACCAGACAGGAGGTGCGAGCGTAGATGGTCGACGTAGACCAGTTCATCGGAGAGGCGACCGCGGACATCCGTGACCGCGTCGGCGGCGACCACGCCATCATCGCCCTCTCGGGCGGCGTCGACTCGTCTGTCGCGGCGGCGCTGACTCACCGCGCCGTCGGCGGTCAACTCACCCCGGTGTACGTGGACACGGGGCTGATGCGAAAGGGCGAGACTGAACAGATTCGGGAGACGTTCGCGTTCATGGAGAACCTCCGCGTCGTCGACGCCGAGGAGCGCTTCCTGGGTGCGCTGTCTGGCGTCGTCGACCCCGAGGAAAAGCGGAACGTCATCGGCGAGCAGTTCATCCGCGAGTTCGAGCGCGAGGCGCGCGAGGCCGACGCCGAGTACCTCGTTCAGGGCACCATCTATCCCGACCGCATCGAGAGCGAGGGCGGTATCAAGTCCCATCACAACGTGGGGGGTCTGCCCGAGGTCATCGACTTCGAGGGTATCATCGAACCCGTCCGCGACCTGTACAAAGACGAGGTCCGAGAGGTCGCCCGCGAACTCGGCCTCGAATCGGTCGTCTCCGAACGCATGCCGTTCCCCGGCCCCGGTCTCGCCGTTCGAATCATCGGCGAAGTGACTCCGGAGAAACTCGACGTGGCCCGAGAGTCGTGTTACATCGTCGAGGAGGAACTCGAGGCGTACGAACCGTGGCAGGCCTTCGCGGCCGTCGTCGGCAAGGCCACCGGCGTCAAGGGTGACAACCGCGTTCACGGCTGGATCGTCGCCGTTCGCTCCGTCGAGAGTCGAGACGGTATGACCGCGCGCGCCCAGGAGCTGTCGTGGGAGACGCTCCAGCGGATTCAGAGCCGCATCACCGGCCAGAACGAGAACGTCGCTCGCGTCGTCTACGACGTGACACACAAACCGCCCGCGACTATCGAGTACGAATGACACACGCGTTCGAAACGGCCATGGAATCGCCTGGACCAGCGGTGATTCGATGAGTGGCGGGATGACCGCCGTCGTCGCGGGCCCAGACGACTTTGGCCTCGGTGACGCGCTGGCCGACCTCGGCGTCGATGTCGTCCGACTCGACGGGCCTGCAACCGCCGAGAGCCTCCAGGCCGCGGGTGTCGACGACGCCGAACTCTTCGTCCTCACCGACTTCGGCGAGGCGACCGCCATCCCACTGGCCAAGGAAGCGAATCCGACGATTCGCGTCGTCGCCTACACTGAGGGCTCGCTTCCGGAGTTCGTCCGCGGACAGACGGACCTCGCTATCGACCCCGACCTTCTCGGCCCCGGCGTGGTCGCCGAGGAACTCATCTAGGTCGGCGCTCGCGCGCCACCGACGCCGAACTTCGCTCCGATTCGGCGCGTCGATCGATCGGACAGTCCCCACCTCCTCGCGCGTGCTCGTCGTCGTTGGACGCCCCCACCCTGGAGGGTCACAATCGATTCTCAACCCGAGTTAAATCGAATTTAATCCGGCTTAATTCGGCTTGAGAGTACCTCAGAGACGAGAAACTGGGATTCACGGTACTCCCGGTTAAAGTGACTGTCTCCAGAAGCCGAGAGTGCGATGAACCCGAAACAACTGCTGTCAATCGTGTTGGTGGCACTGCTCGTGACCAGCGGGGTCACGGCCGCCGCCGGTATCGGTGCGGCACAGAGCGCCCAAGAAGCGTCGACGACCGATGCCGACGTACAGGTCGATGCGACCTACGACAACGGCACGGTCACCCTCGACGTTATCGCGAACGGTTCGGCCGTGACGAACGCGAGCGTCTACGACGACGACGACCTCGCTGGTTCGACCGACGCCAACGGGTCGCTCACCTTCGAGACGAACGCGAGCGAGGAACTCGAACTCGACGTCGAGGCCGACGACTTCACCGCCGAGGCCGAGTACGACATCGAGAACGGTAGCCTTGTCCAGACCTCCCTGGAAATCGAGTCTCGTGAGGACGAGATGGACGACGAGGACGACAGCGACGAGATGGACGACGCGCGCGTGAACGTGACCTACGATAACGGCACGGTCGCCGTCGAGGTCTCCCAGAACAACTCCTCGGTTGCGAACGCGAGCGTCTACGAAAACGGCTCGCTCGTCGGGACGACCGACGCCGACGGGTCGCTCATTTTCGAGACGAACGCCAGTGAAGAACTCGAACTGACGGTCGAAGGCGACGACTTCGAGACCGAACTCAGGTTCAGAATCGAGGACGGGTCCCTCGTCCGTGTCGACGACGAGGACGACCGCCGAGGGCCGCCGACGGAGATGCCGGGTAACGTGCCCGACCACGTCCGACAGATTCACCAACTCATCACCCAGTTCCTGAACGGGCAGTTCGATGGCAACCTCGGCCACGCCATCAGCGCGGTCGCAAGCGCGGACTTCGACGACGACCGTGGTCCGGATGTCCGGGCAAACGGCAGTGCTGACGCGCGATCCAACTCGAACAACGGTGAGGCTCGCGGCAACGCTAACGGTCACGTCGGCGTCGGCGACGACGAGGATGACGACCGCAGGGGCAACGCTCCCGGCCATGCCGACGGCGACACCGAAGCTACTGGTGACGCGGACGACCGCTCCGAGTCCGACCGGCGAAACGACCGCGGCAAGGCCAACGAACGAGGCCCTCACGCCGACGACGCTGACGAAGACGATACGGAAGCGGACGACGCTGACGACTCCGACGACGCTGACGACTCCGACGACGCTGACGATGCTGACGACTCCGACGACGCCGACGACGCAGACGACTCCGACGACGCTGACGATGCTGACGACTCCGACGACGCCGACGACGCAGACGAAGACGATACGGAAGTGGACGACTCCGACGAGGACGACTCCAGAAACGGTCAGGCTCGCGGTGAGGCGTCCGGGAGCGTCGGTATCGGCGTCGACGTCGGCATCGGCAACTGAGCCGACACTCGACTCAGAGACCGTCTGACGCCATCGATCAGGTTTCCCGCGGCGAGGCCCGACCGACGGATCGTCCGCAGGTGACCGAACGGGGCCATCGACTGGCCTCCGTGAGAACCACCGCGTCGATTTCAACATCTCCGACTTCCCCCCTACCAGAACACAGCTATGAATCGCGTACTCGCAGTCTGTGGCGACTGTGGTAAACCCACGGTCGCCCTCGAACGCCCAGACGGAAGCCTCCTCCCGGACGGACGGACCGATTGCCCCCGCTGTCGGTCGACGGTCCTCCGAAAACTGACCGCCGATTCTCCCCGATCACCGGCTCAATCGAGGTCGACCGATTGAGGTCGCCACCACGTTTTTCACCCGACTCGGTGTCGTTTCGAACATGGAACTCGACCGATTTCCAGCCCTCGAACCCGATGCCGGTGACGTCGAAACCGCCGAACTCGTGGTGACCGACGACGTGCTGGTGAAGGCGTTCGCGCTCGGCCCGGGCGCGTCGCTCGACCCGCACGAACACGATACCAGCACGAACGTGTTCCACGTCCTGCAGGGGACCGTGACGGTCGTCCAGGGCGACACCGAAGAGCCAGTCGCAGCCCCGGGTGTCGTCCTCCACGAGCGCGGCGTGACCCACGGCGCGCGCAACGACACCGACGAGGTCGTCGTCTTCACCGCCAGCCTCTGTCCCCTCCCGTCGTAGCTGGGCAGTACCCGCATCGTTTTGCGTTCGTTTCCCTGCTCTCGGTCGCTGAGTCCGGCTATCCCCACCGTCGGGAGTCACGCGACGGGCCGCCTCGGACGCTCGATACCCCGGCCGGTGTTGCCCTCGTTGAAACCACCTTACGCCGAACGGCACTATCCCGCAGTATGGTCCGGGTGGAAGCGGGTGCCAGATTGCACTTCGGATTCGGGAACCTGAGCCTCTCACACGAGCGGTTGTACGGCGCGCTCGGGATGGCCCTCGATTACCCGACGATGTGTCTGCGAGCGAGTCCAGCCGAGGGCGTCGTCTGCGACGACCCCACCGTCCGCCGCTACGCCGAGCGCGCGGTCGAGTTGCTCTCGCTTCCGGGCGTGGCCGTGTCGGTCGAATCCAGCCTCCCGCGCCACGTCGGGCTCGGTTCGGGGACGACGCTGGCGCTGGCGACGCTCGCGGCGGCCGGCCGGGCGAACGACCGCTCCCCGGACGTTCGTTCGCTCGCTCCGGCGCTCGGTCGGGGTGGACGGTCGGGCGTCGGCGTCGCCGCCTTCGAAGCCGGCGGATTCGTCCTCGACGCTGGCCACCCCACGGAGCGATTTACGACCGACCGTCCGTCTGATGGCGACTGGTCGGTCCCACCCGTCGCGGCCCGCCACCGTGTCCCCGAGCAGTGGCGCTTTCTCGTCGTGATTCCATCCGTCGACCCCGGTCGGAGCGGGGAAGAAGAGGACCAGAGCATACGAGCGGTCATCGAACGCGCCGACCCGACGCTGAGCGACCGAATCGCTGGGCTCCTCACGCGTCGGTTGCTCCCGTCTATCGCCGAGGGCGACCCCGAACGGTTCGGGGCCGCAGTGGCCGAGGTCAGTCGGCTCAACGGGGCGTGGTACGCCGACCAGCAGGGCGGCGTGTATCGACCGCCGGTCGGTGAACTCGTAACCGAACTCTCCCGGTCGCCCGCAGTGTACGGTGCGGGCCAGTCTTCCTGGGGCCCAGTCGTCTTCGGCGTCACCGACGCCGAGCGGGCCGACGAAGCACACGACGCGGGCGTCGCGGCTCTCGATGCAGCCGGCGTCGACGGGGTAGTCCACGTCGCCCGCGGCCGAAACCACGGTGCCGTCTTCGACTCGCTCTCCGACCCGGTACCCGCTGGCGACGACGGGCCGGCGTGACCCGAGGCTGATTGCAGGACGCCGACCGTCTCACCCTGTCGCAACGACTAAAGCACGGGCCGCGCGTTGTACCGCCATGCAGACGATTCCCTTCGGTGTCTCCCGACTCGACTCGGTCGTCGGGGGCGGTGCTCCGTCGGGTAACGTGGTCCTTCTCGCGGGCGAACCTGGTGCTGGCGCTCGGGAATTTCTCTACACGAGCATCGCGATGAACGAGCTGGGTCGTGCCGACCCGGAGCTGTTCGACCTGCACTACGGAGAAATTCACGAAAACGCCGTTCTCCCGCCCGAGACGCACTACCTCTCTCTGACCGCCGACCGCACTTCGATAGAACGGGAGTTACTGTACACGCTGGACGAACCGATCGTCGATGCCGTCATCGACCGAATCCACTTCCGTGACTTCTCACCCGAGTACTTCCAGGTGAGTCAGGTCCCCCGCTCGTGGTACGTCACCGAGACCGAACGCATCACCGACCTCGGGACTGAAACCCGCCAGGAAGTGCTCCCGGCGCTTGGCTCGTACCTCAGCGAGCACGCCGCGGGGAATCTCGTCGTCTTAGACGCGATTACCGACCTCATCGCGGCGACCTCCGACGACCTCTCGTGGGCCGACATCGGGATGCTCGTCCGTGGCCTCCAGCGCGCCTCTCGCCAATGGGACGGGTTGATTCTCCTCCTCGTCAACCACGCGACACTCGAGGCGACTCAGCTGGGGGACCTCATGGAGGCCACCGGGGGGACCTTCCGCTTCGAGTGGAAATCGGGGGGCTCGAAACGCGCCAGAACGATGGTCGTCGAGTCGTTTCGCGGGATTCTCTCGCGCCTCGAAGCCGAGAACATCGTTCGCTTCGAGACCCAGATTCACGACGGTGGATTCGACATCAGCGACGTTCGAAAAATCCGCTGATCGGCCCCGGTAGGCCGCTCCTCGCCTCTCTTTCGCCCCAGACAATACTTAAGGGAATTCGCTCACAGGTTGGACGTGATGGCCGAGGAGCGGGGAGAGACGTTATCCGACGACCTGGAGACGTGGCTCGACGAGCACGCACGGGAACGCGATCTGGACCGGGGTGAGCTACTCAGACGGGCGGTAGTCGTCTACCGCTCACTCGACGAGAGCGCCGACGCACTGGCCGAGTCCGGAGGCGTCGCTGCCGACGAGACGGCGGACCTGGCCGAGCGACTGGAGAACCTCTCGAATCGGGTCGACGCCGTCGAGAAATCATTCGAGGAGAATCTCGTCGACGTTCGTCGTCGCGTCGTGCAGGTCAAACGTGAGACCGATCAGAAAGCTCCGTCCGACCACGACCACCCGGATCTTCGGTCGACGGTGGACGAAACCGCCGCCGACGTCGCCGCGGTTCGAGACGCTCTCGACGACCTCGACCGACACGTCGAGGCCGGATTCGACAACTACGAAGAGATCGTGGGCCATCTCTCGGACCGCGCCGACGACATCGAGGACAAACTCAACCGGGTCGCGTCCGTCGTCGTCGACGTTCGAACACGGGTCCGAGCGCTTGACACCGCGGCGGCCAATCGCGAGGCGGTCGTCGATTTACAGCGGGCAGCGAACCGCCACGGAGAGCACAAGGGGACCTGTGGGGAGTGCGGGGCGACTGTCCACGTCGGGTTGCTCGATACGCCACACTGCCCGCAGTGTGACTCGGCTTTCGAGGGGTTCGAACCGTCTCCGGGATTTTTCCGCTCTGCCACGCTGACCGTTGGAACCCCCCCTGCACTCGAAGCGTTCGCTTCGGGGGCGACCGATGCGTCCGGGACGGGGGGCGACGACCGTGTCTGACGAGCGAAAGACCTCCGAGCGGGCGTCGGACTCCTCCTGGGAGTTTCTCGGGGACGAGTCTTCGGAGCCAATCGAGGACGCGTCGGAATCGACTGAGACTTCGTCCGAGTCCATCCGGGACGCGTCGACCTCGGCCGAAGACACGGCGGCGTCGACCTCGGCCGAAGACACGGCGGCGTCGACCTCGGCCGAAGACACGGCGGCGTCGACCTCGGCCGAAGACGCGTCGACCTCGACCGAGGCCCTGCCCGAGTCGGGCGCTGACTCGCGCGACCGCCCGGCTTCTGAACCGGACGACGAAGAAGCCGCGGACGGACAGACCGAGGTGACTCTCGCAGGTGCGACCCCGTCCGGCGACCAGGACCGAGACGCACCCCTCGCCGACCTCGCGCGGCACGTCGCCGAGCAGTCGTCGGCTTCCGAGGGCGTATCCGAGGTGCTCTTCGACGACGAATTCGAAGGGGCGTCCGACTCGACCGACCTGTTCGAAGAGGTGTCGCTTCCGGACCCGGAGGTCGAGTCGCCGTGGGACGCTCTGGACGCCACCGAGCAGTCGACCATCGGCGTGGGCGGTGAAGCCGCTCAAATGGGCGGTGCGAACAGCCGAGATTACGTCGTCGAGAAGCGGCAGTACTGCCAGCACTGTCCGCACTTTTCGGACCCGCCAGCGGTCGCCTGCACCTACGAGGGTGCGAGCATCGTCGAAGTCGTCGACGCCGAGCGATTCCGAGTTCGAAACTGCCCGATGGTCGACGACGAGTAACGCGGTTCTCGACTCGCGTTTCGAGCGTGCCGTCGATGTGGGGACTGCGAAATCGGAGAGTCGCTCCGTGTCACCTTTTGGGTCGGGGGGCGTACTGAGGGTATGCAATTCTGCGACGACTGCGGCACGATGATGGTGAACCGCGACGGCGAGATGGTCTGTACCAACGACGACTGCGGGGCCACCGCGACTCGTGACGACGACCTCGCCGAGCAGTTCGTCTCCACCGAATCCCAGACGTTCGACGACGTCATCGAGACCGAGGAGGGCGCAGAGTTCGAAGGGAAGCCGACGGCCAGCGACGTCCACTGCGACAAGTGCGGTCACGGCACGGCGTGGTACACCATCAAACAGACCGCCTCCGCCGACGAACCGCCGACGCGATTCTTCAAGTGCCAGGAGTGTGGCTACCGGTGGCGCGAGTACAACTGACGACGTGACTCGCGGCGGGTGTTTTCTCTTGTGCGACCCACCGTCTTCCTCTGCTGGTGAGGATGTCGTGTCGACATCCGGCGTCCGAACTCAGTACCAGATGGTCCCGGCGTCGACGTTGATGTCCTGTGCGGTGATGTGCTCGCCCTTCTCGCTCACGAGGAAGGCGATCAACTCGGCCGTGTCGTCGGGGGTGACCAGCGTCCCGAGCGCGTTGTCGGTCAGGCCGAGGTCCGCCTTCGCCGCCTCGTAGTCGAGACCGGTCTCCTCGGCATGGTTCTGGACGAACCCGTCGATTCGGGGGCTCTCGGTCGCGCTCGGACAGATGGCGTTCACCGTGACTCCGTCGTCGCCGAGTTCGAGCGCGAGCGTCCGCGTCAGCCTGACGACGCCGATTTTCGTCGTCGCGTAGGAGGCGCGCTCCTTCTTGGGTCGCTTGCCCGTAATCGTCGAGATGTTGACGACGCTTCCCCGGTCGCTCTCGCGGAGGTGGGGCGCGGCGTGCTTCACCGTGAGAAACGGGCCGGTGACGTTGACCGCCAGCGCGTGGTCCCAGTCCTCGCGGTCGAGGTCCTCGACGGGGCCGATGGGGCCGGCGACGCCCGCGTTGTTGATGAGCGCGTCGAGGCCGCCGAAGTGTTCGACGGTTTCCTCGATGGACGTGCGAACCGACTCCTCGTCGGTCACGTCGGTCTCGACCGCCAGCGCCCGTTCTGCCCCGATTTCGTCGACCACGTCGTGGATGGCATCCGACCGGGCCGCGATGGCGACGTTCGCACCGCGGTCAGCGAGCGTGCGTGCAATCTGCCGACCGATTCCCCGACTCGCTCCGGTGACGAACGCCGTGGCGTCAGATAGCATGGGTTCCATGACCGCTAGTTCACTCCACCCGATATAACGGTCTTGTGAAACCCGAACGTGCCATCGACCGGTGTCGAGTCGCTCTCAGCACCGGTGCGGGGAGAGGACTACTCAGCGTAGATGCGGTGTGAGAAACCTTCTCAGCGCAGGTGCGACGTGAGAAACGCCGCGACGACTTCGCCGACGGCCCCGCCCTGACCGACGAAGAAGTGATCGGACGGGTAGCCGACGACGTCGTGTCCGAGTGCTCGCGCTCGTTCTGCGACGGGTTGCCAGTCGACAGTGTCGTCTCGCTCCCCGTAGACTACCTGCACGGGTGCGTCGATTGCGTCGAGAGCGCTGGTGACCTCGCTATCGGTGCCGACGTGCGAGAGGGGAGCCAGCACGCTCACCGCGGCGAGAGTCGTGTCGTCGGTTTGTGGTGGCGCATCTTCGGTCGAAGGCGTGGTGTCGTCGCCGTTTCCAGTCGACACGCTCGCTCCGGCCGCGGCGAGAAGCGCGATACCGGCACCGAAACTGTAGCCGAACAGGCCGACGCAGTCGTATCGTGAGACAGCCCACCGAACGGCGCGTTCGGCGTCGGTGCGTTCGCCGCGTCCCTCGTCCCAGTCGCCGTAGTCGAATCGCAGGCAGTCGACTCCGCGGTCGGCGAGGGCGGCGCTGACGGCGATTATCCGGGAATCACTGCGACTGCCACCGTACCGTGGGTGCGGCGGGCAGGCGACGACGGCTGCTGAAGCGTCGCAGTCGGCGAAATCGAGCGTCCCGCGCACGTCTCTGCCGCCCGGAATCAGCACCAACTCGTCTTTCATTCGAACGTCCCCCGTCCCATAGGACTTCTAACTCTCGTGAGGTTTTAAGGCCGACGTGACCAACTACTCGGTATGGGAATACTCTCGCGGACCTCGTACGTCATCCGGTCGAAAATAAACGCCCTCCTCAATCGGGCGGAGGACCCCACCGAGACGCTCGACTATTCCTACGAGAAGATGCGTGACGAACTCCAGCAGGTCAAGCAGGGAATCGCGGACCTGACCACGCAGAAAAAGCGCCTCGAAATACAGAAGCGTCGGCTGGAGGAGAACGTCGAAAAGCACAACGAGCAGGCTCGTGAGGCGGTTCGACAGGACCGTGAGGACCTCGCCAGAAAGGCGCTGGAGAAGAAGAAGTCCAAGATGCTCCAGATAGAGGAGCTCGACGAACAGATTGCGAGCCTTCAGGAGACCCAAGACGGTCTCGTAGAGCGCAAGAACGACCTGCAGGGCCGCATCGAGGAGTTCCGCACGAAGAAGGAGACGATGAAGGCCCGTTACGAGGCGGCCGAAGCGAGTTCTCGCGTCTCCGAGGCGATGACGGGCGTCGGCGACGAGATGGCGGACGTGTCTCGGGCGCTCGAACGTGCCGAGGAGCGTACCGACGACATGGAGGCCCGGGCGGCCGCCATGGACGAACTCCGCGAGACCGGCGCGTTCGAGGACACGCTCTCGGACAAGGACTCTATCGACCGCGAACTCGAATCCCTTTCGACGTCGAGCGAAGTCGACGCTGAACTGGAGACGTTGAAAGCCGAGATGGGCAAGTCGGCGGGGGCCGAGGAACCCGAAGCAGTCGACGCCGTCTCGACTGACGAGGAGACCGACCCCGACGTCGAAGTCGCCGACGAGGCGGTCGAAGCCGAACTCGAAGAGCTGAAAAACGAAGAACAGGATTCTTGACCCCGGAACTCCTCCGCGTTCGACCCGAGGCCTATGTGTCGCCTCCACGAAGTGAGTCCATGGATACCGACGGGGATGCCGTCGATGCTGACGGGAAAGCGACCCCGAGTGACACGATGCGCGCCCGCGGACAGACCAGTCGGTGGAAGCTGTGGGTCTTGATGAACGCCGACCGCCGCCTCGTCGCCGGTGCGATTTCTCTCACGACGTTTCTCGTCCTCGTGGCGGTGAGCTTTCTCGACCTCGCGCCGATGCGCGCTGTCGTCGACAGCAAGAACGCGCTCTGGTGGGTGTTCTCACCGATGATCGGCGCGATTATCACCGGCGTCACGCTCGTGGTGTCGTTCAATCAGCTCGTTCTGTCACAGGAACTCGGACCGCTCGGCGACCAGCGCGAGCGCATGCAGGGGGCGATTGCCTTCCGCGAGGACGTCGAACCGTGGCTCGACACCGAGTTCAGTCCGCCGACCCCCGCGTCGTTCCTCGAAGCACTGCTGGACGGTCTCCAGACGCAGACCGACCACCTCGAAGCGACCGTCGGCGACGAGCGAAACGAGACACTCAAACGGCGCGTCACCGACTACGCAGAGAGCGTGACTCAGCAGGCCGAATCCGTCGGACGCGGACTGAGCGACGCACAGTTCGGGGCGTTCGACGTTCTCTACAGCGCGCTGAACTTCAACTACTCGTGGAAGATGTACGAGGCAAAGCGGCTCCAACGCGCCCACGAGGACACCATGACCGACGACACGAAGGCCGCGCTGGAGGACGTGCGAACTGTCCTGGAGTTCTTCGGCCCCGCCCGCGAGCACTTCAAGACGCTCTACTTCCAGTGGGAACTCATCGACCTCTCACGGACGCTGCTCTACGCGGCGATCCCCGCGCTCGTCGTCACGCTCTGTGTGCAACTGTACGTCGATACCAGCGCCATCACGGGGGCCACCTTCGGCGTCGACAACCTCGTCTGGCTGGTGTGTGCGGCGGCGACGCTGACGCTCACGCCGTTCGTCATCCTCGTCTCGTACGTCCTCCGTATCGTCACCGTCGCCAAGCGAACCCTCGCCATCGGTCCCTTCATCCTCAGAGAGACCGACCGGACGAGCGGCGTGAACTGGGACGAGTGACTCCCGTCCTCACCCGATTCGTCGCGCTCCCGTCCCCGCCCGATTCAGGTCTTCGAGTCGGATGTCTCCACGCGTCAGGTCGACACCCTCGTAGGGGTCTTCGGCCAGCAACAGCGCTCCGTCGAGGTCCGCGTACTCGACCAGCGGTGCGAGGTGGCAGGCCGCGGCGATGGCCGCGTTCGTCTCGACCATACAGCCGAGCATCACCTCTAACTGGTGTGCGCGGGCGGCGTGAATCATCCGCCGTGCCGCGCTGGGGCCGCCGCACTTCATGAGTTTGATGTTGATGACGTCCACCCGCTCTGCGACTGCCGGCACGTCCCGCAGCCTCACACACGACTCGTCGGCGACGATCGGGAGCGGACTGCGCTCGTAGACGAATTTCAGTCCCTCGGGGTCGGCCGCCGGAACCGGTTGTTCGACGAACTCCACGTCGTGGGCGGCGAGCATCTCGCACTTCTGGACCGCCTCTCTCGGCGTCCACGCCTCGTTGGCGTCGACTCGCAGCGTCGCGTCGGGCGCAGCGTCCCGTACCGCCTCGACCAGCGCCTCGTCGTCGTCGGTGCCGACCTTCAGTTTGAGAATAGGATAGCCTGCCTCGACGGCTCGCTCGGCCTTCTCGCGCACTCGTTCGGCCGTGTCGATGCCGACGGTGTAGGAGGTCTGCGGACAGCGGTCCGGGTCGAGCCCCCACAGCCGAAACAGTGGAACGCCGAGTCGTCTGGCCGCCAGATCAGACAGCGCGACGTTGACGGCGGCGTGAGCGGCCGGATTGTCGGCGACCGTCTCGCGCATCTCCCGCTCGATACGATCCAGCGCGTGGGGGTCACCGACCGACTCGACGACCGACAGTAACGATGGCAAGACGGCTTCGACCGTCTCGACCGTCTCACCGTACCGCGCTGCGGGTGCCGCGGCACCGACGCCGGTCATCCCGCCCTCGTCCGTGACGGTGACGACGACGTTCTCGCTGACCGACTGGGTTCCGCGCGCGATGGTGAACTCGTCTTCGAGCGGGAGTTCGACGCGTTCGTACTCGGCGGTGAGCATCACGAGCGCGCCCCCCCGACACCGGGTCCGTCCATCAGGAGAACACCTCGTCTAGATCGTCGGTGCCGAACCGTATCGGGTCGGTCGCGGGCACGTCGAGGGTCTCCGCGTACTCGTCGACCGCCCTCCGGGCCGCGTCGTCGTCGACGAGTTCCTTCGTGTTGAGCGCGCCCGCGACGACGGCCGCGTCGTGAACGGTTCCGGCGAGGTCTTCGTACACCGTCGCCAGCGAGTCGACCGCCGGGATCGGCGTCTCGAAGCCGTGAATCGTCTCGCGGCCGACCGCGTGACAGAGCACGAGTTTGTCGGGCATAGCCCCGTGGAGGATGCCGCAGGTGACGCCCGAGTACGCGGGGTGGTTGATGCTCCCCTGCCCCTCGACGAACAGCATGTCGTGGTCGCCTCCCTTCTCCAGAATCATCTCCTCGACGGCCCCGGCGACGTAGTCGCTGACGACGTGGTCGATTGGATTTCCCCACCCGGCAATCATGATGCCCGTCTGCCCCGTCGGGACGAACGCCGCGTCGATTCCGCGTTCACGTGCGGCCTCGACGAGTTCGAGCGTCGTCGTCATCTTCCCGACCGACCCGTCGGTGCCGACCGTCAAGACCACCTCCGCGTCGACTTCGTCGGCGACCCCCCGACTCACCGTGATGTTCGGGTGTGGCCGGCGCACGTCCACGAGTTCGCCGCCGTACTCGTCGGCGAGGCTGGCGAACTCCTCGTCGTCGGCGAGGAAGTAGTGCAGACCCGAGACCACGTCGCACCCGCGTTCGAGCGCCACTCGAACGTCGTCGCGCCACGAGGGATCGAACCCGCCGCCGATGGGCGCGATACCGATGAGGAGGGCGTCGACGTCGCCGGGTACGTCGGTCGTCTCCGCCACGATGGGTGCGTCGGGGACGTCGGTCAGATAGTCTGCTACTCGGTCCCCCGCGGTCGCTCTGTCGAGGACGGCAACGACCTCGTCGTCGCCGTACCGGAGGACCCCCGTTGCCGTCTTCGCACCGTCGGGGAATCGGTCGTGGGCGAGGATGGCGATTCGCCGACGGTCGCTCGTCGATTCAGACATACCTCAACGGTGGACTACCGACGCCATAAAGCACCGGTTGCGCGGTTGGCGCAGCCACGAGAACGTCGCGTCTGGGAGGGCCCGCAAGAAGACGCGTCGGGGGCTGAGTCTCAGAGCAGGAACAGCCTCGTCGTCCAGAACGAGCGAAAGGCGTCGTCGAGCGCGACCTCGGGGTCGCCGGTGGCGTCGGAGACGGCGACGTGGTCGGCCACGTCGCGGAATTCTCCGAGGACCGTTCGCTCCCCGACGACGTACAGACGGTCGGGTTTGCGTTCGTCGATGACGCCTCGACACGCTTCCAGGTGCGCAGCTATCTGCTCGTCGCGCCGCCGCTCGAATCTCGCTTGCGAGAACCCGCCTTTCGAGTGTGCGTTCTTCACCGCGCTCGTCTTGGTTTCGACCGCGGTGCGCTCTCGGCCGTCGTACTCGCCGTAGGCGAACACGTCCGCCCGGACGAGGGCGAACGCGAACGTCCCCGTCGGTCGGAACCACGACTCGTCGAGTCGAAATCCCGTCCCCCACGATGCGAACGGCGAGGGTCGCCGCGGGGGGTCGAGAACGACGCTCACCAGACCCGCGTCGTCGGTCAGCGCGAGACACGGAGCGGCGCGTCGAACGAGTGGGGCTCGGTCGCCGAACGCCTCGCTGACGGGTTCTGGAAGCGATTCCTCCACGACCGCGGTGAGCGCCCCTTCGGCCCCGGTTTCGAAGCTTCTGAGGCGGGCGAGGACGTCGTCCAGTCGTCCACCGCGGAGCGTCTCGCTGCCCCGGAAGTCGACGTCGGGATCGTCTCCCGACAGTCGCTCGACTCTGTCGGTGAGTTCTGCGATACGGTCCTCCAGTCGATTGACGCGCTCCTCGGCCTCCTGTCGGGCACTGACGGCCTCTGCCCGTCGTTCCTCTTCGGCTTCTGCGCGGCGTTCGAGGTGTCGATTCTCCTCTGTGAGCTCCTCGATTCGCGCTTTTAGCGTTGCTCGCCCGAGCAGTTCGTCCAGCATGAAATCACCGCCGCGGGCCGAATACTTCTACGTTGGGGATGGCGGCCACGACGCCCGGTCACACGAACCGGCGGTTCGTCTCAGGCGCTGGTTTCGGGCCCGTACTCGTCGGGGTCGTACCCCGAGAATCGGAGGAGTTCGTGTGCGCGGTCGGCCTTCGCGAGGAACACCTCACACCGGTCTGGGAGCGTCGAATCCGCCATGTGACGTGGGAGTGCGAGCGTCCCGGCGGGGATACCGTCGTCGCCGCACACGGGGAAGTGGGGTCCATCGAGTTTCATCACCAGGGGTGCGTCGAGGCGCTCGACGCCGTGACCTGTCGCGTACAGTTGTTCGTTGACGCGTTCGTGGTCGCTCCGATGGATTGCTGCCTGCTCTCCGCCGTACGGCTCGACGTACAACCGTCCGACGTAATATCCGCTTGAGAACTGTTCGAACATGCCGTGCATGTTGTTCTCACACACGGTCGAAGATAAGGCTTGTCGCGACAGTATTTATAGAACGACAATTGGACAAGACTCCCGGAAATCGACTGCGTGGACTGCGGTCGCTCCGTCACCTGTCGGAATTGGGGGGTAGTCACCTGTCGGCGTCGGGATCAGTCACTCGTCGTCACGGCCCGTCGCGACGGTCATCGACCAGACGGCGACGAACCCGAGCAACACCGCCGGGAGGAGTGGGAGTACGAGAAACGAAGCCAGATAGGGAAGTCCGAACGCCGCCGGCGTCGACGGGCGGAGGTAGATGATGCCTGGAATGACCAGAAACGAGAGCGTGAGGACTGCGACCAGCACCCACCCCTGGCTCCCGAATCCCTGCGGTTCGGGTTCGGAGGTAGACGGCTGCCCTCCCGGTCGGTGAACGTATCCGCCGTCGGTCGTCTCTCGGTCGCGCTCAGAGCTCACTGTCTGGCATTACGACTACTTTACCAAAGCCCTCACGGTTTTCCAACAGTTCGTGAGCGCGGGCCGTCTCGCTCATCGGGACCACCTCGCGGACGCGTGGCTCGAAGGTGCCGTCCCAGACCAGTTCGAGCACGTCGTCGACTTCGCCGGGGGTCGCCATCGTCGACCCGATGACCGACAGTTGATTCCAGAAGATTCGGTTGACGTTCGTCTCCGGCGTCCCGCCCGTCGTCGCCCCGCAGGTCACGATTCGACCGCCCTTGGCGAGGCTCTTCAGCGACTGCTGCCACGTCGCCTCCCCGACGTGGTCGACTACCACGTCGACGCCGCGCCGCCCCGTCTCCTCGCGGATGGCCGCCGCGAAGTCTTCGGATTCGTAGTCGACGACGTGGTCGGCCCCACACGCTTTCGCGTACCGGAGTTTCTCCTGGCTGCTCGCGGTGGCGAACACCTCCGCACCGGCGTGCTTGGCTATTTGCACCGCCGCGTGGCCGACGCCGCCGGACGCGCCGAGGACGAGTACCGATTCGCCCGGTCGGAGGTTCCCGCGGGTGAGCAACATTCGCCAAGCCGTCTGAAACACGAGCGTCGCCGACCCGGCGATCTTCCAGTCGACGTGGTCGGGGACGGCAACGAGATTCTCCTCGGGGACGGCCGCCTGTTCGGCGTGGACGCCGGGCAGGTGCTCGCCGAGGATACCGAAACTGACGCACATCGACTCCTCGCCGTCGCGGCAGAACTCACACGCGCCGCAGGAGACGCCCGCCGTGACGGCGACGTGGTCGCCCGGTTCGAAGCGCGACACGTCTGCACCGACTTCACGGACGACCCCCGCTCCGTCGCTTCCCGGCACGTGTGGCATCTCGAGGTCGATTCCCGGAAGCCCCCGGCGCGTCCACACGTCGAGGTAGTTCAACGCCCCGGCCTTGATGTCGACGAGTACCTCACCGCGCCCGAGTTCCGGGTCGGGATAGTCGTCGTAAGTGATTACGTCGCGGTCGCCGTGGCCCGTGAACTGGACGGCTTTCATGGGCGAGGTAATTCTCTGTAGCGCCAAAACAGTACGCCACGGTCGCACCTCTCGGCTCGCCTCTCTCCTCGACCCTTTCCTGTCCTTCTGTGGCCCTCTCCCTGGCTCTCTCCTGCCCTTCTGTTTGCCCCTCTCTCCGACCCGTTGCTGCCCTTCTGTTCCTTCGACTACCGCCGGTTTCGGTCCAGAACGTTTTGGTGGACGTGGACGCACGTCTCCTTATGGACGACGCACACGACTCTGACGGTCATCACTCCCACGATGACAGACGTCATTCCCACGACCATCACCACACCCACGACGTTGAGACGCTCGGCGTCGCCGTCGTCACGGTCTCTTCGACACGCACCTTGGACGACGACCCGGCGGGCGATGCCATCGTCTCGATCTTCGAGGACGCCGGACACGAAATTTCGACGCGAGACCTCATCGCAGACCGCTACGACGGCGTCCAGCAGGCCGTCAACACGGTGGCAAAACGCGACGACGTGAACACCGTGGTGACGACGGGTGGTACGGGCGTGACGCCCGACGATGTGACCGTCGAGGCGGTCGAACCGCTCTTCGAGAAGGTCCTTCCCGGGTTCGGCGAACTGTTTCGAACCCTCTCCTACGAGGAGATTGGAACCCGCGTCGTCGCCACCAGAGCCCTGGCCGGCGTCGTTCGCGGGACGCCCGTCTTCTGTCTTCCCGGGAGTGAAAGCGCCGCCAGACTGGGCGTCAAGGAGATCATCGTCCACGAGGCAGGCCACCTCGCCGGACTCGCCGCACGCGAGGAGTGACCACTCGGTTTCGACCCACCGTAGTCGTCTCCTCGTTGTGTGTCTATCCCGGTCGGTTGGAACAAAGAATGTCGCAAAATGGCGAGTAATTTCCAAAAAGGTTAACGTTCGTCCAATCGTATAGAGGGTGATTCAGAACCCGACGCGGACGGTGGTTGATTTCCGTCTTCGGGCGTCTGAACGACCAACGGAGAGAGCAACCATGTCAGTCGAATCCGACGCGCGGCGTCCGAACGTACAGGTGGTCGGACTCCACCAGTTCGAGGGCGCAGACGTATGGCAAGAGGGCGACGAGCACGCACAGCTGCGGGGATACTTCCCGCTCTCGCCCGGAACACCGAATGCGAGCGACGTATCCGCAGAGGGTCTGATGGTTGTTTCGTTCGAACTCGACCCGGAAAACTACCTGCCCAGCCACCGCGACAGCAACGAAGAACTCCTCGTCGTGACCGAGGGGGCGGTCGAGGCCACCGTCGGCGACGAGACGGTCGAACTCTCTGCGGGCGAGATGGCGGTCGTCCCGGTCGACGTTCCCCACAGCGTCCGCAACGTCGGTGACGAACGCGCTCGAGTCGTCGGGTTCTTCCCGAACACCGAACTGACCGCGACGTTCGAAGCGCCGCTGATGCCGTTCGAGTCGAACGTCGTCGCTATCGGTTCGCAGCCTGACGATTCGTGAAGTCACGACCGGTCCACGCTATTTTCCCGGCCCGCTGTCTTCTCGGTTCGGTGACTGTCTCTTCTGGACGACGCGTTTGGTCGCGCAGAGACGACTGCCCGGTCGCCGTGTTTTAAGCCATCCGGGAGCAACGAGGGTGTATGAGCCAACAAGAACAGCAACCCGCAGGGAAGGACTCCAACCTCCGAAGCACGGAGGTCACAGAGGGACCAGAACGCGCTCCTCATCGAGCGATGTTCCGAGCGATGGGCTTCGACGACGACGACCTCGACTCGCCGATGGTCGGCGTCGCCAACCCCGCCGCCGACGTCACACCGTGTAACGTCCACCTCGACGACGTCGCCGCGAGTGCCATCGATGGCGTCGACGGTGCCAGCGGCATGCCCATCGAATTCGGCACTATCACCATCTCGGACGCCATCTCCATGGGGACCGAGGGGATGAAGGCCTCGCTCATCTCCCGCGAACTCATCGCCGATTCGGTCGAACTCGTCTCCTTCGGCGAGCGACTCGACGGTCTCGTCACCGTCGCTGGCTGTGACAAGAACCTCCCCGGGATGATGATGGCCGCGATTCGGACTGACCTGCCGAGCGTCTTCCTCTACGGTGGGTCGATTATGCCCGGCCAACACGAGGGTCGAGACGTGACCATCGTGCAGGTGTTCGAGGGGGTCGGCGCGTACGCGACCGGCGACATGACCGAGGCGGAACTCGACGACCTCGAACGACACGCCTGCCCCGGCGCGGGTTCGTGCGGCGGGATGTTCACGGCCAACACGATGGCCTCAATCTCGGAAGCTATCGGTCTCGCCCCCCTCGGCAGTGCCAGCGCACCCGCCGAGGACGAGCAGCGATACGAGGTCGCCAGACGCGCCGGTGAACTCGCGGTCGAAGTCGTCGAAGCCGACCGCAAACCGTCGGACATCGTCTCGCGGAAGTCCTTCGAGAACGCCATCGCCCTCCAGACCGCGATCGGTGGCTCGACCAACGGCGTGCTTCACCTGCTGGCGCTGGCCCGCGAAGCTGGCATCGACCTCGAAATCGAGGACTTCGACGAAATCTCCCAGCGAACGCCGAAGATCGCCGACCTCCAACCCGGGGGGACGCGCGTGATGAACGACCTCCACGAGATCGGTGGCGTCCCTATCGTCATTCGACGACTGCTCGACGCCGGCCTGTTCCACGGCGACGCGATGACCGTCACGGGCCGGACCATCGAGGAAGAACTCGCCACGCTGGACCTCCCCGCGGACGACGACATCGACGCCGACTTCCTCTACACCGTCGACGAACCCAAACAGGAGGAAGGGGCAATCAAGATTCTGAAGGGTAACCTCTCGCCCGACGGCGCGGTGCTGAAGGTGACGGGGGACGACAAGTTCCACCACGAGGGACCCGCCCGAATCTTCGAGAACGAGGAGGACGCGATGGCGTACGTTCAGGAGGGCGGCCTCGAATCCGGCGACGTGCTCGTCATCCGCGGTGAAGGCCCGCGCGGTGGGCCGGGGATGCGCGAGATGCTCGGCGTCACCGCCGCCGTCGTCGGGCAGGGTCACGAAGAAGACGTCGCACTGCTCACAGACGGTCGATTCTCCGGCGGAACCCGTGGCCCGATGATCGGTCACGTCGCCCCCGAAGCCGCCGTCGGAGGTCCCATCGCTCTGCTCGAAGAGGGTGACACGGTCACCGTCGACATCCCGAACCGCACGCTCTCGGTGGACCTCTCTGCGGAGGAACTGGCTGCTCGCCGCGAGGCGTGGGAACCGGGCGAACCGGCGTACACCAACGGCGTCCTCGCCAAGTACGGGCAGGCCTTCGACTCGGCCGCCAACGGTGCCGTGACGAACCCCGGCGTCAAGCGCGACTAACTCTCGTCGCTCGTGGCGCGGTCTACGACCTCTCCGCTCGCCTTTCGTCCGTCGTCGAGGAGTTTCCGGAGCGACTCGTGGGTTCCGACGACGACGGACGGAACCACCAGCATGAACAGGTGTTCTTCGAGGGGGATTCCGAACAGTTCGACCCCGGTTCGAAGCGGTATCGAGAAGACGCCGACCGTGAGGGTGTACCAGTCCCAGACGTAGGCGAACGGATACAGGACGGCGACGGTACGGGCGGCCGCCCGAAGGGCCCCTGCATACCGTAGCAGTGCGAGCGCGACCACGCCCCAGAACAACTCCGTGGCGAGGTACGTGTACGAACCGAGGACACCGATGTCGAAGAGCACGAGCCAACTACCACGGGGCGGCCGAAAACGGCACCGGCCCTTCGGACGACTGGGTCGCCCGTCGACCCGTCACGCCACACGTCGGTCTACGACAACGGCTGAAACCAGACGGCGACGACGAGAACTGCGAGAAACACGTAGGAGGCACGGATGAGCAGCATCGTCGCCAGTCGCTCGTCCGCGTGGCGCGTGAGAAAGGCGATGAGGGCGAACGCGCCCGGTGCGACCACCACGCTCGGGGGGAAGACGGGCGTTGCGGCCAGTGCGACGACCGTGACCAGACCGACGGCCATCACGGCGTACGCACTCTGTCGAGCGCGGGGGCGGCCCAGTGCGACGGCGACGGTTCGCTTTCCTATCGACCGGTCGTATTCGTAGTCCTGCGCGTCGTCGACGATTTTGATTCCCGAGAGGACGACGACGAACACGGCGGCGAAGGCGACGACCGTCGGTGTCAACATTTGCGCTTGCACGTAGTACCCACCGAGGAGTGCGAACCCGATGCCCAGTGGATATCCCATCGTCGTCGTCGCCGGATTGGTGTCGAGGTGGGGTGCGTGGAGGAAGCCGATGACCCACCCCGGAAGCGTCAGTGCCACGGCCACGACACCGGCGACGAGTCCGACCAGCACCGTCCCGAGGAAGAACAACACCGTCGCGCCCGCCAGTGCGACACGACAGCCCACGACCGTCAGCGGGTGGTCGTCGTCCTCGCCGCGACCGTGGAAATCCACGTAGCCATCTTTCACGTGGGCCGTGTAAATCGCACAGAACGCGACCCCGAGGTGCAGCAACGCCACGTCGAGTGCGAAGTCGCGAGCGAGCACTGCGCCGAACGCGGAGGCTCCCAGCGGTGGCAGCATGAATACGGGGTGAACCTGTGACGCGAGCGCTCGCACCGTGGCCATCGGTCCGGTGCCGTGGCGGGCGAGTTGCATACACCTACACATCGAGTCGCGCGAACCATAGCCGTTGGCCGGTCGTTCACTGCCTGTATTTCGACGGTCGGCACTCGTCGTCGAGGCACTGACCCCGGTGAAAACGGAAGCGGGCCCTATCACAACCAGACCCTGTTCGGGGTTTGGGTGTCGCGTGGTGTGTCAGTCCGAGGTGTGAATGGACGGTTGTGATAACGCCAGACACGGTTTTCTGCTCTCTCCGAATAAGAGTTCTGAAACGACGTTCTCTCGCGCGCGCGTTCACTCGGTCCCCGACCTTCGCGCGGTCTCACACTCGAATTGGTGGGCAGCAAACGCGTCCGCGGTGGCCTGCTACTCCCCGGAGAGGTGTCCGGGATTCCACGCCCCGTCGAATTCCTCGTGGAGGTACGGTTTCGCGTCGTCACCGGCGTACGTGCCGACTATCTGTCCATCACCTTCGAGGTAGTACTTGTACGTCGTGAGTCCTTCGAGACCGACCGGTCCTCTGGCGTGTATCTTCCCCGTGCTAATTCCGACCTCGGCACCGAGTCCGTACCGGTACCCGTCGGCGAACCGCGTCGACGCGTTGTGGAACACGCTCGCCGCGTCGATACGTCGCATGAAGAGACTCGCGTTCTCGGCGTTCTCCGTGACGATGGACTCGGTGTGCTTCGAGCCGTAGGTGTTGACGTGAGCGATGGCGTCTTCGAGCGAGTCGACGACCTTCATCGAGATGATGTAGTCGCCGTACTCGGTCGACCAGTCCTCGGGCGTCGCCGCTTCGACGTCGACGAGTTCACGTACCGCTTCGTCGCCTCGCATCTCGACGTTCGCCTCCCCGTACCGGGCGGCTATCCTGGGGAGGTACTCCTCGGCGACGTCCCGGTGGACCAATAGCGTCTCCACGGCGTTGCAGACCGCGGGATACTGCACCTTCGCGTCGTACGCAATTTCAGTCGCCATCGAGAGGTCCGCCTCGCTGTCGACGTAGACGTGGCAGACGCCTTCAGTGTGACCGAGGACGGGGATGCTCGTGTTGTCCTGGATGTAACTCACGAACTTCGAACTGCCCCGCGGCATGAGGAGGTCGACCGAGTCGTCCATCCCGAGTAGCGTGGTGACGTCCTCGCGCGCTTCGATGAGTTGTGCCCACCCCGTTGGCATGTCGTCGGTGGCTTCGCGGATGATTTCGAAGAGCGCTCTGTTCGAGTAACTCGCCTCGCTCCCGCCCTTCAGTATCGCCGCGTTCCCCGACTTGAGACTGAGCGCCGCAATCTGGACGAGCGCGTCGGGCCTCGACTCGAACACTGTCGCGATGACGCCGATCGGGACGCCGACCTTGTAGAGTTCGAGTCCCTCGTCGAGTCGCCGCGCCGCGAGCGTCTTGCCGAGTGGGTCCGCCTGCCCCGCGACGCTTCTGACCATCTCGGCGATGCTCTCTAGCTTCGTCTCAGAGAGTTTGAGACGGTCGACGAGCGCCTGGCTGTACTCGCCCTCTTCGAGCAGTGCTTCGGCCTCTTCGACGTCTTCCTCGTTTGCCGCGAGCACCTCGTCGCGCGCGTCTTCGATGGCCGCCGCGACAGCCAACAGCGCCTCGTTCCGTTCGTCGTCGGAGACGTTGGCGAGTTTCAGGGCGGCCGCCTGTGCCTCTTCGACCTTCGCCTCGGTGTCTCTCTCAGTCATCGATTACCCCGTTGATGGGAATGAATATCGTCCCCACTGGTTTGGCAGTAGCGATTCTTTCCAGGACGTCCTCCTCGGTCGACCGCGCGATGATGGCGGGGATGCCGTGTTCGCTCGCCGAGCGGGCGCCCTGCACTTTGGTTCGAATGCCGCCGAACGTGTCCGTCGCGCTCTCGTCTATCAACTGCTGGACCTCGTCGTAGTTTCGCCCGACGGCTTCGATACGCTCGGCCGTGGGGTCCTCTTTCGGGTTCCCGGTGTACACTCCGCCCACGTCGGTGAGCGTGACCAGCAGGTCGACGCCCAGCCCAATCGCGAGCGAGGCCGAAATCATGTCGTTGTCGCCGATTCGTATCTCCTCGGTCGCGACGGCGTCGTTCTCGTTGATGATGGGGACGATGCCCCACTCCAACAGCGTCTCGACGGTGTTCTTGAAGTTGGTGAACCGCTCGGCGTTCTCCAGGTCGTGCTGGGTCAGGAGTATCTGGGCCACCTTCGTCCCGTAGCGACCGAAACTCTCCGTGTAGCGGTGCATGAGGTGGCTCTGGCCGACCGTCGACAGCGCCTGCGACGCTTCGACCGTCTCGTCGGAGAGCCCGACTCGGCCCTTTCCAGCGCCCACCGCCCCGGAGGACACGAGCAACACGTCTTTGTCTCGCTCGCGCAGTTGGATGATGTCGTCGACGAGTTTGTTCAGTTTCTCGTCGTCGAGATTCGACTCGTCGTCGGTCAGCGAGTTCGTCCCCGCCTTGACGACAACGCGCTCTGCGTCGGCGGCGAGTCGCCTCGTCTTCTCGATTTCGCTCGCGACGGCTTCACTCATCCTGGAAACCCTGCGACAGCTCTCTGGAGCGGTTCTCGGCCGCGGCCACGGCCTCGGCGACGACGTCCGCGACGTCGCTGTTCCACAGCACTTCCATTCCTTCTATGGTCGTCCCGTTCGGCGAGCAGACGGCGTCGATGAGTTCGTCGACGCTCTTCTCGGAACGCAGCACCGTCTCGGCGGCCCCCTTGAACGTCTGCGCGGCGAGCACCTCGGCCTCGTCGGGGTCGAGACCGCCCTCGACGCCCGCGCGTTTCATCGCCTGCAGGAGATAGAAGACGAACGCCGGGCCGCTCCCGTTGACCGCCGTCGCGATGTCCATGTGCGTCTCGTCGACTTCGACGAACTCGCCCACGTCGTCGAGGATGGCTTTCACCTCGTCGGCCACGCCTTCGGGGGTGACCGCCGCGGCCATGTTCCCGGATTCGGCTGCGAGATTCGGCATGATTCGGACGACCCGCGCCTTCGTCTTTCCTTCGAGGTACTCCGTCGAGACGCCGGCGGCGATAGAGACGAGCGTCTGGTCCGCAGAGAGGTCGAGGCCGTCCAGCACCGTCCCGACGATGTCCGGTTTCACCGCGATGACGACGACGTCGGATTCGGCCGCCTCCGAGAGGTCCGTCGTCGTGTGCGCACAGTAGTCGGCCAGTCGGTCGAGCGCCTGTGGGTCGACATCGCACGCCGTCACCTCGTGATTGCCTGCCCTGGAGAGGCCCTTCACGAGGGCGCTCCCCATGTTTCCGCACCCAATGATGCTCGTTTTCGTCATCTTGTCTCTATCTAAGGGGGTACGACAGACATACCAACTTTGGTTTCGCTCGGTGTGGCTGTGACGCGTTCTCTGGGTCAGAGAGGTCCTTCGTCGGCCTCACACTTCTCTCGGTACACCGCCACGGCCTACCTACCGACGGGACACACCGGTGACCGACCCACCAACGCCGACGAGCGAAAAGCGGCGCTTCGGTCGCCCCGGTCGCTCGTGACGAACCGACCGACTGCGTTGCGTCCCGTGGTTCCGTCGCTCACGCCCTTCCTCGAAGGCGACGAGCGTCCGATTCGCCTCGCCGCGGCCAAACTATTCGTCGCCGTCGCCGAGGACTGCCCCGATTCGGTCGTTTCCTCGGTCCCGGCGTTGGCCGACCTCCGACTCGGGCTGTCGTTCGACGACCCCGAGGTGAAGCGAAAACTGGCGAACGCGCTCGAATACATCGCTCTCGGAAACTCGCGTCGACTCCGCGTCTCAGGCTGTGAAGGCGAGTTCGATGGCGTCGTCGAAGTCGGCGTCGCCGTCGTCGTCGAAGTCGAGTGCACGCTGTTGGTCGGTCGTCAGCGCGTCGTACTCGACGAACGCGAGCGCGACGCCGTCGTCGAAGTCACTGTCGCCGTCGCCGTCGACATCCTCGTATCGCCCGTCGCCGTCGAGGTCACGCGGTGGGTCCGTTGCTCCGGTCTCGGGCAGGGGATCGGTAAACACCGGTGATTCGGGCTCGGTGGTTTCGGAGACAGTCACCGAAACCGTGTCGGTGTCGACGTTGCCGGCCGCGTCCGTCACGGTGAGCGTGACGGTGTAGGTTCCGGAGCTTTCGTAGGTGTGTGCCGTCGTTTCTCCCGTTCCATTCGTGCCGTCGCCGAAGTCCCACTCGTAACTCGCTATCTGGCCGTCGTCGGTGGAGTCGGTCGCGTCGAAGGCGACGGTCTCGTTTACCTCGATTCGTCGGTCTTCGCCGGCGTCGGCGGTCGGCGGGGTCGAATCGTTCGCCACGACGGTGACGGTGGCGGTGTCGGCGTCTTTGTTCCGCGCGGCGTCGGAGACGGTGAGTCGAACGGTGTAGGTACCCGGCTCCGTGTACGTGTGGGTGGGAGTCGGGGCGTTCGTGAGTCCACCGTCGCCGAACTCCCACCAGTAGCTGACGACGCCGGTGTCGTCGGTCGACTCGGTGGCGTCGAACGACACGGGCGTTCCGACCTTGACGGTTCTATCCGGTCCCGCCTCGGCCACCGGCCGGGTCGCGTCCGCCACCGTCACGGCCATCGTATCGGTGTCCGCGTTGCCCGCGGCGTCGGTGGTGGTCACCGTCACCGTGTAGGTCCCCAGTCCGGCGTAGCTGTGGGTCGGCTTCGGGCCGGTGGCGTTCGGGGTGCCGTCGCCGAAGTCCCACTCGTAGGACACGATGCCGACGTTGTCGGTCGACCCCGTGCCGTCGAAGGCGGCCGCGGTGCCTTCGTCGACGGTCAGGTCACTTCCGGCGTCGGCCGTCGGGGCGGTGTTGTCGATCCGGTAGGTCTCGCCGCCGGTGAAGCCGCCGTCGCTGTCACCGGTCGTTCCCACCCCGCCGAGTGGCACGCCGTGGCGGTCGCTCGTGATCGAGTCGTCGTCGACGAGGTCGAGTCGAAGGTCGCCGTCGCCCGCGACGTTGTCGACCGTGACGGTGTAGCGACTGCCGGTTCCGGTGACCGAGATATCGCCGTCTCCGTTCGCTGTCGTCGCGCTGTCGGTCGTCGTCAGCGTGAAATCGCCCGCGTCGACGCCGGTGACCGACTCCGAGACCGTCAGGTCGAAGTCGACGCTGTCGGCGTTGGTCGGACTCGCTCGGCTCGCACGCGTGATTGAGGTGACCGTCGGCGCTTCGGTTACGGTGATGGCAACGGTCTGGTCCGTCAGTGACCCGCCGTTGCCGTCTTTCAGGTCGAATTCGAAGCTATCACTGGTGGTCGCCGAGCCGTCGTGACTGTACAGTAAGGCCCCTTTGTTAATATCGACCTGCGTGAACGTTCCCGTCCCGATGGGCGCTTCGCCGTCGAGGGTGCCGTCGGCGCTCCCGGCACCGGTGCCGTCGATGAACAGCGTGCCGTGATTCACCCCGCTGGTCACGTCGTAGGTGAGTGCGTCTCCCTCGGGGTCTGTCGCCGAGAGGGTCGCGGTCGTGATCGCCCGTGCGTTCGCCCCCTCGTCGACGGTGAGACCGCTGTTCTTCGAAAGCGTGGGGTCTTCGTTCAGGTCGGTGATGGAGACGGTGAGGGTCTGCTGGTTACTGTTGCTGGCATCGTCGGTGGCGGTGACGGTCAGTTCGTAGTCGTTGTTTGCGTCGGTGTCACTCGGACTCTCGAAGTCCAGGGGGCTGTCGAGGGCCACCTCGCCGGTGGTGGTGTCGATGCTGAAGAACCCGGCGTCATCGCCACCGAGCGAGTAGCTGACACCGGTATCGTAGTTCGAGCCGGCGTCGTCGTCGGCCTCTACGTCGAGGACGGTGCCGGTGCTCCCCTCGGCTATCGAGGTGGAATTGCTCGCACCCGCTTTGAACGTCGGGTCAACGCTGTCGACGGCGTAGCTCATCGAGGTGGTTTCCGTATTCGTCGCGTTGTCGGTCGCCCGGGCGGTTACGGTGTAGGTCCCGTCGGTGGAGATACCCACACCGGCCGTATCGTAACTCCAGGCTGAGGTCCCACTGGGAGTCACCCACGTCTCCCCGGTGGTGAACGAACTGCCGTCCCAGGTGTCACCTGCACCGTTTTCGATCTGCAACTCGACGGTATCGAGTCCCGAAACTCCGTCGGATGCCGTGCCGCTAATCACCTGAGGTGAGGTATGGCTGGTGTCGTCGGTCGGCGAACTGATATCGACACTGGGGGGCGTGTCGTCGACGATGACTGCGTTCGCCTCCGTGGGATACGCCCACGACCAATCGCTGAGAACTTCCAGCACCACGTCGTAGGAGCCGTCGGGAACGTTAGACCCCAGACTCAACGATGCGGTGTTGTCCCCCTGACTCACTTCCTTCCGCGCGATTTCGTTGCCCGACTCGTCTTCGATGGTAATCGTTGCCGAGTCGAAATTGTTATCCTGGGCGTTGTAATCGACGGTCACCGACGACCCGCTCTGAACGATTACCGGCGATTCGGTCGTCGGAGAGTAGATTTCTGCGGTGTCGATGGCGAGTGGTTCGCCGCCGGGGAGTTTGTACTCTGCGCTGAGAACGGCGGGTCTCTCGGATGCCGCATCGCGATTCGCGTCGAGACAGTGCAGTTGGACGACGTGTCCGACCTCGTGCGTATCGCAAGCAGCGGCGCTTCCGGCTTCGGTGGCGCTGACGGTGTCACCGGTCGGCACCGTGCTCGCGGCCACGGCGCTCGATACGAGCATCACCAGTCCCACGACAGCCACCAGGCGGAGCGCGAGCGCTCCCCGGTTCGCCCCCGTCATCCGCCCCGCGCTCTGTTGCCGGCGCCTGCCGGTCGTGGATCGGGCACTGGAGAGTCGCTACTGCCGTTCCCGTCGCAGTCCCCGCTGGGGAGTCGGTTCGGTCTCTTCACCTGTCCGGTGTCGACCATCGATGTCGCTGACACCGCGACGGCGAGGAGGGGCTCGACGAGAGTTTCGCCTACAGAAAAACGGTTCGCCATTCATGTTTTCGATAACGGTACTCAACTATAGAACTGTCTGTTTCCCAACTTGATCTGTGGCTCATCGACTCCACGCTCGGGAGTGCTGTCGCTCTCGGATTTGTTCGCGAAAGCAATATGGGACCGCCGAGAGTCGAACTCCGTCACTTCGCTCCGCTCGTGACGTGCTTCGGTCTCACTTCGTTCGACCGACAGCGCTCACTTCGTTCGCGCTGCGACGCTCGCCGGTCGTAATTCAGCCGATGCTCGCCTGTCGGCTCGCAACAGCAAGAATGGGACCGCCGAGAGTCGAACTCGGGTCCTACGGACCCCATCCGCAGAGGATACCACTACCCCACGGTCCCGTACAACGAGAGATGCGAGTCCCTCGGTTAAGCGCTTCGTTTCGTTGTAGCGGTCACACCAGCACGCGTTCGAGTCGCACGACCTCTCCCTTCTCGGCGTCGGGGTCGCCGACGAGCCGACCGAGACAGACCACGGCGTCGTCGGGCGTGTAGCACGCGAGCAACTCACCTCGCTCGACGCCCTCGTCGACTTCGATGACGCCCGGGGCGTACACCGGCGCGCCGTGGGCGACCTGCTCGGCGGCGTTCTCGGCGACGACCACCCGCGGGAGGTGCGTGAGCGCGCGTTCGGCGGGTGCGACTATCTCCCGAAGCCACTCGTCGTCGCCCTCCTCGGCGAACGCCAGCGCGTCGGCGAGGTCGTGGAGGGTGACGAGGTCCGTATCGTCGAACGGCTCGGTGACGGTTCGTCGGAGGTGGCCCATGTGACCGCCCGTCCCGAGCGCGAGGCCGATGTCGTGACACAGTTTTCGGATGTAGGTCCCGCTCTCGCACTCGATGCGCAGGAGTGCCTGTCGGTCCTGCACTTCGAGCAGGTCGAGCGCGTACACCTCCCGGGTTCGGAGGCGACGCGAGACGGCGCTCTTGCGCGGCGGCTTCTGATAAATTTCGCCGACGAATTCCTCGACGACGGCCTCGATATCGGTCGGCGCTGGCCCGTGGAGTTCGAGGACCGCGACGTACTCCTTGCGACCGTGGAGAAACACCTGCGAGAGACGGGTCGCGTCGCCGAGCAGGACCGGGAGACAGCCGGTCACCTTCGGGTCGAGCGTCCCGGCGTGGGCGGCCCGGTCGACGCCGACCATGTCCCGAACCCAGCCGGACACCTGGTGTGCCGATGGTCCGGGCGGCTTGTCGAGGTTGACGACGCCGAAGGTGAGCAGGGCGTCGACGTCGCGATACAGCGGCGGTCCTCGCATCGTCAGAAGTCGTAGCTGATGCCTTCGACCGGAAGCTTTCCCTCGTCGTCGGCCGGGTCGTACGCCTCGACGGCCGTCCTGAGGATGTCGAGAACCCCCTCGGGGCCCCATCTGGCGGTGTTGAGCACCACGTCGTATATCGAGAGGTCCACGATGGGGATGTCGTAGTACTTCTCGTAGCGGAACGCCTCGCTCTCCTCTCGGCGCTGAGTCTCCTCGGCGGCGACGTCGAGCGATTTGTCCTCGCGGTCTGCAATTCGGGCCGCCCGAACGTCCAGCGGCGCGGTCAACCAGAGACGGACGTCGGCGTCGTCGCCTGCGAGCCATCCCGCCAGCCGCGATTCGAGGACCACATCGTCGCGTTCGCGGGCGATTTCGGCCAGCCGCCGGTCGAGGTCACGATCTATCTGGTCGTCCGATTCGGCCAGTTCGTTGAACTCGACCGGAGTGTAGCCACGCTCGGCCGCGAGGTCACGGAAAATGTCGCCACCGCTGACGTGCTCGTAACCGAGTTCGGCCGCGAGTGCTGCGGCGGTGGTACTCTTGCCGCTGCCAGCGAGGCCGGAGACGGTTAGTAACATACACAGTCTCCTCGGGTCAGGCTAAAAGAGATTGTCCTTGCTGCCGCCAGCGAGACGTGCTGACACGGGTGCTATTCGACCAGTTTGTCCGACCTGACCGGGTACCGGAGTGGGTCGTACTGCGTCGATACTCACGCGCGGAAACCGCCAAGCAAACGCCAGCGGATAAACGCTGGGTCGCTTACGAACTCGCCGACGACGGGGTCATGTCGATGTCGAGTCCTTTGCGGATGATCTGGGTAAAGCCCATCGAGCAGAGGAAGTACCAGAGAATCCAGACCTGCAGTGGACCGATGATACCGTCCTTCCAGTGGACTTCTCCCGCGAGCGGGAGGACGATGGGCGCGCCGAAGCTCCCGGCACTGGGGTCGCCGATTCCGACCTTCCAGTACATCCAGAGGAAGACGGGAATTGTGAAGAACATGATCCAGACCATCGGTCGGAACTGCTCTTTGAACATCCCCATCTGGTCGCCCATCGCTTCCATCTGCTCGTCCTGAATCTCCTTGAGTGCGTCCTCGTCGTCGTTTTCTTTGGCCTCGTTGCGGCGTTTCTGTATCTCCTTCATGCGGTCCTGGTACTCGCCCATCTTCTCCATGTCCATCAGATTCGCCTGCAACAGCGTCGAGTATAGCCCCGTCGCCACTGCGAGTATCATCACCACCGCGTAGAACGGAAGCATCTCTGAGACGGGGCCGAGGAACGTGTCCATCACCCCGCCGATGAGGTCGCGCATCGGCCGCCACGAGTACCCCAGAAAGAGTGCTACGCTGACGAGTGCTGCGCCCTTGTCCCACTTGGTCCACCTGGTTCCCTCGTCGTCGCTGTCCGACGACGTGGATTTCGTCTTCGAGTCCGACGCCTCACCGTTCGTCAGTCCGGCCCTCGTGGCCTCGACGTCGGCCAACACGAATCCATCTTCGCCGTCCACGAGGACGCCCTTCTCGATGAGTCGGCCCCACTGACCGCTCGTGAGGTCCTCCCGAACGTCGACCCAACGTATCGTGCCGTCGTCGGACCGTTCGAGAACCGTCTCGACGGCCTCTCGCATCCCCGAGTCCTCGGAGACGAGATAACGCACCTTCTCCTCAATCCGTGCCATTGCCGGATGTAGGCCACCGGCAGTTATGAACTTTTTACTCTGTCGCCGCCGCGCCGGTTTCGATAAATCGTCCGTTTCGCTCGGTTTCGCCCGTCATCAACGTCTCGTCGAGGGCCAACCGTCTCTCGCCGGGTCGACTCCCGGTCGGATCCGATTCGCGGTCGAATTCGACTTCCTGTCGAGTCCGACGCTCGATAGTTCCGCACCTCGACTCAGTCTGTTCGTCTTCTGAATCGTGTTCGTCTTCTCAGTTGTCCTCGACGACGCGCGTGATTGCTTCGAAGACCTCGCCGGGAGTCCCTTCGCCGTCGACTTCGACGAGGACACCTTCGTCGCGGTAGTGTTCGACGACGGGTTCGGTGTTCTCGCGGTACACTCGGAGTCGCTCCCGAACCGTCTCCTCGGTGTCGTCGTCGCGTTGCATCAGTTCTCCCCCGCACTCGTCGCAGACGCCCTCCACTTCCGGTTGACTGAACTCGACATGGTAGTTAGCCCCGCACTCCGAGCAGACGCGTCGCCCGGTGAGTCGCTTGACGAGTTCCTCTTCGTCGACGTCGAGGTAGATGACGACGTCGAGGTCGGTCATCTCCGAGAGGTACTCCGCCTGTGAGAGATTCCGCGGATAGCCGTCCAGTACGTAGCCATCGGCCTGTGCGAGGGCCTCCGCTACGATCTCATTGACGAGGCCGTCGGGGACGAGTTCCCCCTTCTCCATGTACTCACGCGGCGTCCCGTATTCGGTCTCCATGTCCTTGTTCGCCCGCAGGGCGTCCCCCGTCGTGATGTGTTCGACACCGTACTCTTCGGCGAGTCGTTTCGACTGGGTTCCTTTGCCAGCACCCGGTGCTCCGAGTAGCAGAATGTGTTGGTCACTCATGTCTGAGGAGTTTCGCCCCGAGGTTAAAGACTTGAAGAAACTGATCCGTTCGTTGTCTCCAGAGGCGAACGAAGTAGTGGCAATATTGTCCGCATAATCGTGTCGTTTGACCTCGATGTACCGCAGATGGTCGGTCCCAACCGACATATACCGGCAATATTGTCTGATACATTGGATTTCGAGCGATAGATTGAATGGCGACTGAATACACACTCGTTGCATGATGCGGCCGTGGTTCTCTGTCACGTCTCGCACTGGACCGATTCAGGCCTGTTGTGCCACGGCGTACGACTGCTGGGTCGACCTCGAACGGGGCTGGCAGGCGACGTTGCTCGGT
The DNA here is from genome assembly GCA_051747545.1 of Halobacteriota archaeon. GTDB lineage: Archaea > Halobacteriota > Halobacteria > Halobacteriales > Haloferacaceae > JBNJGG01. The sequence goes on along the minus strand of JBNJGG010000002.1, from coordinate 7,517 downwards.
CTCGGTATCGTCGCGTTCGAGTTCGTTCTCGCCCACGGAGTTTGATGACCCGGCGCGACTCCCCGACGAAACTCGTCCCGGGCCTCCTACTGCTGGTCGTCCTCGGAGTCGTCGCGCAGTCGATTCCGGGTGTCAACGCGTTGCTCGTCGCAATCGTCCTCGGTGCGGTCTTCACGAATCTCACGTCGCTTCCGGATCGATTTACACCCGGACTCGCTGTGCATCCACTCTTTCTCGAGACGGGAATCGTCCTCCTCGGTGCGAGCGTCTCGCTCGACGAGATGGCCGCCTCTGGTGTCGTCGTCGCGCTCCTCGTCGTGGCGACCGTCGCCACGGGACTGCTCACCGTCGAACTGCTCAGCCGTCGCGTGTTCGACGTTGGGGCGAAGACGGGTTCCGTACTCGCCGCCGGGTCGAGCATCTGTGGCGTCTCCGCCGCCACCGCTATCGCCGGGTCTATCGAGGCAAAGAGCGAACAGCTCACTCACGCGGTCGCCACGATATTACTCTTCGACGCCGTAACGCTCGTCGCGTTCCCGGCGGTCAGTCACTGGGTGACGCTCTCGCCCAAGCAGTTCGGCGTCTGGGTGGGCCTGAGCATGTTCAGCACGGGTCCGGTGGCGGCCGCTGGCTTCGCTCACTCATCGCTCGCCGGACAGTGGGCGACGGTGACGAAACTCACGCGCAACTCGCTTCTCGGCGTCGTTGCTCTCGGCTACACCGCCCTCTACGTCACCGACGACGACGACGGCCGACTGGATGTCGCTCAACTCTGGAACCGCTTCCCGAAGTTCCTGGTCGGCTTTTTCGTCGTCGCTCTCGTTTCGAACCTCGGCGTCCTGTCGGCTGGCACCCTGACGACCGTCGCCGCAGTCGGAGACTGGTTGTTCGTCTTCGCCTTCGTCGGTCTGGGGTTCAGTATTCGGCTCTCACAGATGCGTGAAACCGGTCTCAAACCCGTCTCCGTCGTCCTCTGTTACCTCCTGCTGATCAGCGTGCTGACGTTCGGTGCGGTCTCGCTCCTCCTGTAGCGTACCGTCTCAGATTCTTCAGGTGTCAAACCGACGCACGTAGCCCCAGCCATTTTTCCACTCCGACGACGTGTCTCGACGTATGACCCGTTTCGTGGCCGACACCCCGAGAGAACGGCGTAAACTGTTCGCCGACGCCGTCCTGGCACACCGAGAACGTGGCAGCGCCTTTCTGACTGTCGAGGTTGACCCACTCTCCGACGAGTCCGGGGACCCACTTCCTGCGCCGTGGATTCAGTTCGCCGAACGGACGTTCAACCTCGATTGCACGGAGGCGGAACTCGAGCGACTGGAGACGATGCTCGACGACTTCCCGGAGTTTCGAATCGACCAACTCGAACGCCCCGAGGAGGCAGCGGGAACCAACGTCAGAATCACCGCTCGCTCGGATGCGAACCGACTCGCCGGGTTCATCGACCGAGCGTTTCAGGAGGTGTACGAACGCGACGCGGACTACCGCGCGTGGGTCGTCACGGTCTGAGACTTCCCTGTGCGCCCGGCGTTGAACGTGTGCGCTCTCCCCCCGTGAATTCGGGTTCTGTGGGTCCTCTCCCGCGGATCCCCGTTCTGTGGTCTCTCACTCGGTGTATTGACTCGATTGCGTTACGTTCGATAGACATGATGGGTCGCCTCACCGCAAGGGGAACCTACTAACCCGAGGCTTTCCATACTCCCATCCATGACAGCCGTCGGAAAGAAGTTTCAGTTGGCGCTTCGTGCGCAGGCCCAACTCGGATGTCTCTCCTCTCCTTCAAGAGGTGGTCCCAGTGGGTGATTCGCTCTTCGCGGCACCGCTCGTCCCGGTTGCGAACGTCGAAGACGCCGAGGCGACGTGCAGGGCCGTCCTCCCGCGCGTCGCGGGCGCGGATGGGCGCGTCGTGTTCGTCCACGTCATCGAGAAAGCCGGTGGGGCTCCAGACAAGGCGTCGCTCGAACAGCGCGAGGGAATTGCGGCCGGTCTGTTCGAAATCGTCACCGAACGCGCCGCCAACGCGGGCGTCGATGTCGAGACGGACCTCCGCTACGGAACTAACGTCGCCGAGGCCATCATCGAGGCGGCCGCCGACGCCGACGCCAGTGCAATCGTCTTCACGCCCCGCGGCGGCAAAGCGTGGTGGGACCTCTTCTCCGGCGGCGTCCGCGATTCGCTGGTGACCGACAGCGACCGACCAGTCGTTATCCTGCCGGACGGGGCGCATGACTGACGTGACCGACGAGGATTTCACGGCGCTCACGGCAGTCACACCCACTCTGGAGACGTGAGCGACGAGGAACTCGCGACCGACTTCGGGCCGCTGGCGGTACTGACCATCGGCGTCGGGGCGACGATCGGCGCTGGCATCTCCGTCCTTCTCGAAGCGTGGGCCGAAGACCGCGACCTCGCGGACGCGGAACTCGTCGTCGAAGACGTCGAGTGTTCGGTCTTGCTGGCCGAACGCCGACGGCCACGGACGCTCCGCGAGCGACTCTTCGGGTAGTCGACCCCGTCTATCTGTGGCTGCTGCGTCCCGAAGACACGCTTTTCTCCTTCTCACTCGTATCTGTCGACAATGGACGATGTCAACACACAACACACGTCGTGGCAGGGCGCTGTCCGGAGAGGTGCGCACGTGTGAACCTCCCGTCTGAAACCTCATCGACGCCGTCGACCGACGTGCCGGGCGAGTCGACGTTCGTCGAACTCTCGGAGGTCACGTTGCACACCGTTCAGGCCGGTCCTCGTGACGGGCCGCTCGTCGTCCTCTTACACGGGTTTCCGGAGTTCTGGTACGCGTGGTACGACCACATCCGCCCGCTGGCCAACGCCGGATACCGCGTCGTGGCCCCCGACCAGCGCGGGTACAACCTGAGCGACAAACCCTCCGGTCTCAGTTCCTATCGCATCGGGAAACTCGCCGACGACGTTGTGGCGCTCGTCGAGGCTCTCGGCTACGAACGCGCACACCTCGTCGGTCACGACTGGGGTGCGTTCGTCGCGTGGTGGGTCGCGTTGCACTATCCGACCTACGTTCGCTCCCTCTGTGCCATCAACGGCCCGCACCCCGACGTGTTCCGCCAGACGCTCAAGCACAGTTGGGGCCAGCGAATGCGGAGTGGCTACGCCCTGTTCTTCCAACTGCCCCTGCTTCCGGAGACGGTCGCACGCGCGGGCAACTGGCGGGCGTTCGTTCGGATGATGCGTCGAACGAGCCGACCGGGAACCTTCACCGCAACCGACTTTCAGCGCTATCGTGACGCCTGGGAGCGACCCGGCGCACTCACCGCCATGTTCAACTGGTATCGCGCCGTCCTCCGACGGCCCGAACGACCGCAACACGATTGCGTTCGCCCTCCGACGCTGGTCATCTGGGGTGCGCGCGACAACGTGCTCAAGAAGTCGATGGCTCGCGAGAGCGTCGCCCGATGTGCCTCCGGCCGAGCAGCCCTCATCGAGGACGGCACGCACTGGGTCCATCACGAGGAGTCGGTTCGCGTCGTCGACTTACTCCGAAATCACTTCAGATGCTGACGAAAGGACGCACGTTCTCGCTTCCCCTGCCATCGACTCTCGCCGCGTTGTCGCACGTTCTCCCAAGCAGTATATAGCCCACTATAGCTCACCTAGTGAACTTCATATCTGTCCAACTCTTACGATAAACTGGCGAGAGACTAACGAGGTACGAACCCACACAAACGGCATCTTCTGGCACGTGGGCCCCGCACCAAATCACACGCCACCGACCGACGACCTGAACTCCGTCGGTCGAGTTTTCGAGCCCTCACCCCGTTACACACTCGGGCGGTTGGTCCGTCTCCTGCACGTATATTCTCGTCTGCGTCTCGAACGCATCTGGCTCTCGCGTCGACCAGGGGTCGAGTTCGTGCTGGCTCACGTCGTAGTCCGCCAGTATCGAGTCGAGGTCGCCCTGTGAGGTGTCGAGTGCGACGACCGCGGGCGGAATGGTCGCCGGCAACTCGGTCGTGTCGTCGGCGTGGACCATCTCGATGTCCCCCCGTTCGAAGTACCACGGCAACGGATGGCGTGTGTGGAACTGCGCTCGGTCGAAGTACGGGCCGTAAAACAGGACTCGTCGGTCGGCCGTCGCACACGCCGCTCGCTCGACGTCGTGGACTCGCTCCTTCAGGTCGTTCGTCGCCTGCACCGGTTGTCCGAGCGGGTTCAACGGGTTGTCGGCGGCGACGTACGCCGTCGTCGTGGCGACGGCACCCGTCTGTGCGCCGACGACGAGGAGCGCGACTGCGGCGAGACGCGCGACTCGGTTCGGCCGATCGGTCGCCAGTCGCGCGCGGTCTATCGTCGCCGCCAGTCCGACCGCGGCAGGAATCGCCAGCGGAACCACCACGTGGACGCCGATCCACGGGGCCGACAGGTCCATCGCGAAGGGGTAGCCGAGGAGGCTCAATACACCCCAGAGAGCGGCCAGTGCGACGACGGCCCGGGGGCGACCAGTTCGCCACTCGACGGCGCTCCCGATGGCCGCGAAGGCCACCACGGCCAGCGCGCCGAAGCCGACGATCGCCGTCAGAAACACGAAGTAGTACGGAATCACGAGACCCGTGCCCTGGTGGCCGCCCTGCACCCAGACGGCGACGAGTTTTCCGGCCGATTCGACCGTGGCCTCACGCAAAACGCTCGGCCACAGCGTCGGGTCGGCCCCCGCCCGGCCGATACCGACCTCTCCGACGCGTCCAGCACGGGGCGCGTAGTTGTACGCGACGACCAGTATCCACACGAGAAGCGACCCGAGAGCCACCGGCCCCCATCGTCCGAGCCACGGTCTCACCCGACTGCTGACCGTCTGCGAACTCGCCCAGTCGTCGCCTCGTCGCCGCCGCCACGCACCGTAGAGCGCCAGCGCGCCGACCCAGCAAACGGGGTACAGCACGGCGTTCTCCTTCATCGAGAAGCCGAGCCCCATCGCCACGGCGGCGGCGAGGACGTACCACCGTCGGCCGGTGTCGGCCGCGCGCACGAACAGGCCGAAGGCGACGAACATCGCCGCCGCCAGTGGGAGGTCGTTACGGAAGAACCGCGAGTAGTACAACAGCACCGGCGTGGCCGCGAGCAGGACGGCGAGCGAGAGCGTTTCGGCACGTGAGAGGCGTTCACGGTAGAGCCACGCCGACAGCGGCAGGAGACCCCCGACGAGCGCCACCGCCACCCGCATCGTGAAATCAGTCGCGCCGAAGTTGTCGAACACCCACCGATTGACGTGGAAGAGCAGCGGCCCGTGAATGATGGGATGGTACTCCCACGCACCGGAGTGCAGATACTGCAGGACGAAGTACGCCACTCGCCCCTCGTCCCAGTGGGCCACCCGGTCGCCGAGCGCGACGATTCGAACCAGCACCGCGATCGTTGTGACTGCGACGAGGGCGACTCCGAGTGAGCGGCGGCGCTGTGTCACGGTTTTGCTCCGTCTGGTCGGCGTAAATGCTTTGAGGTCGGCCGATAGCCACCGCGGACCCCGTTCGGCTACGCGTTCTGCACGTCGACTCCGGTCGGCTACGCATTCCACGCGTCGACTCCGTGCGTTCCCGTTCAACCGACGGCGGCACGGACGGCTGCGAGTTCCGCACCGTGGGTCGAATCGGGGGACTTATCACGTCGAATCCGATACGAGTGTGCGGCATGGACAACCTTCGAACGGGCCTCTCGTACGGAGACGTGCTGTTGGTTCCGCAGCGTTCGCCGGTCGACAGTCGGCAGGACGTGGACCTCACCGCGAACCTGACGCCGAACCTCACGGTCGACCGGCCGCTGCTCAGCGCCCCGATGGACACCGTGACCGAATCGGAGACGGCCGTCGCACTCGCCGCAGTCGGCGGGTTCGGGACGATTCACCGGTTCATGAGCGTCGACGAACAGGCGGCCGAAGTCAGGACCGTCAAGCGGGCGGGCGAACTGGTTGGCGCGGCCGTCGGTATCAACGAGGACACGCTCGAACGAACCGCCGCCGTGGTCGATGCGGGCGTCGACTGCGTCGTGATGGACGTCGCACACGCCCACCTCGAAACGTGTCTGTCCGCGGTCGAATCCGTCCGCCGCGAGTTCCCCGGCGTCGACTTCGTCGTCGGTAACGTCGCCACATCCGACGCCGTCAGGGACCTCTACAGTCGCGGCGTCGACGGGATCAAGGTCGGTGTCGGGCCGGGATCACACTGTACGACCCGAAAGGTGGCCGGCGCGGGCGTCCCGCAACTGACGGCCGTCGACGACTGCGCGACGGTCGCCCACGACCTCGGTATCACCGTCGTCGCCGACGGGGGGATTCGGACCTCCGGCGACGCGGTCAAGGCGCTCATGGCGGGTGCCGACACGGTGATGATAGGTCGGCTGTTCGCCGGCACCGACGAGGCACCGGGGGCGGTGATAGAGCGCGGGGGCGACCTGTACAAGCGCTCTCGCGGCATGGCGACGACGGCCGCCAACGACGACCGCTCGGACAAGGACGCCGAGACACACGCGACCGACGAGGGCGTCGAGGGACTCACGCCGTACATGGGGCCGCTCGCCGAGGTCGTCGAGCGATTTGCCGGCGGCATTCGCTCGGGCGTGAGCTACTGCGGCGGCCTGACGCTCCCGGAGGCCCGCGAGAACGCCGAGTTCATTCGGGTCGCCCCGAGCGCCGCCGAGCGCGAGGGTGCCCACGCCGACGACGAGTAGGAGAACGTGCTGGCCGAACCGGTCCAGGAGTAAGTTCGAGACGAGAGAGTTTACCACCTCCTCTCCGACCTGTCTCGCCAGCATTTCCCCGCCGGGCTTCCGGGCCGGAAGCGACTCAGCCACACCGGCGTCTCCGCCCCTGTCTCGACCGACCGCGACGCACCCGACCCGCCCATGTCCGTCTCGACCCATCCCGGACAGACAGAGTTGGCCAACAGCCCGCGGTCGGCGTACTCGCCGTGGAGGTACGCCGTCAGCCCGTTGAGGCCGGTCTTCGAGACGCGGTAGGCGGGCGACCCGCCGCTCTGCGGTTCCGTAATCGCACCTATCCCGGACGAGACGTTGACGACGCGGCCGCCCTCGCGCTGGACGAGGAGCGGAATCGCGTGCTTGCAGAGGAGCATCGGCCCGCGGAGGTTGACCGCGAGCGCGCGGTCGATGTCGCGGGTCGACGTGGCGACGATATCGGTGCCGCCGCCGAGGACCGCGGCGTTGTTCACCAGCACGTCGAGGCGACCCGCCTCCTCGTAGATGCCGTCGACGACCGTCGAGATGTCACCCTCCTGTGTCACGTCGAGCAGTGCGTGCCGAACCTCCTCGGGTACGTCGTCCGATTGACTCCGAGTCCCTGCATACACGATTGCCCCGAGGTCGGCGAGTTGGGTCGCGATTTCACGACCGAGGCCGCGGTTCGCACCCGTCACCAGTGCCACTTGCCCGTCGAGGGAGTCGTACAGCGTCGGTTCCATGGCCGACCAGAGTCGCCCGGCGTGGAAGTGCCTCCCGACTCGTTGCGCTACTGGGTGACTGATTCACCG
>JBNJGG010000001.1:0-53693 GCA_051747545.1 Halobacteriota archaeon | reverse complement strand
GCTGGATAACTGCTTTGCTCGCAAGGCCATGTGGATGTACGTCTCGACGTTGGCGATGAGGTCGAGACCGGTCCACTCTCTGTCGACGTGGACGCCGTAAGTCTGGACGAGCGGCGGTACGATGAACTGCCCGAACGCCTCGAGGAGGTCGGGTGTTTCGATTCCCGTCAGTTCCGAGGCGGCACCGACGAGCGCGAGAACGTCCTCGTCCGGATACTCCGTTACCGGGACGTAAACCGCGCCGTCGACTCCGGCCTCGGCCTGGATTGTCCGCCACGCCTCGTGGTCGTACTGCTCGACGACGAAGTCCTTCAACTGCTTCAGTACGATTCCGTGCATGTGTCACACTCCGTGCCCGGCGGTCGAAGAGCGCGCCCACCCCGGCGCTACAAGGCGGCCTCCATTTGCCACCCACCCCCGCGTCGCTCGGATCGTGGCGTCTCTGTTCATGCCGTACTCAGTGTCGAGCGACTGTAAATAAATTATGGTCACATAAAACTCGCATGAAGTCAATTCTGTCTCTAGTTGAATCTCTTAGTCCAACAAGGATATTAATAATCTCGCAGAAATTATCAACCTAGTTTCTTACATTTATAACAAGTTTTATCAATAACAATATACATGTTCTGTCCATGTCCGACTCGGAGACGCTCTACGAGCAACTCGGCGGGCGGGCGTCGATTGCAGCCGTCGTCGACCGGTTTTACGAACGCGTCCTTGCAGACGAGAGCCTGGAAGAATTTTTCGACGGCGTCGACACACAGCGGTTGCGCGCACATCAGACATCGTTCCTGTGCGCTGCGACGGGCGGGCCAACCGAGTACACCGGCGAGTCCGTCCGAGAGGCACACGCCCACCTTGACCTCACCGAAGCACACTTTGAGTCAGTCGCGGCCCACCTGCAGACGACGCTCGAAGAGTTCGACGTTACCGAGCGACACGTCGACGCGGTGATGGAGACGGTCGGCGGGCTGAAGTCGGAAGTGCTGGCGTAGCCAGTCACGCCACTGGGCTGCCCGCGACTGTTTCACTCGATTCGACGTTCTATCCGCACCGATCGATTCGATATCGACGCACGCCCATCAGCGGTGCCTGTTTGACTCTCAGTACTCGGTACGACCGAAAAACTCGGGACTAGCCGATCTGTGACCCAATCGCGCCCGCGGAGGGAGACGCGTCAGACGCGGGTGAGTCTCACCCGAGGACGTACCGAACCACCGGGTAGCGCTCGACCAGTGGTTGTCCGCCGATTTGGTACTGTTCGATGTACCGGTCGAGCCCGAGGATTCGACCGGCACCGAAGGCCGCGACCGAGAGGAACACCAGCATGTACGCGAAGTCGCCGTTGATGTAGCCGTGGCCGATGTCCCAGTTACCGAGGTAGAACAGGAGCATCATGAACGCGCCGAAGAACGCGGCCAGGCGGGTGAACGCGCCGACTATCAGGCCGAGTCCGATGAGCACTTCTCCCCACGGGACGGCGACGTTCACGAACTCGACGAACCACGGCGTCGACCCCATCGCGGCGAAGAGGTCGGCGACAGGACTCCCGTTCGACGATGGTGCGTTCTGGAGATACCCCGCGGCGCTGAAGCTTCCGGACAATACCTTGTCGAACCCGCTCTGGAAGAACGCCAGCCCCATCATGAGCCGAAGCGCCAGAATGAACCACACGCTCAGCGTGTGGAGTTTCCCTTCCGCAGTGAACCCCGCGATCGTGCTTCGAAGTTGAACTTCCTGCGTTGACATTGTCCAATCGACACGCTGACACGTATTAAATACCGCACTCTATTTCAGGAACGTGGGAAGTACCCTCCGTGCGTCGCGTGAGGGTGACGGTAACTCCCCGACTCACAGACGTGCCTGCGTGTCTCGACGAGTGGCCCACGAACGACCACAAACCCCGATTGCACGGATTAAAAGGGTCATTGAGCCCCATCGAACCGGTCAGAGATACTCACTGCTGGTACCACGGGGGCGACGGATGGCCGACGCCCGAAACACGTAGCTCGCCCCGCTTATCACCGTCCTGTCGCGATTTCCGAGCGCGTCGTCGCCTCGCTTCGATGGTGCGAAATGGTGTTCGGTCGCCCCGGTTCGATGCTGGTTTGTTCGGGGCCACACCGGCCACCGCATCATCGACCGAAATTCGCCGAAGATCCGATTAAAAGTCTCTTTGAGCCCGTGAAATGTCCGACTGAGATTGTGAATCGGGTAATTGAACAAGGTAGCTCCATCGGAAGGGGAGAGTGACGCCACTATGGCAACACCACACGCGAGCACGGAGTTGACGCCCACTCTCGCGTGCCCAATTGACGCAGGCGTCGACAGGTAATACACGATGACCAACTCGACCAACGCGGCTTCCGACGACGCAGGGCATAGATCTACCAGACACAATCAGATAGAGGGCGGCAGATGAGTTCGAAGAACTTCTCGGTCGTCCTCATGGCGACGATGATACTGCTCGGCTTCGCAGTGGTCGGAACCTCGGCGTTCACGACCGTCTCGATGGACCGCTCGGCCAGCGTCGATGTCGTTTCTGACTCGAACGGCATCATCGCACTGGAGCCGGGCGACGCAGACGACACCGGCGGCGTCGTCTCGTTGAACGACTCCGACGCGCTCACGATCGACTTCGAGCCGAGTGTCGGGGTGGGTGTCAACCCCGAGGCGACGTACGAACTCGGAACTGTCAACCCCGGAGAGGGGTCGACGCCCACGAGCTACGCGTTCAACATCACGAACCAGGACGACGAATCCCACACCATCTCGCTCGATTACACGCTGGATGACGATACCCTGGACGGCGCTGACAGCACGTCCAACATCAAGTTCCACGTCTACGACGACAACGGTGGCTCAGAAGGAACCCTCACAGAGGATTCGGCCCAGGCCCTGGAACTCCCATCGGCCACCTCTGGTGAGACGTACTACGTCGTCATGGTAGTCGACACCTCCGGTCTCGACTCCGGCGACGACCTCTCGGGCACGCTGACCGTCAACGCCTGAGCCCGCTGACGCACTCTGACCGACCGCTGGTCGAACTACCCTCACCCCAACGATACAATGCGACCCCTCGCCGTCACCATGCTGCTGCTGGCCGTCGTCGGTGTCCCGGTCCTGGGACACCCGGTGAGCGTGGCGTACGTCACGTCCGACAGCATGGAGCCGACGTTGCAGACTCACGACGTCGTCCTCGTCCAGGAGGCTGAGACGCCCCAAGTCGGCGACATCGTCGCCTTCTGGTCGACACAGCGAGGGTCGTACGTCACCCACCGCGTCGTCGCCGTCGAGGACGGGGGTCTCATCACGAAGGGCGACGCCAACGACGTTCGCGACCAGGAAACCGGTGAACCGCCCGTCGCCCAGTCGCAGGTGCTCGGGACCGTCTGGGAGGTCGGTGGTCACCCGGTCAGCGTCCCGGCGCTCGGGTGGGTCCTCTCTGTGACGCATGAGCACCGGTTCGCGGCGATGGCGGCCGCCCTTCTGGTCGGTCTCTTCACGTGGACGCGAACGCTCGACCGTCGACGCGAACCCGTCCGACACGGGGTTGCGGTCCGGGACATCATCCTCCCGCTGCTGGTCGGTGGTCTCCTCGTGAGTGTCGCCGTCGTCGGCGTCAGCGCCACGACGCACGACCTGACCTACGTCGTGACGAATGGCGACTCCTCGGCGGCGAACACGATTCCCGTCGGCGAACCCACGACGGACACGGTCGAACTCGCCATCAACTCCCTCCCCGGGACGAGCACCGTCATCCGCGGTGACGGCGTCACCGTATCCCAGGTCACGACCGGGGACGACGTTGCCACTGTCACCGTGACAGTTCCGCCATCGTCAGAGACCGGGGCAGTCCACGCGACTGTGACCGTCGCGCCGTATCCGTCGACGCTCCCGAAGTCGGTTCTCGGGGCGCTGTACGACGTCCACCCGCTGGTCGCGGCTCTCGGGTCGGTGCTCCCGATATTTGGCCCGCTGTCGCTCCTGTACTTCGCGCTCTTCGACGGCGATGCGCGACTCAGACACCGGGTTCGGCGACTCTACCGCTCTCGGGGGGGATTCCTGTGAGTCGCCGACCGAGTCGCTCTCGACGCCGGGGACGCCGTCCGCGGGTCGGCTTCGCGTTGGCACTGTGCCTCTTCACGGTGCTCGGGGGCGTCGGGGCGCTTCCCATGCAGAGTTTCACCGCGGTCGACGTCCCCCGAACCACGGCGACCGACGTGGTCACCGACCAGCGGGGAATCGTCGGTTTGGAGATTGAAGAACAGGTGTGTACGGGGGACGAAGACCACCTCGTCGACGTCACCAACCAGTTCGACACTACCGTGACGGTCACCATCGAGTTACTGGGAACCAACGACGAGAGCCTCGTTATCGACAGTACCGGGCGAACGTACGACCGTCAGTACACGACGTCCCTCACCAGTGGACAGACGCTGTCGGTCAACGTTCAGACGGACGGAAACGGTAACGGAAACGGTGGCGGCGGTCCACCCGGAAACGGCGGCGGTGGTCCACCCGGAGGTGGCCCACCCGGAGGCGGCCCACCCGGAACCTCCAACAACGTCACGTTCACCGTCGACGCGACGACAGGCGGCCTAACGATGCACGCAGAGCGGACAAGAATCGCGCAGAAACAGTACCAATGTAACCCATGAACGACAGCCTCTCACTCACGACCGGTTTGACCGGGCCTACCGAACGGCGAATCGACCGAGACACCGACACCACGCGGCGAGACACCGCAGAGGTTGACACCGAGCGGTGCGTTCCCCGTGTAACTGACCCGTTGTGGCTGATGCGACCGAGAGGCGGGTTCACACCGATTCGTGGCACAATCGACTCCGACGAGGGGGGCGCTCCGTGACCGCGGGTCTGCTCAGGCTCCGTCTCCTCATCGCGGGGTACGCCAGACCACTCGCCGTCGGACTGGCGGTTGTTGGACTGTTCACGCTTGGGGCGTCCGGGTGGGTGATGGCGAATCCAGAGACCGTCGACGTTACGGAGTCGACCGCAGAGCAGCGCGTCGCTTCAGACCTCTCGACCGGTGCAGTCGTCACGGGCGATTCCGAACTATACGAGGCCGGCACCACACTGGAAAACCGCCCGGTCTACTTCGTCTCCACGTCACCCAGGCTGTCGCTGGCGTTGAACACGACGGTCCCCGACGGGACCCACGTGACCCAGCGGCTCTCGCTCGTCGTCCGACTGACGCGCGACGGCGATTCGTTCTGGACCTCGGAGCGAACGCTCGCCGCCGACGAGACGACTACCTCGGGTGAGAACGTCGTCTCGGCGGCCACGCTCGACGTTTCCGCACTCCAGGAGCGTCTGGCCGAACTCCGCGAGGAGACCAGCGGCGTGGGCACGCTGGAGGTGTTGGTCGTGACGGACGTCAGCTACGATACCGGGCGGTACTCCGACCAGTTGACGAGCGCCAGCGCGCTCGAGCTCACAGACAACGCCTACTGGGTCGATTCGCCGGCCTCGACGAGTAACAGCCACAGCACGGAGGTCACCTCGACTGTGACCCAACCGCCAGACCTGACTCAACTCGGTCTCTGGGCACTCTTCGGCGTCGGCTGTCTCGGCGGAGCGTGGCTCCTCGAACTCGAACACCGTCGGGGAACCGACCCGAGCCAGCTGACTCATCGCCTCCACGAGCGACGGTGCGAGGAGTGGATTTCCGAGGGAGAACTCCCCGTCTGGGCCGGGTCGACGCCGATCAAGATGGCGTCGTTACAGGAACTCGTCGACCTGGGAATCGACACGAACACGCGCGTCATTTACGACCCCCGTCGGGAGGTGTACGCGGCCATCCAGGAGGACCTGCTGTACTACTACTCCGAGCAGGGCACCTGGACCGACTTCCCGGGGATGGACGTGGGACCGACGGTCTCGGGGCCTGAACCCCAGCGGCCGAGTCTCACCGACGAGGGTGTCCCCAACCTCGGTTTCGAGGAGGACTTCTCCTTCGAGGACGAGCAAGCCTTCGAGTGGCACCCCGGCGAAGAGAAGAACTGATCTCTCGACACTGCGTGTACAGCACCGATTTCTCCTCCGGGCTTCTCCGTACACTGGCCCTCGATACCGCGTCGTCTCTCACTTTCACTTTCACTCCGCTAGGCTGAGGTACAAGTCAGATGGCGCGGAAAACCAGTGTATGAGCACGACGCGTGCGGTTGCCAGTCGAACGAACGGGTCGACGACGAGTCTGTGCGTTGACGTCACCGACCTGCAGGCCCGCGAAGTTCGCGCCTACGTTCGCAGTCACCAAATCGCCGGGACAGAACTCCGACTCGAACGCAAGGGGACGAGGACGTTCCTCGTCGCCGACCCTGTCGAATAGGTTCTCCGTTCGTCGAAGTCTCTCCGGGGCGTTCACAACCCGATTCCAACGCGAAGGAACCCACGATACGGCGATTCCTGCGAGAGTAGCACCGCCGTGACGAGTGAGTAGCGTATTCGCGCGGCAGGCACGTTTCCGTCGTTCCCGGGTGTGGACCGAGGTGACCGCGTTGGTTCTGTCGACGACCAAATCTCGAAATATCTTTGTAATACCTCCCGTTGTGCGCTCGGCATGTAGATATAAGTCTCACGACATGGTTTGACAACACATGTCACAGCTGGCCGACAACTCTAGCGTCCTCGAATCGGAGACGATTATCGACACGGACATCCACCTCGACATTCCCGTCTCGGACCTCGCCGCGTACTGCGACGAACCGTACAGCAGTTACGCCGAGCGCATCGTTCTCGCCGACACGTCGTGGGACCCCTCACTCGGTGGGAAGATGCACCAGGACGAGCGCGTCTCGACGCCCGGGGAGATTCGACGGAACGTGATGGAGCGATTCCACGTCGACTATCCCATCGTCAACTCGTTTACGAACGTAGGGAGAATCTCCAACTCGGACGCGGCAGTCGCATTGATGCGCGCGTGCAACGACCTCGTACTCGACCGATTTCTCGACGACACCGACCTCGTCGGCCTCGCCACGATTGCCCCACAGGATCCGGCGGCCTGCGCTGAGGAACTCGACCGAATCGGTCAGGAGGACAGCATCGTCGGCGTCTTCGTCGTGACCGCGGGGCCGCGAACGCCTCTCGGGGACTCCTCGTACGACATCATGTATCAAGCGGCACAGGACAACGACCTCCCGCTCGTCTATCACGCCGCGACGAAGGGCGGGTTCGACCGCGAGTTTCCGCACCACAATCAGGCGTTCGAGCAGTTCATCGAGGCGCACATCTGCTCGCATCTGTGGTGTCAAACCATGACGCTGACGAGTCTCGTCATCCAGGGCGTGCCGGTGAAGTTCCCGGACCTCGACTTCGTCATCCTCGAATCCGGGTTGACCTGGGTGCCGTACATGATGTTCCGACTGAACAAGGAGTACTCGATGCGCCGCTCGGAGGCACCGTTGCTCGAAAAAAGCCCGGAGGAGTACGTCCGCGAGCGATTCTACTTCGCCAGCCAACCCCTCGGAGAGCCAGACTCGCCGCGGGACCTCCAGCAGGTTCTAGACGTACTCGGCCCCGAGATGCTACTGTTCGCGACCGACTACCCCCACTGGGACTTCGACCACCCGAGCGAACTCGACAAGCACCTCCGGGCGCACTTCTCGGAGGAGGAGCGCCGACAGGTGCTGTTCGATAACGCCTCGAAGGTCTTCGGCATCCCCGCCTGAGGTGACGACAGAGATGGCAGACCACATCGTCGCGACGGCGGACGAACTGAACGACGGCGACCGTGTCGTCGTCGAAATCGAGGGGCGGGACGTTGGCGTCTTCCGAGTCGACGGCGAGTATTACGCCTACACGAACTGGTGTCTCCATCAGGCCGGCCCGATCTGTGAAGGTTCCCTCTCCGGGACGCGTGGGGCGACGTTCGACCCGGAGTCCCTCGAACTGGAACTCACGTGGGACCGCGACGGCGAGATACTCGTCTGTCCGTGGCACGGGTGGGAGTACGACGTCGTCGACGGCAGGTGTCTGTCACGGCGGCCCGCGAAGCTCGTCTCCCACCCGGTTCGGGTCGAAGACGGCGACGTCGTCGTCTCCCTCTGAGGGTCGGGCCGGTCCGAGGGCGTGTCCACGGGGCCACCTTTCAGGGTACGTCCGCGTCGAACTCCACGTCGCTGCCGACCTCGACGTACGACCCCACCATGGCTCGAAATTCGTCGCTGGTCAGTTCGTACGTCGTGTTCCCCTTGTCGTCGCGGGAGCGTCCGATGTGGCCTACGGTTTGTCGGTCGATCCTCACGCTCCAGTCGTCCGGGTACGCCGGGTTGACACTGCTCCGGAATTGAATCTCGCAGTCGTGGGTCTCCTCGAGTTTTCGAACGACGACGTGGGTGTAGGTGCCGTCGAGGAATTGAGCCGGTTCGTACGCGGGGAGACCGAGTCGTCGACGCAACCGCTCGTTTTCGCGCCACCAATCCGGCTTCGAGGGTTCCGACGGTGGGTTCATGACTGTGTGCGCTCCGATTTGAATCCGGGTTGTGTGTCGGTGTCTGCCCCAAAGACGGTTTCGACGACGGTGACTCCCTCGCCGTCTCACTCCGGATTCGACACAAACGTTCATACTAATCTGTGCTAACAGTTTACACCATGTCTCACGAGGAGTCTCCCGACGGTAACGACCGGGAAACGCTGACCGAGGGCTCACTGAAGGCGGGCGAAGGTAACTACTTTTTCCACCTCGACGAGCGGTCGGGAATCGACGCCGGACCCGAGTACACGACCACGCACGGGACCGTCGTCGAGGGGGAGCGGATGCAGATGGGCTTGATGTCTATCCCCGCGGGAACCGGCGCGGACCTGCACATCCACCCGAACGAACAGTTCACCTACATTCTGCAGGGGACACTCCAGACACAGGTCGCTGGCGAGGAGGCGACCGTCTCGGAGGGGTCGCTGGTGTACGTCCCTTCGGACACGCCGCACAAGGCCCGTGCGACCGACGACGAAGACGTCGTGTTCGTGGTCGTCAAAGACCTTCGCCACGGTATCACCGGAATCCCGGTAGACGAGTCGTCGGTGGAATCGACGGACGACGAGCAGGCCGAAGTCACCGCGGGTAGCCGAGAGACGAAGACAGCGGGTGCAATCAAGGCCGGTGCTGGCAACTACCTCTTCGACCTGGCCGAACTGTCTGGCATCGACGCCGGACCGGACTACTCGACTGCTCACGGCGCGGTCGTCGAGGGCGAGCAGATTCAGGTCGGCGTGATGAACATGACGGCGCACACGGGCGCGCGGATGCACAGCCACCCGAACGAGCAGTTCTCATACTACCTGCAGGGAGAGAGTCACAACGTCATCGACGGACAGGAACGCGACGTTTCTGCGGGGTGGCTGCGAGTGACGCCGGCGAACACCGAGCACAAGGCCTACGCCATCAGCGACGAGGACGTGTACTTCTTCGTCGCCAAGGACCTCTCTCACAGTATCGTCGGCAACCCGGTCGACACCTCGACCGACGAGGCGTACTACGAAGAGGGGTACGAACCGGACGACGAGTGAGGACTCCAAATCGGCACCGGACGACGAGTACCGAGTCAGCACCTACGAGGGGTTGTCCGGTTCGAATGGGTCTATCACTTTCACAGTCTCGTCGATGCCGTCGATTCGCGCGACGTCGGCATCATCGAGTTCGAGGTCCTGTGCGGCGAAGTTGGCTTCGAGGTGTGTCCTGGAACTTGCCTTCGGGATGGGGACGACGTTGTCTTTGTTCAGCAACCACGCCAGCGTCACCTGTGCGACGCTCGTGTCGTACGTCGACGCAAGTTCTGCGAGGAGGTCGACTTCGAACACACGTCGTCGGCCGAGCGGCGAGTACGCGACGAGCTGGATACCGTTCGACTGACAGTACTCCAGCATCTCCTCCTGTCGGTAGAGCGGATGCATCTCGACCTGATTGGCGAATATCGGTGCGTCGGCTCGGTCGGCCGCTTCCTCGAGTTGTTCGATGGAGAAGTTGCTCACGCCGAAGCGGTCGTACAGCCCTCGCTCGTAGAGTTCGTCGAACGCGTCGATAGTCGCGTCCGGGTCGTACTCGCCGTAGGGACCGTGGACGTAGAGGAGGTCGACGCGGTCGAGACCGAGCCTGTCGAGGCTCTCGGGGACGCTGCGTAGCACGCCCTCGAACCCGAGGTTGTCCGGTTTGACCTTGGTCGTGATGAACAGGTCGTCTCGGTCGACGTTCGACCGGGCGAGTGCCTCACCGACCGCCTTCGCGTTCCCGTAGTACTGGGCGTTGTCGACGTGGCGATACCCGACGTCCAGTGCCGTCTCGACAACGTCCGTCACCTGCTCGGGCGGAATCTTCGACACGCCGAACCCGAGCGGTAGCTGCCCGCTGACCATGTGGTCGGATAGCGGGAGTGGTACTAAATACGTTGCTCCCGTTCTGGTGGCCGTTACTTTGACTCGGTAGTCGTCCGAACCGAGAGGTCCTTCGAGATGTCGAAGTCGACGCCGCGCTCGACGCTTCGACTGACGATGCAGGCGTCTTCGGCGAGGTCCAACAGCCGCCTCACCTTCTCCTCGTTCTCGTCGTTGGTCTCCACCTCGACGTCCATGATAATCTTGGTATAACGCCACGAGAGGTGGTCGGGGTACTCTTCGAGTTCGGGACCGAGGTCTTGGGTCTCGAACCTGGCCTCGACGTCGATGTCGTAGTCGTCGATGCGGGCTTTCTCCAGCGCCTGCGTGATGACCTCGACCTGACAGCCAGCACAGGCGACCAACAGGTAGTTGCTGGGCCACGGTGCCGTGTCGTTGCCACCCGGAATCCACTCCGGTTCGTCCAACTGTAGTTCAGTTTGTCGCGCACGCTCGCCGTCGCAACGCCGTCGTCTGCGTTTCGGGTGATGCTCACCCACTGTTCGTCGCTGTGTTCGTCCGTCGATGGCATCGCTCCCGGGTTGCGCGACCGTCGACTAAAGGCTTCGTTCTCCGGAACGGTCCGTCACTCGGCACCGACAGTGAGAACCCGTTGCAACGCACTCACCGTCGGCTTCGATGCGACCCGGTTCGAGTTAGTCGTCCCTGGATGTCGGAGGTAGTCGGAGTTATTCCGTATCCGTCGACGTGAATCGTCGCCGCGGGCGTGGTCTTCGCAGGCACCACGGAGCTCGACTCGTCGCTCGACCGGAAACGACTGCCCCACGACGTGTGAACCGACAGATTCACTTCGACCGACTCAACAGAACACGTCGTCGAGGACGCGAAGCGTGTTTCCACCGGTGACTTTCCGGATTTCCTCGTCCGAGTAGCCGTGTTTTACCAGCCACCGCGGGATGTTGTTCCACGCTTCCGTGGGGTTCTCGTTCCCGACGACCTGCTCGTGGTCGGGATTCGGTTCGACCCCGTCGTCGCTGCCGTCGTCGAGCGAGAACACCTCGTCGACCGAGAAGATGTCGGCGCACTCCTCCATCAGTTTCTCGTGTTCGCCGTAGATGGTGTCGGTGGCGAAGGTCACATGGTCGATTCCCACCACGTCAACGGCGTGCTCGAAGTGTCGCATCATCCCTTCGAGGGTGTGGCCCTCCTCGTCGGTGATGCGGGTCGAGTGGGCGCCCTCGATGGCGACGACGCCGCCCGTGTCCGCGACGGCTTCGAAGATGTGGTCCGGTTGGGCGCGTTTCGTCTTCCAGACGCCCCGTGCCGCCGTGTGTGTCAGCATGACCGGGTCACGGCTCACCTCGCAGGCGTCGAGCATCGTCTGATGGCTCTCGTGACTCATCCCCAGCACCATCCCGAGTTTGTTCATGCGGTCGACGGCGCGTCTTCCGAGCGCGGTGAGGCCGCCGTCGCCCTCCTCCTTTGCACCGGTGCCGAGCTGATTCGTCTCGTTGTAGGTCAGCCCCGTCATCCTGAGCCCCATCCCGTACAGCATGTCGAGGCGGTCGACGTCGTTCTCGATGGGCGTCGCCGCCTCCAGGGCCGGAAACCACGCGATTTTCCCTTCCTCGTGGGCGCGTTCGATGTCCTCGACGGATTTCCCCTGAATGAGTAGCGACGAGTGTGCGACGTCGCAGGCGCGCATGGACAGGTCAGTGACCACGTCGTCCCACTGGAATCCCGTCTTCGACTCCATCATCTCCATGCCGTGGAGCAGTCCGTCGAATACTGCATCTAGCGGCGTCCGGGCCAGCCCCTCGTAGTGCGTCCAGACGCGCCGCTCGGCGACGTAATCGTGTACGTCGGCCATGTCGACCGGATGATTGCACGGGTGCTCGTGGACGGCGATGGTGACGCTTTCGGTTAGAAGCTCTTCCAGTCGGGACTCCTCCGCGTCGGTCAGGGGAACCTCGTTCGGTTCGAACGCACTGATACCGTCGAGAAGGTCGAACGCTCGATAGTCGACTCCCGGTTCGAGATAGTCGAACGACTCCTCACCGTCGTACGATTTCCACAGTTTGTAACTCATCTCGCAATCTGTGCTTCTTGATAGGACGTTGGGTAATAACTGTTCGCTAGGGGGGTATCTTCACGATTTGCCGACTGGTCGTCCTGCGAGAGCGTAGCTACCGGACGCACTCGACAGTGGGCTGACCGAACCTATCGGATCGGTGATTCGACCAGTGCTTCCTCGTCGAGTTCCGCAATCGAGGTGTGGCCGCTCATCCCGAGGACGCTGTCGAGTTCTGCGAGGTAGTTGTAGAGTACCTCGTAGACGCCCTGCTCGCCGGCGATGGCCAGTCCGTAGACGTAGGGTCGCCCGACGAGAACGGCCGTGGCACCGAGGGCGACGGCCTTGAAGATGTCGGCCCCGCCGCGGATGCCGCTGTCGAAGAGCACGGGGACTCGTCCGCCTACGGCCTCGACGACGCTCGGAAGCGCGTCGAGTGCACCGAGTGCGCCGTCTACGCTCCGGCCGCCGTGGTTCGAGACCACGAGGCCGTCGACGCCGCGTTCGACGGCCGTTACCGCGTCGTGGGGGTGGAGGATTCCTTTCAGAACGATGGGGAGTCCCGTGCGCTCGCGGAGAAACGTCAGGTCGTCCCACGTCAGCGACGGGTCTTTCGTCCCGGCGTCGGCGGTCGCCGACGGCGTGTCGTCTAGCGTCGAGTACGCCCGCTCCAGATTACGGGGTCGCCACCGCGACAGCGGCGAGTCGACCGTCACGACGAGTGCGCTGTACCCCGCGCGTTCGGCCCGGTCGACCAACTCCGCGGTCGCGTCCCAGTCTTCTCCCCAGTAGAGTTGGAAGTACGCGGGCGTCTCGTCCATGCTCTCGGCGACCTCTTCCAGTGGTTTCGTCGACGCAGTGGCGAGAGTCAGGGGTACCCCGAGCGACGACGCTGCGCGAGCAGTCGCCAGTTCTGCCTCCTCGTGGTACTTTTCGTGCGTACCGATGGGCGCGACTGCCACCGGCGCGGGTAGCGTCTCGCCGAACAGTTCGACGCTCAAATCGCGTTCAGAGACGTCTCGGAGCACACGCGGCAGGATTCGATAGCGGCGAAACGCGTCCCGGTTTGCCCGCATCGTGTCTTCTGCACCCGCCCCACCCGCCGCGTAGTCGAACGCCCGTGGCTCGATGGCCCGCTCGGCCTGTCGCTGTAACTCGTCGAACGAAATCGGAACCGTCGGTCCCCCGCGTTCCATGATCTCTCGTTCCCGGGCCTCGAGGAACGACCGCGACTGCTCTCGACGTGTCATCCGTGCTGATATCATACGAACAGTGATGAACGTTCGGGACCATGCGTGGTCGACTTCGGGGCTACCACGTGGCTACACACCTCCTGGGCCACCCAGGCGGGATTCTCGACGCCCGTCGGGTTCAGTTCACGAATTGGGACGGCCCGTTGGCTCGTCGAAGAAATAAGCAGCAACGGGGCGACTCAAACCCCGTTGCGAAATCTGAGTGTCTCGCGCCTTGGGTCGATAGCGACCCCGACTCTCTGGGCATAGAGGTCTGCTCTCGGGCGCAATTAGTGCAACGTCTTCGTCTGGGTTAGTACCTTCTCCTAGGTGATTAGGCATCACCTGCCTACTGACTGCTCCAAGTTCGACTGCGTCGGTACCGCTGTCAGTTCGGTCTCTCCACGCGGTGAGTCCCTACACTCGGCCACGGTGGCTTACTCGTTCTCCTCTGTCACCGCGAACACCGCTTCGAGGAGTTTCCGCTCGGCCGCACGGAGGTGCTGGTGATACGTGGGCGCGCTCACTCCGAGCGATTCGGCGAGTTCTTCGCCCGAACTCTCGCGCGGCCACTCGAAGTGTCCCGAGTAGAACGCGACGACCAGGGCCGTCTGCTGTCGTTCGGTCATCTCGTCCATGGCCGTCCGCTTTATCTGCTTGGTCGTCGTCCTCGTCCGGGTCACTTGCCGCTGGGCGACCGAACTGACTGCCGGATACACGTCTTGAATCTGTGACATGAAATCTCGAACTCCAACCGATGGGGGGAGGTGAACGGTTACCCGGAAGTCGCCCTCGTCGATGACGGCGCTTTGCGGGTGCCCCCCGTGTGAGGCGATTACGGAATTGAGGGGTGGCTTCGTCAGCTCGAGTTCGAATCTGACCTCTTCGGCACTTCGTTCCAGCACCGTCACACGCTCCCAGAACGGCAGTCGGTCGACTAACGTCTCAAGCACTTCGACGTCCTCTTCGCTGGCGGTTCCGTATTCGAGGAACGTGTCGCCGCCGACCGGAACCACCTGCTCCATCGAAATCGTCCCCGTCAGGGCGTTCTCCTGGAAGTGTGGTGTGAAGAGGTCTCTCACGACGAGTTCGAGTTCGACGAGTTCGTCACTCATCAGGGCCTGTTTGCGGTCGACGGACGCGATGGCGTGACCGATGGTCTCTCCGAGTTGACCGATGACGGCCTGCTCTTCTTCGGCGAACGCGGCCGCTCGGTCGGCGTAGACGCTGATGACCCCGTACAGCACCCCCTCGTGGACGACCGGGATAGAGACCATCGAGCGGTAGCCGTACTCCCTGGCGTACTCGGTCCACGGTTCGAAGACGGGATCGGTGAACACGTCATGTACCACCTGCATCTCCTTCGTCCGAATGGCTTTGGCTGTCGGCCCCTGCCCACCCGGTTTGCCGGGGTCGATTGACAGTGGTACCTTCTCGTAGTACCCCTCGACACCGGCTTCCGCCCGGAGGGTGGTCGTCTGCGTGCGTGCATCGACGCCGACCACCCAGGCGAACTGATAGGAGTCGACCGCAGCGAGACGCTCACAGACGACCGCCTCTATCTCCTCGCGTGTCGACTGCTCAATCACCGCGTCGTTGATGCCGCGAATGACTGTGTTTAGGTCGTTGAGTGCCCCCAACCGCTCGCGCTGGTGTTTGAGTTGACGTTCGTACTCGATGCGGTCGATGGCGCTTACGAGCACGTTCGCAGCGGTCTGAACGAAGTTGACGTCGTTCGAGTCGAACTCCTGATGCTCGCTCGCGTGCGCGCAGAGGACGCCCCACGGGTCGTCGGAGGGGCCGACGACGACGGCCACGCTGCTGACAACGTCGTGGGCGGCCAACAGGTCCGACTGCCGGTAGCGGGTCTCGGTTTCGGCGTCTTCGACTGTCACTGGTGCATCGGTGCGCAGGGTGTACCCCGCCAGTGAGCCACGGCCGGTTTCCACGGAGGTCGTCCCGACGGTCCCGTCCTCCCAGCCGACTCCTGCTCGCACCAGGAGGTCGTCCGTTTCTGGTCGCCACTCCACAACGCTGCAGAACGGAACGTCGAGTACCTCGGCGACGATGTCGACGACGCTGTCCATGAGCGCGTCGGGGTCTGCTTCCTCGAGTGCGAGGCGACCCAGTTCGGTCGTCGCCGCTTGCTGGCGCACTCGCGCCTGAAGCTCCCTTTCTCGTTCGACTCGCGCGGTGAGGTCGCGGACGATGCCCGCCCGTCCGATGGAATCCTCGAGTGGATACGGGCTGAATCGTGACTCGACGAGGACCTGCTCACCACCTTTCGTGGTCAGTTCGACCTCCATGGCTGCGAAGTCGCGCTCACCCGCGGCGACCGCTTCGGCGAGTCGTTTCGCCTCCTCGTTGGCCTCTTCGCTCGTTATCGACGTGATGGGCTCGCCGAGTAACTCCCCGCGGTCGTAGCCGACCAACTCGCAGTAGGCGTCGTTGACCAACTGGAAGCGACTCTCCCCGTCGAGGACGATGATGCCATCGTCGGCCGACTCGACGATCGCTTCGTACTGCTCTAACTCCCGCTGTCGCTCGATTCGTTCGCTCAGGTCGCGGACGATGCCCGCCCGTCCGATGGAATCTTCGAGCGGATACGGACTGAATCGTGACTCGACGAGGACCTGCTCACCACCTTTCGTGGTCAGTTCGACCTCC
Source organism: Halobacteriota archaeon (assembly GCA_051747545.1). GTDB lineage: Archaea > Halobacteriota > Halobacteria > Halobacteriales > Haloferacaceae > JBNJGG01. Next base: position 37,370 of record JBNJGG010000001.1, on the reverse strand, counting down.
ATGGCCGCGAAGTCGCGCTCACCGTTTCTGACCATTTCGGCGAGTGCATTCGCTCGCTCGTTGACCGAGTGCTTGTGAACGAGCGAGGACGGTTCACCGAGCAACTCCTCGCGGTCGTAGCCGACCAACTCGCAGTAGGCGTCGTTGACCAACTGGAAGCAGTCGTTCTCGTCGAGGACGTACACGCCGTCGTCGGCCGTCTCGACGATGGTCTCGTACTGCTCTAACTCGCGCTCGCGCTTCTTTCGGTCGGAGGTGTCTCTGACGACACCGACCGTTCCCCTGAACTCGCCGTCTGTCGTCGGCAACGGCGTGAACCTGCTCTCGGCGACGAGACCACTACCGTCTGCCCGCTGTATCTCGGCTTCGAGGGCGGCGTGTTCCTCACTGGCGGTCACGAGTGCTTCCGAGAGGTCCGCGGCGGTCGAGGAGACCCCGTCGCCGACGACGAGCGAACAGTGCGAGCCCAGCAGTTCGTCGCGAGAGTAGCCGGTCATTTCGACGTACGCGTCGTTGACGCGGGTGAAGTGGTAGTTCTCGTCGAGGACGTAAATCCCGTCCTCGACGGTTTGGACGATGGTCTCGTACTGTTCGAGGACCTGCTCGCGCTCCTTTCTCGCTGTCACGTCGCGAAGATACACCGAGAGCCCCGTCTCGGAGGGGTAGGCCCTCACGTCGAACCAGGCGTCGAGTGACGGAAAGTGCTCCTCGAAGGAGGCCGTCTGCTGTTCGACCAGCGCCGTCTCGAACGACGTTCGAACCGTCGAGTCGGTACTGGCCGGAAACGTCTCCCAGATCGATGTCCCGACCAGTTCCGCTCCTGACCGGTCGAACAGCGTCTCGGCGCGCTCGTTGACGTGGCTGATTCGCCACTCGGTGTCGACCCCGATGACCGCGTCGTCGATTCGCTCGAACACGTCGTCGAGCTCTCGCTGGAGTTCGTTTCGGCGTCTCTCGACTTGCTTCGTTTTCTCCGTGAGTAACGTCGTATCGCTGAACGTAATGACGACACCGTCGGGAACGTCCGCCTCACAGTCCAGCGGCGTCGCGTTGACCGAGAGCCAGCGCCAGTCACCGTCGACCGCCTGGACGCGTATTCTCTGGTCGAACACTGGTTCTCCCGATTCGAGCACCCGTCTCCCGGGTCGCTCTTCCACCGGTAACGGCTCTCCGTCGGCTCCATATAGGTCCCTGTCACCGAGGGTGTACTCGTCGAACTGCTCTGGTGACACCTCGAGGAACTTCGCCGCCTCGTCGTTCGCCTGCAACACAGACCCGTCCGTATCGAAGACCGCGATTCCGGTTGGGCTCGTCTCCAGAATCTGGGTGAGCAGGTCGCACTCGGCGCGGAGCCGCTGTTCGTAGTTTCGGCGTGCCGCGACGTCGCGGACGACCCTGACGTACCGAGTGAGCTGTTCTCCGTCGTACACCGGCGTCGTCGTGACGGAGGCCCAGAAGCGAGAGCCGTCCGCCCGGAGTCGCCACCCTTCGTCTTCGACGTCTCCGTCGGCGGCGTTCGCCAGGTGCCGGGAGGGCACGTCTGCGGCGACGTCTTCGTCGGTGTAGAACGTCGAGACGTGCTGGCCCAGCACCGCCTCGCGCTCGTAGCCCGTCACGTCTCTGGCCCCCTCGTTCCACGACTGGACGAAGCCGTCGAGGTCGACCGTGTAGATCGCTGCTGTTTCGGCCGCGTCGACGAACGAGTCGAACAGGGCGTCGTCGTCGGCATCACTCGCGGCCCCGGCAATCTGGCGTGGAAGCCACCAGACCCGCCCACGAGCGCCGACCTTCTTCGTCTTCACGTCTCCACGTTCTACCAATTTCTCCAGTCGGTTGTACGCCGTTCGACGCGTACACCCCAGTTCGTCTGCGACCTCACTCGCCGTCAGTGGTGTCCCCCTCGGGGCAATTCGCTGAAACGTGGCCAACGTTTCCGCCACGATACCTCGTGGGGCGTCTGTCGAGGTCATTGGTCTGTTACCAACGTCGACGTACTTCAAATCTCCGTTAACGGAAATGTGTAATTCGTGTTATCGGACTCGTGGACGTGAGAACGGCCCCGGCCGAGGAACGACGCGACGACAGCGATTCGGTGTCGCGGATAAGGGTAACGACAGCGGTTCGGTGTCGCCGATAAGGGTAGTTTCTTTTCTATTACCATCTACACCAGTCAGTGTGGACCGATACGCAGTGATGCGACATCGAACGTGGGATTACCGTCACACCGTGCTTCTGGCCGTGATGGCGGGTAACTTCGCCCAGTTCGGGTCGCGAGTCATCATCAGCCCCATCGTTCCGAACCTCATCGAGACGTTCTCCGTCTCGAAAGGGACAATTGGATTCGCCCTCACCGCGATGTGGGCCGCTTACGCCCTGCTCCAGTTCCCGAGTGGCGTCCTCGCCGACCGCTACGGTGACCGCCTTGTGCTGGTCGTTTCGATGGGGCTGGTCGGTAGCGGAAGCTTGCTGTTGGCCCTCTCGCCCTCGTTCGTCTTCTTCGCCGTCTTCGCCTTCTTCCTCGGGGCGGGCGCTGGGCTGTTTCTCACCGTCGGCATCTCCTTCGTCACCAAGTTGTTCCAGAACACCGGCCAGGCGCTCGGTCTGGTCACGACCGGGTCGGGGTCGGTCGGTCTCGTCGGCCCACCGATTGCGGCGTTCATCGCGGTCAACTACGGGTGGCGGGCCGTCCCGCTCATCAGTGCCACAGTCGCGTTCTCCACGCTGGTGTTCTTGCTCTGGCGGGTCAGACCGAGGAGCCCACAACGGTCTGAGACGTCGTTGTCGAGTCGAATTTCCGTCGAGATGCTGTTGCGGATTCTCCGCCGACCCGCCATCGTCTACACGATGGCGTTGGCCGTCGTCATCAACTTCGCGTTCCAGGCGTTCGTGAGCTTCTTCCCGGTGTTTTTGACCGAGTACTGGTCGGTCAGTATCGAGACGGCCAGCCTCGCGTTCGGCGTGGTCTTCTTCGGATTCGCGGCGGGCCAACCCGTGATGGGCCGCCTCTCGGATCGACTCGGACGCGACACGGTCATCGCCATGGACGGCGTCGCCGTCGTCGCCGGATTTAGCCTGCTGTTACTCGGCTCTTCGACCGTCGCGGCGGTCGTCGGCGTCGCCTTCCTCGCGGTCGGGTTCACGTGGTTCGGCGTCCTCAACGCCCGCATCTCGGAACTGTTCGACCCGTCCGAACGCGGCACCGGAGTCGGCTTGATGCGAACCGTGTTCATGTTTCTCGGCTCGCTCGGCGGCGTCGTCACCGGCGTCTTCGCCGACGCCGCCGGGTGGTCGGTCGCCTACGGCTTTCTGGTCGTCCTGGTCGTCATCGTTCTCGCCGCCATCGGACTGAATCGCGGCCTCGGTCTCGACCTGTAACTCGGTGAGGACCTCCCCGTGGGCGGGATGAACTGGATTTTTCCCTCTCGGGGGCCGAATATTGGTCATGGGAGAAGACGAAGCCCCGGTCACCGCGGCGAAACCGGACAGTCCGTTCCACACGTCCGGAACCGACCACGTCACGATCTGGGGCAGCAACGCCGAGGACACGATCGCGTTCTACCGCGACCTGCTCGGCATGCCCCTCGTGCTCCGACAACCGAACCTGGACGACCCCTCGCAGACGCACCTGTTCTTCGACACCGGCGACGGGCGGATCGTCACGTTCTTCGTCAGCGACGACCGCTCGTCGAACCCGCGCCCCCAGCGAACCGGCGTCGGCGGCGTCCACCACCTCGCGTTCAGCGTCCCGCCCGAGCAGTTCGAAGCGGCGATGAACGGTCTCGACGACGCGGGCCGCGGCTACAACATGTTCGACAGGGGCATCTTCCACTCGCTGTACACCACCGACCACAACGGCCTCGTCATCGAACTCTCGACCGACAAGTACGACATCCCCGAGGGCCGCCGTGGCGAGGTGCTGGCGACGACACAGCGAATCCGCGAGGAGGCCGGGGCGGCATACGCGCAGGACGAACACCTCGAAGCCGCCCTCGAAGAACTCGACATCGACGTGGTGGCTCACGACCTGCCCGAAGCCTCAAGCGGCGTCGGCGGGGTTCCCTGACGCTGGAGAGGCCGCTGGTCGGGTCACGTCCGAGACGTCCCCGCGTCAGTGAACCGTGTAGCCGCCGTCGACGACGAGGGTGTGACCAGTGACGTACCGCCCATCGTCCGACGCGAGGAAGACGGCTGCCCGCCCCACGTCCTGGGGCGTCCCCGGTCCCGACAGGAGCGCGTACGCGTCGAGACGTTCGCGGCGCTCCTCGTTCATCTCCGACCGCACCTGCACGATACCCGGCGCGATTGCGTTGACGGTGACGTCGTCGTCGGCGTAGTCCATCGCCATCTGCCGGGTGAGGTTGACTATCGCCCCCTTCGACGCGCAGTAGGCCGCCGACTCCCGGCGCCCCACGAGTCCGAGTTGGGAGGCCATGTTGACGACTCGCCCGGCGTCGCTCTCGGCGAGGTACGGCGTCGCCCACTTCGTGACGTTCCGAATGCCGGTCACGTTGACCGCGAACGTCCGGTCCCACTCCTCGTCGGTGACGTCGTCTACCGACCCGCCACGCGCGACCCCCGCGTTGTTGACGACGATGTCGACGCCGCCGAACGTCTCGGCCGCCGTCTCGACGAGTCGCCGCGCGTCGTCGGCGTCGGCGACGTCCGTCTCGACGAACACCGCCTCGCGCCCCTGCTCGCGGACGCGTTCGACGGTCGGCGTCGTCGAGTCGTCGTTCGCGGAGTCGCGTCGAACGTCGCCAACAGCCACGTCCGCGCCCTCCGTTGCGAATTCGATGGCGATTCCTCGACCGATTCCCGATGCGCCCCCCGTGACGACGGCGGTCTTGCCTTCGAGTCTCATCGTTCCCACACTCTCGGACGGCCGCATCGGCCTAAAGGTTCGGTCGGCTAGACCACCCTGTGGGCCGTGGCGTGACTCCCCCCGAGGCGCGATGTCGAGACCGAGGCTGGGCGACAAACCAGCGGTGATGTCTCCGTCACAATCCGGCGTCGTGGGCGCCGACGAGCGTGCCACGCTACCATTTGCCACGACAATTATATCCACGGGCCTGTGCATGCTGGCCCATGGCAAACGAGACAGACAACGAGGCTGCACTCGAGGAGGAGACGCAGACCGAGGGCGCGATGAAGGCCGGAAACGGGAACTACTTCTTCGACATTCACGACGACGAGAACGCCTTCGCGCTCGGTTCGCACTACTCGACCGCTCACGGCCCGGTCATCGAGGGCGAGCGCATGCAGGTCGGCCTGGTGCACAAGTCCGCTGGTTCGGGCTCTCGACTCCACAAGCACCCCAACGAGCAGTTCAACTACGTCGTTCAGGGAACGCTTCGCGTCAAAATCGAAGACAACGAGGAGTACCCCGTCCAGGAGGGTCAGGTGGCCTACATCCCGCCGGACACCGAGCACTACTCGATGGCCGGCAAAGACGAGGACTGCTACTTCTACGTCGTCAAGGACACGTCTCACCTCATCTACGGCGACCCGATAGACGACTCCATCGAAGAGGCTCAGTACGACGACGGCTACGAACCCGACGAGTAAGTTTTCGTCGCCGCCGTCACCGGTCGGCCCCACGAACGCAATTTTTGTAGCTGGCTCCCATAGACGACTACGATGGGAGGTCCCCGACCGTTCGACCAGCATCGGCCGTCGAAACCCGAGGTGGCCGTCTTCCTGTCGGGGGTCATCAGTATCGGACTGGAACTCCTCGCCGGTCGGATGGTCGCCCCGCAGTTCGGCAGCAGCATCTACACCTGGGGAACCATCATCGGGGTGTCACTGGCCGCGCTCAGTTACGGCTACCACCGCGGGGGCAAGCAGGCCTCGGTGATGGCGTCGAATCGACGGATGGCGCGGTTGTTTCTGTTCACGGCGCTCTACGTCGCAGGACTCGTCTTCGCGGGCGACCTGCTGGTGCGTTCGACGGTGGCGTTTCCGCTCCCCAGTCGATTTGCATCGCTCCCCGCCGTCGTCATCCTCTTCGGTCCTCCGACCTACCTGCTCGGATTCATCAGTCCCTACGCGGCCGAACTCTCGGAAAAACAGGGTCTCGGCGAGGCCTCCGGGCACGTCTACGCCGTCGGAACCATCGGCAGCATCGTCGGGGCGTTCGCGACGACCTACGTCCTCATCCCCTCGCTGAGCGTCGCCCACATCGGAGGCGTCTTCGGCCTCGCAGCGGTCGCAGTCGCGGCGGTCCTCACGTATCCCGGCGTCGAACGGGGCGACGTGACCGCGAGCGTCGCCGTCGCACTCGTGCTGTTGGCCGCCGTCGGAAGCGGTGCCGCCGGCATCACCGTCGAAGGCCGCGTCGTCTACGAGACGCAGACGGCCTATCAGGACCTTCGGGTGGTAGACGTCGGCGACACGCGGACGCTGTACCTCGACGGACAGCGACACAGCGCGATGGACCTGCGCGACCCCGACCGGCACGTCTTCGAGTACACCCGGTACTTCCACCTTCCACTGCTCTTCGAGGAGGACGTCGACCGCGTGCTGTTCATCGGCGGCGGCGGGTTCACCGGCCCGAAACGGTTCGTCTCCGAGTACGACGTCACCGTCGACGTCGTCGAACTCGACCCCGAGGTCATCGACACCGCCGAGCGGTACTTCGGCGTCGAGGAGTCCGACCGACTCCGCATCCACAACGGGGACGGTCGGCAGTTCCTTCGGGAGACGAATCAGACCTACGACCTCATCGTCCTCGACGCCTACAAGAAGGACAAGGTCCCGTTCCAACTGACGACGGTCGAGTTCATGGGGCTGGCCAGCGACCGCCTGTCCGAGGACGGTATCCTCTTCGCCAATCTGATTTCGGCTCCCAGCGGACCCGCCTCGAAGTTCTACCACGCCGAGTACAAGACGATGCAGCGCGTGTTTCCGCGGGTTTACGGCTTTCCGACCGTCGGCGGCGGGGTCATTCAGAACATCGAGGTGGTCGCGACCAAGAGCGACTCGCTCGTCACGCAGTCCCAGCTGCGGGAACGAAATTCGCGACGAGACATCGGCATCGACCTCTCCTCGGAGGTTGCCACCTACCACCGAATCGACCCCGCCGACGACGCTCCAGTGTTGCGAGACGACTACGCACCGGTCGACAGCCTGCTCGACCCGATGGTGGGCCAGCGATACGTCGTTCAGGAGACGGTCCCACAGAATGCGACGCCGGCGACCCGTCTCCGCCCCGCGCCGGGACCGAGTAGCGAGGCTCGGTAGCGAGACTCACGTCGAGCCGATGACGAGCGTGTCTTCGACCAGAGCGTCGGTCCCGCGTCGAAGGCGTTCCGAGAGCGCCTGGTGAGAGATGTCCAGTTCACCGGCGAGGTCTTCGAGGGTGACCTCTCGCGGGACCTGGAAAAAGCCGCGCTCGAACGCCGTCACGAGCGCGTCGTACTGGTCACTGGTGAGTCCGTATCGCCCCGCGGGTTCGCCGTCGAGTTCGCGTATCGACTCGATGTCGAACGCGAGTCCGTGATCCTCACAGAAGTCGTGCGTACTCGACAGCAACTCTCGGTCAGGATAACACCCGGAGGTGCCACCGGTCGTTTCGTCCGCGGGCGTCGAGAACGGTCGCCTTCGAGTTCGTTAGCATCTGCAAGAGCAGACGGACGTGGGCGACCCACTCCATCCGGTAGAGGAACTCGTCGTCGAACTCCGCGAGCAGTGTACTCTCGCGCACGGTCGGGTCGTCTGCGATGGCACTACTCAGTGAATCGGTGTCCCCGTTCCGCACCACACGAGCGGCATAATCGCGTCGTCCCCACTCTCGACGATGCGTTCGACGTCGAATTCGGTTTCTAGAAGCGCGTTCGAGACGTGTTGTAACGCGAACTCGTTCGCGGGGACCGACCCTCTGACGATGACGACCATGGGGGGATACACAGTCTCTCACGCCGTATAGCCGTGTCTACACGATTCCTAACAGGTGCGGGAGTACTCCCGTTTTCGACCTGGGCTGGTCTCGTCTCCGTTCCGCACCGGGAGGCCTGCGACGACCTCCCGCAGTCGACGATACAGCCACACGAGCGCCGAGACGGCGACGCCGAGTCCACGGACGCGCGCCGAGAGCGCGGCAGCCACGAGGAGCAAGACGCCGGTCGCTCGCTTTCCTCGTGCGACGGTGTACGCGGCGTCGACCCGTCAGAACGTGACGAACCGGTTGCCGACCTGCGGTTCGTTCGGGTCCGTCGGGACCTCGACCAGTGTCGGTTCGTCGGCTTCGAGCGCCGCTTCGAGCGTCGACTCGATTTCGCCCGGTGTCTCGGCCCGTTCGGCGTTCATCCCCATGCCCGCCGCGACGGTGGCGAACGATATCGACGACTGCTGCCAGTCGAATCGGTCCATCTGGTATCTGCGCGTCGCTCGGTCGCTGATGATGGCGAAGTCGTCGTTGTTGAACACGACGGTCACGATGGGGATGCCCTCGCTCACGGCGGTGTGTAACTCGTGAATCGCCATCAGCAACCCGCCGTCACCGCAGAGTGCGACGACGGCGTCCTCGGGATTGGCGAGTTTCGCACCGATAGCCGCGGGGACGGCCGTTCCCATCGTCGCCCACGACCCCTGATTGAGGTACCGGGTCGGGTCGTACGCCGGGATGCAGGCGTCGGCCCAGAGCCCGCACCCGCTCGCGTCGATGGAGAGGATGGCCGACCTCGGCACCGCGCGGCGGAGGGCGTCCAGTGCCGCCAGCGACGTGAGCGGCGGCTCGGCTCGCTCTCTCAGGTCCGCCACCCGCTCCCGCTCGGCTTCCCGGACGGCGCGAGCCCGCTCGGTGCCGCCTTCGGAGCGAATCGACTGCGTTCGCAGTTCGGTTCCGATGGCGTCGAGCGTGCGTTTGGCGTCCGCGACGATACCGACTGCCGGTTCGTAGCCGACGCCGAGGTCGGCGTTGTGGAGCGTCACGTGGACGAGTCGTTCGGGCACCTCGTAGGCCCATCCCTGGGTGGTGAACGCGTCCAGGTCGGTGCCGACCCCGAGGGCCGCATCCGACGATGCGATGGTCTCGGCGAGCGCTCGGCTTCCGGCAACGGTCAACACGCCGGCGAACAGGTCGTGGTCCTCCGGAAAGGTTCCCTTTCCCTTCCGCGTGGTCACGACGGGCGCGTCCAGTTGTTCAGCGACTGCTTCGAGTTCTGCGGTCGCGTTCGCGGCACGCACCCCCCCGCCGGCTATCAGTATCGGGGCCGTCGCCCCGGCGAGGAGTGCGGCGGCATCTCGCACCTCCCCGTCCGGAATCTCCGTCGTCGGGTCGCGTGCGAAGTCGGAGCCGCCCACCGTCCGGGCGTCTCGTTCGAGGAAGGTCGTCGGGATGCCGAGTCGAACCGGTCCTTTCGGCGGCGTCTGGGCGACGGCGATGGCGCGTCGCAGTTCGGGGACCGCGCTCGCCGGGGTCTGGACGGTGATGTTCTCTTTCACCACGTCGTCGTAGACGGTCGGCGGCGCTTCGTGGATGCCGTCCCCGCCGCGCGTTTCGGGCGCGCCCTCGACCGAGATGTGCACCAGTGGGTTGCAGTCGTTCAGCGCGTTCTGTAGCCCGTTCAGTGCGTTCATGTCCCCCGGTCCGGGAACGACCAGCGTCGCCGCCATTCTCCCGCTCGATTCGGCGTACCCCCACGCCTGGTGGGTGACCGCCGTCTCGTGGTGTGCCATGACGAACCGGACGTCCTCGCGCTCGTCGATGGCGTGGTTCAGCGGGAGCGTGATTCCGCCGGGGATACCGAACACGGTGTCGACCCCCGCCTCGGCGAGCGTCGCTACGAGTGCCTCACGAATTTCCATGCGTCCCGGTACCAAACACGAGACATTAAACCCACCTGGCCAGGGTACCTCGCCCGACACGTCGTCCCTGCACGTCGACGACCCCTCGTCACCGGCGTCGTCCACGTCGGCGGTCCCTCGTCGCTGGCGTGGTTCAGGTTGGCAGTCCCAGCGCGTCGAGGTCCACGTGCGCTTCGACGAGGTCCGCCGCGCGGTCGTACGGCGAGCCCTCGCTCGACCGTTTCTCTGGTCGTGAGGTCCCCGCGTGACGGAACACGGCGTCGACGAAGGCGTCTCTCACGTTTTCGTTCTCGAAGAGTCCGTGGAGGTAGGTCCCGAGCACGCGTCCGGTCGCCGCACTCTCCTCGCCGAGCGGGCGGGCGACCGACTCGGTAGCAGTCGACCGACCCATGTGAATCACGTACCCCGACACCGGTCCCGACGCGCCGGCCAACACCCCGTCGCCGTCGACTCGTCGCGTCACCCGCTCGACCCGCTTGTCGGTCGAATACCGGGTCTCGACGGGGAGCAATCCGAGGCCGTCGACGGAACCGACGTCCCGCGTGCTCTCGACACCGGCGTTCGTGAGTCGCCGGCCGAGCATCTGGTAGCCGCCGCACACCCCGACAATCGGCCCGCCGAACGCCCGTAACCGGTCGCCGAATCCGGCGTCTGCGAGCGCGAGCAGATCGTCAACGGTGTTCTTCGAACCGGGCAGGACGACCGCGTCGGCGTCGTCGAGTCTCCCGTCGAGCGGCCGGTACGCGACGCGGACACCGGGTTCGCGGGCCAGCGGTTCGAGGTCCGTCGCGTTCGAGAGACGCGGCAACCGGGGGACCGCCACGGTGACCGCGTTCTCGTCGTCGACGCCGTCGTCGTCACCGAGCACCGCGAGGTCGCCATCCGGTCGAAGCGAGACGCTGTCCTCGGCGGGAAGTCCCGGGTCGTCGTACGGGACGACGCCGAGAATCGGCACTCCGGTGCGGGCCTCGATCTCGTCGATGCCGCGGTCCAGTAACGAGGCGTCTCCTCGGAACTTGGTGATAATCGCGCCCGCGACCCGCCCGCGGAGGTGGTCGGGCATGAGTTCGAGCGTCCCGTAGAGGCTGGCGAACGCGCCTCCCCGTTCGATATCGACGAGTACCACGATGGCGGCGTCGGTGAACTCGGCGGCTTCGACGTTCGCGAGGTCGCGGTCGCTGAGGTTTATCTCCGCGATGCTTCCGGCCCCCTCGGCGACGACGACGTCGTGGGCGGCCGCCAGTCGCTCGTAGGCCTCGACGGCGGCCCGCCGCGCTCGCTCCCAGTGAGACTCGTAGTACGCCCCCACCGAGACGTTGCCGGCGGCGGTCCCGTCGATGACCAGTTGACTCTGCCCGTCGCCCCGGGGTTTCAGGAGGACCGGATTCACGTCGGTCGTCGGCGTGAGCCGAGCCGCCTCGGACTGGGCGTACTGCGAGACGCCGATTTCGCCCCACTCCCCTTGCGGTGTCAGCACCACGCGGGCGTTGTTGCTCATGTTTTGGGCCTTGAACGGCGCGACCGAGACGCCCCGCCGGGCGAGCAGTCGACAGAGACCTGTGGCGACGGTGCTTTTGCCCACGTGACTCGCGGTTCCGGCGACGAGGAGCGCCTTCGACATCAGTACTCGGTGCCTTTCCGAGCGCGTTGGCCCTCCTCGAACGGGTGCCTCTCGGCGGTCACGCGACTGACGAGATCCGCGTGTTCGTACACGTACGCCGGTCGCTCGTGACCGCCCGTGAGGACGAGTTCGAGGTGTTCGGGCTTCGACTCGACGAGGTCGACGAGGTCGGCGGGGTCGACGAGGTCGCGGTTGGCCGCGTAGAGGATCTCGTCGAGGACGAGGAGGTGGCATCCGTCCTCCGGGGGCGCGTCGAACGGAATCGGCCCGGTGGCGTCGGCGGCGGCGGCGACGAGTTCGCGGGCCCGTTCGAAGCCCGCCCGCGCCTTTGCGGCGTGGTCGTCGTCGTGGGTGCCATCCGGGAGGCCGTGCCAGCCGTAATCGCCCAGATTTTCGTAGGTGAAGCCGGGGAACGCTTCGATTGCGTTGTACTCGCCACGCACGTCTTCGACGCTCGACGCCCCGCCCTTCATGAACTGCAGCATGTGGACGCGGTAACCGTGTCCCGCGGCCCGAAAGCCCATCCCCATTGCCGCGGTGGTCTTTCCCTTGCCGTCGCCCCACCACACCTGCACGAGTCCGAACTCCTCGGGGGCGCTCGGGTCGACTGCGCGGGGCGCGGGCGTGCGACCCCTTCCGGGGGTGTGTTTCAGCACCGACCGTCTGTCAGTTTCAGTCGCGTCTGTCTCGTCGGTCTCGGTCGTCTCTGCCGCGGTCGTTTCGTTTCTGTCCGTCTCGGTCGCGTCTGTTTCGTCTGGCATGGTTAGAGTGAGTCGATGAACGCGTCGAACGCGCCGCTGTCGGCGTGTACGTGAGCGTAGGTGCCGAGTGTCGAGTACTCGACTAGGCCGTCGTGTTCGCCGTCGATACCCGTCCCGCGCGTCACGTCGAACGCGAACCGGGCGTCCGGACTGACCGTCGCACTGGAGTAGTGGAACTCGTGGCCTCGCAGGGTCGCTCCCGCGCTCGCCGTGAGCGTCCCCGCCTTGGCGCGGAGTTCGACGTGGTCGAGCGCCTGATACCGGTCGTGCATCCGAACCGTTGCCGGGAGGATACCAGCCATCTCGTGCGTCTCGTCCTCGGCCGTGGTTATCGATGCTGCGAGCACCGTCATCCCGCCGCACTCTCCGAGGACGGGCAGTCCCTCGCTCGCCCGGTCCCAAAGCGTCTCCAGTGCTGGACTGTCGGCCAGTCGTTCGGCGTGCAGTTCTGGATACCCACCGGGGAGGTAGACGCCGTCGCACGCTGGAAGGTCGTCGCCAGCGGTCGGCGCGAACGTGACCACCTCCGCGCGCTCACGGAGACGCTCCAGCACCGCCGGGTAGACGAACTGGAACGCCTCGTCGCGGGCGACGGCAACCCGTCTGTCGGTCGACGGCCGTTTGTTGGGCGACGGCTTCGAGTTTTGTTGTCCCGAACACGACGGGTCTTCCGGGTGCGGTGGTTCCCTCGCCGCGTCGATGAGGCGCTCGACGAGCAGGTGCTCGGCAGCTCGATCCAGTTCCGCTGTTTCGAGTGGCCTCTCCGTTCCCATGTGCAGTCCCAGGTGACGGTCTGGAATCTTCAGTCCTTGTCGGGGAGGGACGCGTCCGAAGTACGTCAGGCCCTTCGGCAGCGCGTTCCGAATACCCCGTTCGTGGCGACCACCGTGGGCACGCTGGGCGATGATTCCGACCACGTCGACAGCTCGTCCTGCGTGCATCGCGTACTCGCGGAAGCCGAGAGCCGCGGCGGCGACGCTCTCCATCCCGGCGCTGGCGTCGACGACGAGCACCACTGGCAGGTCGAGCGCTTCGGCGACCTGTGCCGTGCTCGAATGGTCGCCGTCGTACAATCCCATGACGCCCTCGACGACGCAGATGCTCCCGTCACCGCGGTGGTAATTCCGCTGGACGCCGGTCTCGCCTTCGAGCCACGTGTCCAGCGTTCGCGAGGGTCGACCGGCGATTGCCGCGTGGTGGCTCGGGTCGACGAAGTCCGGCCCGGCCTTCGCGGGGGAGACGGCCTCGCCCCCGTTTTCGAGGGCGCGAATCACGGCGAGGCTGGCGATGGTCTTCCCGACGCCCGATGCGGTCCCCGCGATGACGATTCCCTTCATAGACGCCCCTTCCTCGCGTCGATTCCGCCGCCGACGCTCCGGACGGGTGACCCAGTCCGTTCGGGAGCGTCGAATCGGGTCTTCGGGTCCGAACGTGGCCTCGGTTCGCCGTCTCTACGTGGCAGTCCTCTCTCACCCCTGACCAGTTCGAGTATGCTGGGATACCTCCCTGTCGTGCTCACGCCCGAAACACCTCCGCGCGCTGGTCGGTCGAGACGCCGTACTCCGCGTCGTCGACGGGAACGTCGCCGTCCGGGTACCGCGCTCGCAGACTCGCCTGTACCGCGTCTCGAACACAGGCGCGAGTCGCCGACCCGACCCTCGTCGCGCTCCCCGTGAACTCGGCAGGTTCGCCCTCGGTGTCGCAGGCGACGACGACGGCGTCGGTCGTGGTCCCGGGGACCCCCGTCTTCGACAGCAGGGTCGCGGCCTTCGCCTCCGAGGCGACCGTGAGCAGGTTGGCGAGCGCGGCGTCGCCGAGCGAGCGACGCGTCCCGACGACGAGGTTGACCGTTCCGACGCGGCCGTACCCGTCTTCCAATTGCGACCCGCCGCTCGACTGCGACGGGTCCATCGGGAGCGCGGCGGGGTTCGACACTCCCGCGGTGGCGTACACTTCCACCGAACCGAGGCGCGCTCCTCGAACGTGTTCGGCGTGGACCGCCGTGAGCAACGTCGGCCCCTCGGCGTCGAATCCCGCGTCTCGACGCCGGCCCGCGACGTACGCGTGTAGGTCCTCACAATCCCAGCCCTCGGGGACGAAGACGCAGTAGGCGGCGGAAGCGTCCGAGAACCCGCCGCTCCAACCGGTCGAGAGCCAGCGAAGCCCCTCGCGTCGGACCCGCAGGACTTCTTCTCGGGTCGTCGTCTCAAACATCGGTGAGGACCTCCACGAGTCGGTCGTTTTCTTCCGGAAGGCGAACCGCGACCCGCACGTGCGAGTCGAGTCCCCGAAACGTCGTCGCATCTCGGAGTTCGATTCCTCGGTTGCGCGCCATTCGCAGCACCTCGCAGACGTCTCGGTCGCCGACGTCGAGGAGGAGAAACGGGGCCTCGGAGGGGAAGACGCCGAACCGCTGTGCGAGTCGCTCTCGCATTCGCTCGCGCTCGGTTCGGACGCGTTCTCGCGTGTCTCTGACGAAGTCGATCTGTCGGAGGCAGTAGGTGCCGACCTCCAGCGCCGGGGTACCCACGTTCCACGGCGGGCGGGCGGCGGCGAGTGCCTCACGCTGTGTGCCCGCGGCGACGGCGAAGCCGATTCGAAGGCCGGGGAGGCCGAACAGCTTCGTCAGCGACCTGGCGACGATGACGCCGTCGGTCCCGGCCAGTGAGGGCCGGTCGGTGAAGTCGAGAAACGCCTCGTCGACGAGCAGCGTGGTATCCGTCTCGCGACACTGGGCGACGAACGACGCGAGCGCGTCTTCGTCGTAGCAGTCGCCGGTCGGATTGTTCGGATTGCAGACGATGGCCAGCGCGTGCTCGGTGGGGTCGGCGGCCAGTATCTCGTCGTGGGGAACGAAGACAGACTCACAACCCTGAAGACGAACTTCGCGGTGGTACTCTCCGAAACTCGGTTTCGGGACGAGGACGGAATCGCCGGGTTCGACCGCCAGTTCGATGGCCAGTCGGAGCGCGGCCATTCCACCGGGCGTGGGAATCACGTTCTCCTCGTCACAGCCAACGTAGTCCGCGGCCGCCTCGCAGTAGGCTCTCGGTGGCTCCGGCGGGTACGTCCGCGAGGCGTCGAGTGATCGCTCGAAGACCGACGTTACTCCCTCGGGAATCGTCGGGTTCGTGTTCGCGCTGAAGTCGAGCAGCGACGAGTCGTCGCTACTGCCGTGCGGCACCCGGTCGGTGGCGCGGACCGCCTCAGGGTCCACGGTCGGTCACCACCGTCTCGTAGCAGCGGACAATCTGTTCTCGAACCGCACACGCCGGAACCGCTGCCTCCCGCGCTACTGCGAGCGCGCCACCCATGGCGACTCCTTCTTTTCCCTCTCCTCGGCGGTATCGTTCGAAGGCGACGTGGTCGCTGCGGTCGAAATCGGGGTCGATGCTCGTCAAATCCACGTCGAGTGTCCGAGCGGCCGCCCGGAGGTCCGCGGTGTCGTCGTTCGCGACGAACGAGGTCGACGCGAGTTCGAGCGGTTCGTCCACGCCGGAGTGCCGAATCAGGGCGGCGACGGCGACCATCTGGGTTCCGCCAGCGAGCGTCACGGCGGTGTCAGTTTCGACTGCGCCGATAGCCAGCCCCGTCGCGGCGGCGAGTACCGGGTCGCCCATCGTCCGCATCGCCAGTCGGGGGTCGCCCGCGGCGTCGCCCCCATCGAGACCGCTCGCTTCGAGCGCCGTCGACACCACCTCGCGCTTGAGCGCGAGCGGATTCTCTGGAAGCGACGACGAGACGCTGAACGGTTCTCCCAGGGCGGTGAGCACCCCGAGGGCCGTCGTCGTCCCCCCGGGGATGCTCTCGCCGACGACGATCCGTGGGTCGGGAAGCGCCCGTCCGAGTTCGCGGCCCGCGTCGAAGACGTCGCTGGCGGTCGACACCGGAACGGGGCTCCGAATGTCCGAACCCGGCCGCGCTCCGACGGAGACGGTCGGTGCCGCACTGGGCGTTTCGAGTCCCGCGTCGAGGGCGAGTACGTCGAAGCCAACCAGCTCACGAACCGCACGGGTGATGACCGCGGGGGTCGGACAGCCGGCGGGACTAATCGGCGTCACGGGAGCGAACACCGGTCGACCGTACTCGACGATTTCGAGGTCGGCGGCGGGCGTCTGCAACATCGATTCGGGGTCCGCTCCGGCGGCGCTGATACCCTCGATTGTTGCCGTGTGCGTCGTTCCGGCGACCAGCACGACCCTCATCGCAACGCCTCCGCGATTCGCGCGTCAGTCTGCCGATTCACGTTGACGGCGACCCGGGCGTCGTAGCTCACGCACACCGTGTCGGTTCGACCGTGCGACACGACGTTGAGACCGGTTGGAGCGAGTTCACGACCGCCCCGCTCGAAACTGGTCCCCACGCTCAATCCGAGCAACCGTTTCAGCGCCGCGGGGACGCACACCGTCGTCGACTTTTCTCCGTGAGCGTCGAGGACGCGGTCGATGGCGTCACTCCCGAGGAGCGGGAGGTCGGCCGCGACGGTGAGTACGGGCCGGTCGACGACCGCCAGTGCGTGGTCGAGGTCCTCGACGTAGCCCGCCCCGGCCGTCTCGATTTGTGGCGTCCCTCGCTCGTCGAGGTACGCTCGCGTCTGGGGGACGTGCGGTGAGACGACCGCGGATACCTCGTCGACCCCGCTGTCTTCGAGCGCCGCGAGGACGCGCTGGACCATCGGTCGGTCGCCGATTTCGAACAGCGGTTTCTCGACCGGGGTTTCGAGTCGCGTGCCGCGACCGCCGCACATCACAATCGCGTCCATGCAATCACCTCCATCTGCGCTGTCACAATCGTATCCATGCAATCACCTCCATCTGCGCTGTCACAATCGTATCCATGCGACCACCCCCGCGTGCAGCGCGACGACGCGAGCGATTTCGTTCCCCGCACCCAGCACGTCCCCGCTGACGCCGCCGAGTCGCCAGCGTGCCCACGCCAGGACGCCACCGGCCGTCAGCACCGCCGCACCGAGCCCGATGGCCGCGGCGGGATGCGGCCAGGTCAACGCGGCGGCGGGCAGGGCCACGACGGCGGGCCCGACCAGCGAACGAGGGCGCAGGTTTCCCGTCAGTTCCGAGCCCAGTCCATCGTGGCTGGCGGTTCCGAGGCACGCTATCGTCGCCATTCCGAGTTTCGCTCCCACCTCTGCCGCGACGACGAGCAGGAGCGCCGTGAGCGGTGCCGACGCCAGCGCGAACGCCGCCGCCGCGAGTCCGAGGACACCCAGCCCGACCGCCAGCGCCGCACCCACGCCGACCGTCGTATCCTTCATCACGGCCCGCCGTTCGACGGCGTCTCCGTGGACGACGAGCGCATCACCGACGTCGCCCAGTCCGTCGGCGTGGTTGATTCCGGTCACCAGATACAACCACACGACGAACAGGACGGCGGCCGTGGGCGCTGGTAGCCGTAGTCCGAGTGGGAGCGCGACCACCGCGCCGACGACGTAGCCGACCAGCGGGAGGGTGACGGGCGCGGCCAGGAAGGCCTCCCACGCGGTTTCGTCCCGTCCGACCGGTAGCCGAGAGAGGAAGCCGAGCGCACCGCGGAAGGCGGTCAGTACCACGATAGCACCCCTGCACTCACGGCGGCGAGGACGCCCGCGACGCCGACGATACGGACACCTCGGTAGGCCTGCTCCACCGTCGGTAATCGACCTGCGGGGTTCAGTGTGTACACTCGCGGTTTTCTCAACCGAACGTCCAGGGCGGCTGCGAGCGCGCCCATCGGCCACCCCGAGTTTGGTGACGGCGGTTCGCTGACCCACGCGCGAGCGCGAACCAGCGTCAGGGGGTCCAGCGAGGCACCTGCAATCAGCACGGCGCTGAGCCGCGCCGGAATCCACATCACGATGTCGTCGAGGCGGGCGCTCGCCCACCCGGCGGGTTTCGACCGGTAGCCGAGCATCGAATCGAGCGTGTTCACGGCCTTCACCCACACGGCACAACCCACGGCGACGGCGAGCGAGACCTGCGCGCCGAGGACGAACGCCGAGAGCGGCGCGACGAATCCGTCGGCGAGGTTCTCCGAGGCGCTCTCGACGACCCCGCTTCGTATCTCGGCCGGCGAGAGGGTGGTGGCGTCTCGTCCGACGAGGGCGCTCACCTCGGTTCGGGCGTGGTCGACGTCCGAAACCGTCAGGTCGATTACGTCTCGTGCGACGGTCACTAGCATCCGCAGGCTGACGGTGCTGAACAGGGCCGCCCCCGCGATTACGACGCCGACGACGGGGCCGTGCCGCCCCCCGAGCGCGGTGAGGCCGCCAGCGACCCCGGCGGCGAGGGCCGGGTATCCGAGTGCGACGGCGGTACCGACGGTTCGAGGGTGACTCCACGCCCGGTCGGCCGACCCGACGAGACGCCCGAAGAGCGCGACGGGGTGAATCCGTTCGGGAGGTTCTGCGAACAGCAATTCGAGGCCGAACGCGAGCCCGAGGGCCGCCGTCGCTACCGGGGGCATCAGCGGGCCTCCACGTAGGACGGCAGTTCGGCGAGCGGCACGTCGTCGACGAGGAGTGCCGCCGCGCAGACGTCTGCGGCACCCCCGTCGGTCAGGGGGTCGTCGCCGACGTGGACAACCCCGGACAGCGGGACGTCCAGTTCGTCGGCGACGGCGGCGAACGCTCGGCGGTGGGGCTTTCGCCACCCGCACCCGACGCTCGTCACCACGGCGTCGAACGCGTCAGGGTCGAGCGCTGAGCGGGCGAGCGCGCGGCGAACCAACCCGGGGACGCTACAGTTCGAGAGGAGACCGACAGGCCCGAGTTCACGAGCCGCCTCGACCGCGTCGACCGCGCCCTCCCGCGTCTCTACGGAGTGGTCGAAGGCGGCGATTACCGCCTCGGCAATCGCGTCGACTCGCCCCTCGACTGCGTCGAACCGCCTCTGGGCTGCGTCGACACGCTCCTCGGCTGCGTCGACCCCTCCGTCTCCGTCCCGGACTGCGACGCCGCGACTCGCCAGCGCGGCCCGGACGTGGGACGGGAGCGGGACCTCCGCACCGGTCGGTGCATCGATGTGCGGTCGGGCGTAGGCGACGCTCCAGTCGTCGGGGACCGCGATTCCCCGTGCTCGGAGTTCACTCGCCACGGCTTCGGACGGGTCCGGCGGGGACGGCACGTCCACCAGCGTTCCGAAGAGGTCGAACGAGGTGGCGTCTATCGCGGTGTGGGTCTCCATCGTCTGTGTGTCCTGTTGAAGCTCACCGGCGACGTGCCAGCAACGCGACCATCGTCAGCGAGACGAGCGCGACGAGTGCGCCGAATCCCGGTGCCGTCGTCTCGGTCGTTGCTCCAGCGGGTGTCTGGCTCGCGTCAGTCTCATCGGTTGAATTGGCCGCCTCTGCCGTGCTGGTCGTCTCACCCACGTCGGTCGGCTCGGCCGGCGTCTCGGTCGTCGCCGCCGTCGACGTACTGGTGGCTTCCCGGTACGCCTCTGGATGCAGCGCCTTCGTGAGTTTCACCACCGAGCGGACGATGCGGGGTGCCGGTTGGCTGATGTACGGTTCCCGCAAGACGACCGTCTGGTCGTGTTGGACCGCGTGCGTGTTCTGGTACGCCCGCGTCTCCGGGATCTGCGTCGCGCCGTCGTTGACGACTATCCACTCCGGGTTCGACTCGACGACGACTTCCTGACTGATCTGCTCGTATCCCGATATCCCCGCGTCGGCCGCGACGTTGTCCCCGCCCGCGAGTTCGATAACTGCGTCGGCGAACGTGTCCGAACCCGCGGTGTAGCCGAAGAAGACGTAGAGGACGCGTGGCCGCTCCACGTTCTCGGTCACGCGCTGGACGGTCTCTAACTCCGCCTGCATCCACTCGGCGGTCTCGGTCGCCCCCTCGCATTCGCCGGTCAACTGGCCCGTCAGGAGCGTCTTCCGTTCGATGTCATCGATGGAGCTCTGCGACTGGAACCGGTAGACGGTGAGGCCCGTCTCTCGGAGTTTCTCGACGGTCTCTTCGGGAATAGTACTCGGTGCGAGTACGATGTCGGGGTCGAGGCTGACGACCCGTTCGACGTTGACGAAGGACTGTCCCGCCCCCGAGACGTTCGTTCTCGTCTCGGCCCCGTCCAGGTACGCCGCGTACTGCGTGAGGCCGACCACCTTGTCCTCGCCGCCGATTTCCCACACCGTTTGTGCGGCGCTCGGACTGAGTGTCACGATCCGCTGGGGTTCGCTCTCGACGGTGACCTCGGTCCCGGTCGCGTCCGTCGCAGTGAACGGAAATTCACACTGGATGGTGACTTCGCTCGGCGCGGTGTCGCTCTCGGCCGCGCTCACCGGTCCGACGACCGACGCGAAAATCAGTATCGCTGTCAGCAGCGCAATCTGTGGACGCATTGTGTTCCACCACTGGCCAATCCAATAAATATTTGCCTAATGCAAACTCACTTGCAAAGAGATGCGACTCGCCGTGCGTACTGTACTCTGGTCTGTGGGGTTGGCGGCTCTCCTCCTCGTGACGGTTCTCGTTAGCGCCGGCATCGGCCCGGTCAAAATCGAACCGGTCGTCGTCGCAAAAGTGTTGCTCAACGCGATTGCACTCCCCACGTCGGTGACGTTCGGCCTCGAGAGTCCCTCTCCGCGGTTACTTTCGTCAATTCCCGTCCGTGTCGGGTTCGCGTCCCCCTTCTCGTTCGACGTCTCGAACGCGAGTTCGACCATCGTGATGACGATCCGACTCCCCCGAATCGCGCTTGGCGCGGTCGTTGGGTTGGCTCTCGCGTTGGCCGGCGCGGTGATGCAGGGCTTCTTCCGGAACCCGATGGCCGACCCGTCTATCATCGGCGTCTCGTCGGGGGCCGCCCTCGGAGCCGTCGCCGCAATCACTCTGCCGTTCACACTCCCGTTCGGCTTCGAACTCCAGACGGCCGCATTCGTCGGCGGGCTCCTCACCGCGTTCGCGGTGTATCTCATCGCGACCGATGGCGACCGTACGCCCGTGGCGACACTGCTCCTGGCCGGTGTCGCCGTTCAGACGTTCCTCGGTGCCGCCATCTCGTACCTCCTGCTACAGAGCGGACGGAGCCTCGAACAGGCCATCTTCTGGCTGATGGGCCACCTCGCGAGCGCGTCGTGGCCGGACGTTCAGCGTTCGGTACTCATCCTCCCGCCGCTCGTGTTCGTCCTGTTAGTCTACAGTCGGGAGCTCAACGTCCTCCTCCTCGGCGAAGAGGACGCACACAACCTCGGTATCGAAGTCGAGCGCACGAAACGCGTCCTCCTGGCCGTCTCGACAGTCGTCACGGCGACGGCGGTGGCCGTCGCGGGGGTGATTGGCTTCGTCGGCCTCATCGTCCCGCACGTGATGCGGTTGTTGGTCGGTCCCGACCATCGGATTCTGCTCCCGACGAGTGCGCTCGCGGGTGCCGTCTTTCTGGTCGCGACCGACACCGTCGCCCGCTCGGGCCCGGCCGAACTGCCGGTCGGCATCGTCACGGCGGCGCTTGGTGCGCCCTTCTTTCTGTATCTGCTCCGCCGACGGGAGGTGCACGCGCTGTGAGAGGTCTCCTCGGGAATCTACTTGGTCACCGGCCGAGCGGGGTTGATTCGCACCCACGCGGTTCCGACCGGTCGCGCTCGTCCGACCCGGCGATCGACATCGACGCCGTGTCCGTGCGGCTCGGTGACGTCGACGCCGTCCGGGAGGTCAGCGCAACCGTCGAGCGAGGGCAGTTCGTCGGGGTCGTCGGCCCCAACGGCGCGGGCAAGACCACCCTGTTGCGGACGCTCACCGCCGCACTCACTCCGCGAACGGGGAGGGTACGTATCGAGGGAGAGGATGTCCACGCCCGCTCTTCGCGCGCGGTCAGTCGCAAGGTGGCCGTCGTCCCGCAGGACACGTCGCTGACCTTCGACTTCGAGGTCCGAGAAATCGTCAGCATGGGCCGGACGCCCTATCTCTCGCGTCTGGGCCGGCGCACTCGCGCCGACGACGAGGCGGTCGAACGCGCGATGGAACAGACCCGCGTCGCGCGCTTTGCCACCCGCCCGATTAGCGAGATAAGCGGTGGCGAACGGCAACGGGTTCTCCTCGCGCGGGCCCTCGCACAGGACACGCCCCTGCTCCTGCTCGACGAACCGACGGCCAGTCTCGATATCAATCACCAGATCCGAACGTTCGAACTCGTCCGGGAACTCCTCGGCGAGGACAAAACGGTGCTCGCGGCCATTCACGACCTGAATCTAGCCGCACACTACTGCGACGAACTCCTCCTGTTGGGCGACGGACGACTGCTCGCCAGCGGCACTCCCGCAACCGTCCTCACCGAGGCGAATCTGGAGCGCGCGTTCGGCACGCGGGCGGTCGTCTCCCGGCATCCCGTCACCGGTTCGGTGTACGTCACCGCGCTCCCGGAGGTCTCCCGGAAGTCGGCGGCGGGGCGCGTCCACGTCGTCGGCGGCGGGGGTAACGCGGCTCGAATCCTGTACGTACTCTCGGTCGCGGGCTACGACGTGTCGGTCGGTGCGATGAACCAGGGGGACGCCGACCTCGAAACGGCCCGTCTCCTCGGCCTCGACGCCGTGTCAGTCGCCCCGTTCGCTCCGGTCGACGACACCGCGAGACGCGAGGTCGAGCGACGAGTCGCCGCTGCCGACGTGACCGTGGTCGCCGACGTGGAGGTCGGGACCGGCAACCTCGCAAATCTCGAAGTCGCAAAGTCGAGCGACTCGGTGGTGATCGTCGAACAACGGCCATTCGACGAACGTAACTTCGCCGGACCTGACGCGCGCGCCGTCTACGAGCGTCTCCGCGAACGGGGCACGGTCGTCCCCCCGAACGACGTTCTCGGTGCCGTCACCGACCTCGTCGACGCCGCGAGTACCCCGTCTCGAACCGGGTGCGACGGCGACTCTCGCGGCGTCCGGTGACCGTCTCTACCGGGTGGCCGTCGGGACGCAATTTTAATACCCGTTTGCTCATGTTCGTGGTATGACTCGCGTTCCACTCGACACGCTCGACGACGTTGCTCGCTCACTTCTTGGAGTACTCCCCCTCGCCGGCGAAGACGTCGAGGCCGTCGCGACGTCGCTGATCGAAGCGAACCGTCGCGGACACGACTCTCACGGCGTCTCTCGAATTCCGCAGTACGTGCAGATGGTCGAGGAGGGTGTAATCGACCCGGGGGCGACGCCGAGCGTCGAGCGCGACAACGGGTTGACGGCCATCGTGGACGGCCAACTGGCGTTCGGTCAACTGGTCGGTCGCGATGCGGTCGACGTGCTCACGACGAACGCCGACGAGAACGGTGTCTCGGTGGTCGGCGTTCGAGACGCGACACACCTCGGCCGAATCGGCGAGTGGGCCGAACGAGCCACCGACCGCGGGTTGCTGTTCATGGCCTTCGTGAGTTCGCAGGGGATGAGTCCGGTCGTCGCCCCCGCGGGCAGTGCCCACGGCCGGCTCAGCACCAACCCCGTCTGCTTCGGCGTGCCGACCTTCGGCGCACTCGACTTTCCGATCGTCCTCGACATGGCGACCAGTCAGGTCGCCAACGGCAAGATTCGAAACCGGCAGTTGAGCGGTGACCCGCTGCCCGAGGGCTGGGCGGTCACCGACGATGGTGACTCCGTCCGTGACCCCGACCAACTCCAACTGGGCCAGCGCGACGCGGCGATACTTCCACTCGGTGGGACCGTGTCGGGATACAAGGGGTTCGGACTCTCGGTGATGACCGCGCTGTTCTCGTCGATACTCAGCGACGGTCTCGTGGCCGGCCAGCGCGAGGACGTCGCGTGGTTCAACAACGTCGCCGCCTTCGTCGCCGTCGACCCGCTGCAGTTCACGACGCGGGAGGCCCTCGTCGACCGCGTCGCGACGCTCGCCGCGTACCTCCGCGACACCGAGTACTCCGAACACGTCTCGGTGGGCGATGGTGCGAAAGGTGACGAGACGCTCCTCCCCGGCGAATCGGAACACCGAACCCTCCTCGACCGAACCGAACGGGGCGTGCCGATTCCGGCGCGAATCTGCGAGTCGCTGGTGGCGTTCGGTCGAGACCACGGCGTCGAACTCGACCTCCCGGTCGAGTGAGGGTCGCGCGCGCTCGGTCGAGTCGGCGCGAGGACCTCAGTCGAACGCCGCTGTGATCGACGCGTCGAGCACGTCGACCGCGTACCGGACGTCGTCCTCGTCGGTACAGAGCGGCGGCGAGAGCAGGCACTGGACGTCGGGGCGTCCGCTCCCGAACAGCACGCCGCGGTCGCGTGCGGCCGCCCGAACGTCCTCGACGGGGTTGTCACCGTCGTCGACCCAGGGGTCGACGAACGGTTCGTCGGTGTCGGGGTCGCGGAACTCGACGCTCCAGTGGAACCCGCGGCCTCGGACGTCGCCGACGGCGGCGTGGCGCTCCCCGAGCTCTCCCAGCGCCTCCTCGAACGTCGGCGCGAGCGCCCTGACGTTGTCTATCAGTCCGTTCTCGTACTCGTCGAGCGCGGCGACGCCGGCGGCGCAGGCGATCGGGTGACCGGCGAACGTCTGGCCGACCGGGATACCCCGCTGCCGGAAGTGGTCGGCGACGTCGCCGGACGCGACGACCCCCGCCAGCGGGACGTAGGCACTGGTTATCCCCTTCGCGAAGGTCAGCAGGTCGGGTTCGACCCCCTCGGTTTCGATACCGAACCACTCGCCGCAGCGACCGAAGCCGGTGATGACTTCGTCGGATATCAGGAGGATGTCGTACTCGTCGCACAGTTCGCGAACGCGGGTAAAGTACCCCGGCGGTGCCGGGTACGCGCCGCTCGTCCCGCCTATCGGTTCGGTGAGAATCGCGGCGATAGCGTCTGCGCCCTCGTTGCGAATGACGAACTCGAGGTGATTCGCGGCTTGCTCGGCCAACTCCTCGGGCCCGTCGGCGTCGAAACACTGGGGCAACGGCGGGAGAAAGCGCGCGCTCCCCGTGGTCGAGGCGTACCGTTCGACGTTCGTCCGCGTCTCGACGTCCCCGGCCACGCTCGCGGTGCCGTAGCTCCCCCCGTGGTAGGACCGCCACCTCGTGAGAACGGTCGGCGAGTCCGTGTACGCTCTCGCCATCTGCATCGCCGCCTCGTTCGCCTCGCTCCCCGAGATGGCGAAGAACGTCTGAGCACCAGACAGCGGCGCAACGTCGGCGATTCGGGTCGCGAGTTCGCTCCGAACGTCGTTGTGCTTGGCGGAGGAGACGTACGCGATACGTTCGAGTTGGTCGCGTATCGCGCCGTTGATGGCCTCGTTTCCGTGGCCCGCGTTGACGCAGTACAACTGCGAGAGGAAGTCGAGGTACTCGGTCCCGTCCGCGTCGTACACTCTCGACCCGGACCCGCGCTCGATGGTCAGGGGTTCGCTCCCTGGTGAGTGCCAGTGTGGCAATACAGAACCCGCCTCGGCAGGCTCGCGCTCGTGGGGGGTCATGACCTATCAATCCACGCCCGTCTCCATAATGGTAGCTACCGGACCCCTGCCAGCGCCACTCTTCGCTCGACAGCGATCGACCTCGAGCCGGTAGAACAATTAAGCCCTCGCGGTCGAAACGAACCTCTCGGTAAGCCATGGAAGACCGTTATGAATCTTTCCCTCCGGCGGAGTACGACCGACGGCACGAACGGGTGCGCCAGTTGATGGACGACCACGACCTGGACGCGTTACTCGTCCACGGCGACTCGGTGCGCGGCCACCACAACGTTCACTACCTGAGCAACTACCGAGGCCACGGACTGTCCTACCTGGTGTGGTTCGCAGACCCGGCCGAGGAGCCGACGCTGTTCTTCGGCATCAGCAACCACCTCCAGTACGCCCGCGACCTCTCGGTCGTCGCGGACGTCCGCTGGGGCGAGTACCCCATGACGGGCAACGTCGTCGACAGAGTCGAGTCCGCCGACGGTCCCGACAGTCGCATCGGACTCGTCGGCGTCGCCTCCCGGCACGACAACCTCGTCCCCCACGGACACTACGAGACGTTCGACGCGCGGTTGCGTGGAGAACTCGTCGACGTCACGGCGGCGTTCGAACGGCTCCGGTACGTCAAATCTGACGAAGAGATTGCGTGGATTCGACGGGGCGCTGAACTGACCGATCGCGGCCTCGAAGCGCTGGTCGAGGCGGTCGAACCGGGCGTCACCGAACACGACCTGGAGGCCGCCTTCCTGTCGGCGTCGGCCCGAGGTGGCGGAGACGGCTACACGACGTTCATCTCGTCGTCACCGATGGATAACCCCGACCCCGGCGAGTGTCTCCCGTGGAAGGAACCCGCGGGCCGGATCGTCCGTTCTGGCGATGTCGTGACGACAGAGCTGAGCGCCGCCTATGGCGGTTACATGGGGCAGATACATCGCCCCATCGCGGTGGGAACGCCTCCCACGGACACCTATCAGGACCTCTTCGACGTCGCCCTCGAGACGTACGAGAACATGGTCGCCGCCCTCGCCCCGGGGAACACCGCACGGGACGTCGCGGAGGCGGTTCGGCCGATAGAGGAGTCCGAGTACAAGATCTACGACGTCAACCTCCACGGCGTCGGAATGACGCTGCAACCGCCGTTCATCGGCACGACCGGTCCGCACTCGAACTACTGGCCCGCTCACGAGTCCCCGTCCACCGCCGGGTGGACGTTCGAGGAGAACCAGGTCATCGTCGTCCAACCCAACGTCGTGACGCCCGACGAGCGGTACGGGTTGCAACTGGGGACGACCGTGGTGGTGGGGTCGAACGGTCCCGAGGTGATTCAGGACTACCCCGTCGAGTTCATCCGGGCCTGAACTTCCCCCGTCTCGAAGGGCTGACCTCGCCGGATCGTCGTCTTCGAGACCGACTTCGACGGTTCGGCGTCGACTCGCGGTACCGCGGTTCGTGTTAGTCAAAGCGTCGTTTGCGTCTTCCAAACAGTCATCCTCTCAACCGTCATCCGATGAGGTATGTCTCCGACACGACGCACAGTCCTCCGCCTCGGTAGCCTCACGACCCTCGCCGCGGTGGCGGGGTGTACGTCGACGGCGCAGCGACCTCCCGACGACGCCGACGGGTCTGGGGGGCTCCCCACCGACACCGCGGACCCCGCTGGCGGGACGCGTCCCGCCGGGACCGGCGGGCCGGGGCTGACGCTCTCGCGAACCGACGGCGCGACGGACCTTCCCGTCACCCACTCGGTCGAGGTCACCGAGAACGTCGCCACGAAAGACCACCCGCCACAACTCCGCGTGACGGTGACCAACGACGCCGACGAGCGGATACAGGTCGGCGAAGGCCGCACTCTCGTCTTCGCGTACGTGACCGACGAGGGCGACCAGTTAATTCTGCTCCCGGCAGACGGCGACTACCCCACCGAGGTCGATTGCTGGCGGCTCACCGAGCCAATCGCGGTGACCGAGGAGTACCGAATCGTCACGCTGGAGTCCGGCCAGTCGGTCACCCAGCGTCTCGACCTCTACGCCGTCGCCGACGGTGACGGCTGTCTGCCGGTCGGCGAGTTCCGATTCGAAACGACGTACAACGTCGTCCGCGGCGCGAGCGGTATGCCGAGTGACGGCGAGCAGTCGACGTGGGGCTTCTCGGTCGTCCTGGAGTAACTACCGCGGAACGGTCGGATGGGTAGCAGTCGCGCCTCGAAACTCACGGAACGTGAGCAGGCCGTACGTTGCGACGAACACGGACGGTCCAGCCACGAGCAGCGTCCCTGCCATGACGCCGACGAGGCCGTTGTTCCGCACGAGCGACGTCATGAAAAACGAGGCGGCGGCACCGACGGCGAGGTGCGCGATTCCGAACTCGGCGTACGCTCCGCCGTCGAGGGCACGCCTCACTGTCTCGTCGAGCGCCGTGCGAACGCCGACATCGTTGACGACGACCACGAACGGCAGGCCGTAGACGAGGTACGAGAGGACCACGACGACCATCAGCGCCAACGGGGGAAACACGAGCAACGGGAACGCCGCGACGACGATTGCTGCTCGCACGAGGTTCACACCGACAATCCGCAGGGTGAACTTGCGGGCACCCTGCAGCACGGTCACCGGCGCGTCGTCGATGCGACCCAACAGCGCGCCCAGAAACCCGGCTTCGAGCGCCGACGTGAACAGGAGTCCCAGCAGAAACAGCGGGACGAACGCGACGAGCGAGAGCGGTTCACCGACGCTTCCACCACCCGGAGAACTCGGTATCGAAACGTACGTCCACAGCGTCGGGAGCCCCGTCGGAAAGGGAAACACGGCTCCTCCGCCGGGGTCGGCAGCAAGCACACGAGCGACCTTGGAGAACGAGAGCAGCGTCGCGACCACGGGAACGACGGCGAGTGCGAGCGAGTCGAGCGTCACGTCGACCGCTCGCTCGTATCTGGAGGGCATCAGCGGGACGTGACGCGAGTCGCCAATAGGTGTGTCGCTTCACCTCTCGCTCGTCGACGACGCGGTTCTAATCCACCCTCATCGACTCTGGTTTGCGCTTCGTCGACTCCGAACCGTGCCTCAGCGACTGGTGGTTCGCGCGTTCGCGTGGAGGTCGAGTTCGAACGTTCGCCCGCGGGCCGGTTGCTCGACCAGATGATAACACGTCTCGGCGGCCGCGTCCAGTTCGATGAACTCCTCCTCGCGAACCTCGTCGCGCTTGTCGTACACGTCCGGGTTGAGGAGCATCCCGTCGATGACCACGTGTGCGACGTGGATTCCATCCGCTCCGTAGGCGTCGGCAAGCGAGCGAGCTACACCGCGCGCCGCGTCCTTTGCACTGTTGAAGGCAACGTCGCCGACTCCGGCGGGTGCCCCGAAGAACAGCACCGTTCCACCGCCGTCGCACATGTCGTCGACGACCTCTCGGAAGCACAGTAACCCGCCGTAGGCGTAGAGCCGCCACAGCGCCTCGAATCGGTCGAGGTCGAGGTCGTCCGAACCCGCTATCGTGGTCGTACTCGCCGCGTGGGCGAGCACCTCGACCGGGCCGAACTCGTCTCGGATTCGGCCGATTCCACGAGCCACCTCCGTCGGGTCGGTCACGTCTGTGGGGATTGCGAGCGCCTCGTGTCCGGCATCGCGTAACTCCGTCTCGACGGTCGTCAGGTAGTCTTCACTGCGTGCGAACAGCCCAACCGGGTGTCCTTCGCGGGCGAGCTTCCAGGCGAACCGCTCACAGAACCCGGGGCCGACGCCGGCGATAATCGCTGACCCAGACATACTGTGGCGTTCTTCGATTCACCTGATAAAGCTACCCCGCGTTTGGAGGCACTCGGCCCTCCGCCGACGCCGTCGAGCTCGGTGTCTCACTCCACGCCGGGGAGCCCGACGACGAGGGTCTCGTTCGTCTCTGTCCGCGGCGTCGTCACGTGGAGGTCGACGACGACTGCCAGGACCGTGGCTTCCCCAGCGCGCGCCTGCAAGACGACACCGCCGCCCGAGTCGCACGGGCCGAACTGGCGATTCGGTCCCCTCGGGCAGTGCTCGGCCGTCCACGACTCGGCAGCCGTCTGGTTCCGTCGCACGTCGGCGGCGATGCCTTGCTCGACTCGTGCGGTTTCGAGTCGTCGCAGGTCCGGGTCGAGAACGCTGGTCAGTCGCGTCGCCGCTGCGTCGTGTGCTGACCACTCGAACCCTCCCGCCGTCGCTGTCGACGCGTTGTCGACCGCGACGCGGACGTACTGTCGTGCGTCCGTCGTCGCGGACTGACCGTCAGTGCGTGTGGTGACGTCCGCGTGGTAGCCGAGCTGGAGGTAGGCGACCAGCATCGGAACCAACGCGACTGCGACGACGACGGCCGCCACCAGGACGAGTTGGCCCCGCGCCCGGTTTCCGTCCCGTTTTGTTGTCCCTCGCCACCCGTCTGTCATACGTACCACACCTCGACGTGGACCGCCCCGCCGAGTGTGGTCACGGTCGCTCGACCGATTGGAACCTGCGACGGCGGTGGATAGCCGATGTCTCCCTGTGGCGTCCGAACGCGAAACAGGAGCGAATCCGGCACCAGACCGTCGGTCTTCGATTCGAGCGCGTCGGCGTCGGCTTCGAAGTACGCCTCGGACGCACTGACCTCTGAGAGCCACGTCACCCCGTCGTGGCGTGGTTGGAGCTCGGTGAGCAGTGTCGACACGTCTGCCGCGTCGCTGTTCAACTGTGTCTCACGGGCGTGTTGGTCGGGGAGGTCGGCGGCGAACCCCGAGACGACGGCGAGGACGAGCGTGACACCGACGAGCGTTTCGACCAGCGAAAGCGAGAGTTGCCCCCGCGAGCGTGCCCTACGCACCGACGGTCACCTCCAGCACCGCGTTCGTCTCGTTGGCGACGGGGTACGCCACGTCGACGCTTCCGCTCGGTCCTCCCGTTCCACGGGTCTCGACGGCGACGGAGAGATTCCTGGCACCGGGTGTGCGGAGGCGCGTGGTTCCCGTGAGGCCGTCCTCGTCGTGAAGGACGATTCGGTCGTTCACCCGAACCGTCTCGACGGTCGTGTTCGCTGCCGGGGAAATCTGGAGTCTCAGACTCGGTGTCGGCTCGGCGACCGTCACCTCCGTCGTCGAGTCGAGGTCGATCCTGCGCGATTCAGATTCGACGTCGGCGACGCGGACGAGTCGCCGAACCGTCTGTCCGTGAATCGGGTTACCTCGCTCGACGAGGACCTGGCCATCGAGTCGGACACGAATCGATCGACCAGTGACTGCTGGCGTCGTCGATTCGAGCTCTCCGACAGTCAGGGTGGCCGCGTTCGCTTCGTCGAGAACGTTTTGCCGGACGGTGACGTTCGCGTCGGCGGCCACCAGCCGGTCCGCGAGCGTTTCCGCAGCGTGGCGCTCGACTGGGTCTCGGTCGGCGCGTGCGAGTTCGCCGTCGGCAATCACGACGCCCACGACGGTGACTGTCGTGAGGACGATGAGTGCGACGCCGAGTGCGACGAGGTTCGCCTGTCCCCGCAGCGGTTCTCTGCCTGTTTCTCTCGCACGCCTTCCGGTCAGTCTTCTCACGCACGCTTCGATGCTCCGACTCATGCTGTCTCCAGTGTGACCGACAGGCTGGTCTCGTTTCCGTACACGCGTATCCGAGTTTCGCCGTCGCTGTGCCACGTTCCGGCGACGCTGTCGACGCGGTTCGGGAGCGACAGGCGCACACGCCCACCTAGCGACGTCGCTGGGTGATACAGGTGGAGCGTCGAGTCGTTCTGCGCCGTGATGCGGTAAGTGTCACCCCGAATCGTCCGCGGGAGGTCGAGACGCACGCGCCGCTCGACGCGGGTGGCATTGGGTGGAACTGTCGCTTTGGGTGGGACCGCCGCTTCGACCTCGTTCGCCGCCGTCACCAGCGTTCGTTCTCCGAGTTCATCGCCGACGTCCGTCCGATACTCCGGGACGACGCCACCGTACAGTACCGTCGTCATGGCACTCACGTAGAGCACGACGAGCGCAGCCTCCACCCCTTTGCCGACGACCGGCGCGACTGCGCGGTCAGTCACGCTCGACCTCCATTCGCATCTCGTGGACGACGACGTAGGTCGTCTTCGCTCGTGGAAAGCGCGCGACGACGCTCTCGACGCCGTCTCCGTCGAAGTCCTCTCGTCGAGTCGTCGCTCCCCGCTCGTCGAAGAACGCCTCCCACGCACTCGGCGTCGACGTCTCGACGGCGACTCGATGCCGGCCGGTCCCGAGCGGGATGCGGGTGTGAGTCGCGTTCGTTCGCACCTCGACAGTCGTGGGTTCGCTGCCCGCACCGACCGTGTTCGCCTCGACGCCCAGCACGGGGATGCCGACGACGAGCGACTGTTCGCCCACCGTGATCGGTGGGTGCCGGTAGAGGCGTGGGCGGTCGGTGCCAACGACCACGGCCCCGGCGACTGCACGCACCTGACGACCCTCTCCCTCGTAGACGAGTCCGTCGACGACTCGCGCCTCGACCACGTCGCTCTCGTTCAGCACCCGAACCGTTCGCTCGACGGTGCGGAGTCGCCCGTCCGCGAACGAGACTCGGCTTCGAGTCACGCCAGCCACTGCTGTGGGTTCGACTGCATCGCTCAGTTGCCCGGCGACGCGTTCGGTGTCGGCCGCGGCGATGCTCTCTTCGACCACTACACCGGCCGTCGCGGTGAGTGCACCCAGACTCACCATCGTCACCAGCACCAGGAGCGCCACGCCGACCACGGTGGATTGCCCACGGGTCGTGAGGGGCTGTTTTCGAGTCGTGGGGGACTGTCTCCGACACCGGGCGGAACGGTCACCGCCGGGTGTCGATTGATCACGAGTGGTGACGAACCGTCCGAGGGTCGAAGCTTCACGAGGATGCATCAAATCAATCCCGCCCCCGCGAAGACGACGTAGCAAAAGAGTACGAGTACCCCCGAGTGGAGTAACGCCTCGAAGTACCCTCGACTCGCGGTGCCAGAGAACCACCCCGAGGCGAGCATCGTGGTCTGCGTGACGACGTAGATTCGAAACCGGTCTCGAGGTGGCTGAATCGCGCCCGGGTCGATGGTGTAGCCGACCGACCCCGACAGCGACGACAACTGTGCGAATCCTTCGAAGACGTACAGACTGACGGCGACGGTGATGCCGATGACGAGTATCGCCGTCGTCCATCCGATGGCGACGTAGACGAGCAAGTTCGACCGCAGGGCTCGCTTTTCGTGGTACAGGCGACCGATTTCCGTCTGTAACGTCTCGAAAACGGTTTCGGTGTCGCTGCCGGCGTCGAGCGCACCAGTCACGAGGCCGATGGTCTGTTCTGCCAACGGGGTTCCCACCCTGTCGACGAAGCGATCGAGCGCCGCCGTTCGAAGGTTCGCCTCGCCCTGACGAGGGTCGCGGGTGGTGAAATTCAGGTTCAGCGCGAGGTCGGCCACGTCCGGTTCGAGCGGGCCGAGTTCGACGTCTCGGGCGACGTGTTCGACCGCCCGGGGAAAGGGCCGGCCGAGACTGACGTGCCCGGAGACTGCGTGGACGAAGTCCTTTATCTCCCGGTCCTTGGCGTCGTCGAGGTGTGCTCGTCTCACCGCGACGGCACCGACTGGGATAGCATAACAGGCGTACCCGAGGAGGGCGACGTTTACCGGATGGTATCCGACACTGTAGAGCGCGCCGGCGACCAGTAGTGCGGGTCCGGTCAGCACGACGCCCGCACTGATGGGGTTCGTCCCGACGTTCGTGAGGTAGGCCGCTCGGGTTGGCGGCCACCGGTATCGAACTGTCTGGTCCGGCGGTCGAAGTCCGCTGACGAGGAGACTCGCGCCGATGCCGACGGTGGTGATGAAGGCCGCACTGCCGTAGACCACTGCGGCCCGAACCGTCGTCTCGCCGACAGGCGTCGAGACCGATTTCGATAATCCGGGCGCGATGACGCTCATCACCGTCAGGACGATGACCAGTAGCGAGGGAAGTACCAAAAGCACGAGAAACATCTCGGCGAACAGTTCGAGGAACCCCTCTGCGCGCTGGCGAGCACGGTCCTGTCGGTGTGCGAGCATCCGACTCTCCATCCGAAGGTAGTTCGCGAGCGCGTCCGCACCCTGTTCGGCGTGTTCGCGGAACTTCAGCAGAAACGGTGCGAGCACGTTTCGTGAGGGAGTATCTCGCGCGACTCTCCGGAGGCCGTCGTTGACGCTGCCGGTGAGTGCGGCGGTGTTCAACGCTTTTCGGAGCGAGATTGCCGTCTCACCGTAGGCACCGGTGTCGGCGACTTTTCTCAACATCTCGCGGTTGCCGTCGCTCCCCGAGGAGAGGACGTTCAGGTATCTGACCGCTCCCGGGAGCGTCCGTTCGATGTTGGTTTTCCGCGCCGCCGACACCCATCGTAGATAGAGCCCGCCGAGGCGGATGACAGTCCGATGGCCACCCCAGGAGAGCGTGAGTGCACACCCGACGGCGAGAGCGCCACGTGGGATGACTGGCACGCCAACCTCTTCGAGGAGTGGCACGCCAGCGACGAGGAAATCCGCCACGGCCGAGAGGGTCGCCTCGGGAAGCGCCAGCAGGACGACGATGGCGGGGGCGACGACGAGAAGGCTCACGAACCACGAGAGGCCGTACACCCTCGCCAGAAACACGTCGAATCCGATTTTCAGGTCCGTCCCTCGATAGCGTCGGCGGTCGAGTTCGTGACGTGACCGGTCGGCGTGGCGGGCAAAGAGCGCGTAGAGCACCCGGTCTGGAACCGAGAGGCTGTCGGCACCACTGGTCTCGACGTGTCGGCTCACGAGTCTCTCCCGCGTCCGGGAGCGGCGTTTTCGGCACTGCCCGCGGTCTGCGCACCACCGCTGGCCGTCTCACCCCTCCAGGACCCCGTCGGTGACACCTGTCGTTGGATTCGCTCGACCGTCGCGGCCTCGTCGATGCGGAGGTCGGAGAGGAACCGGAACAAGCGGTCGAACTCCGAGATGCCCTCTCGAAGGAGGTACTGGACGTACCGATGTTTCCTGTGGAACTCCGCTTCGACGTCGGTCACGTCCCGATCGGTCGCCGCCGCGAGTCGATGGAACACGCGCACACCGAGGGATCGTTTGCTGTCACCGAGGTGAGGGTGCGCGTAGTCGAGGTGATAGGTGTCGTCGGTGTCTCGGTAGGCGACGGTGTTCCAGTACATGGTTCGACCACCCTTCTCGATGACTCCGCAGCGGCCGCTGACTCCCTCGAACTCTGCCTTCGAAACGAGTTCGACGACTTCGCCCACGTAGCGTCTTCCTCGAGTGTGGTGTGGGAACACGACGAGGTCAATCTCTTGCAAAAGGTACGGCGGGAGTCCCTGCTCGATGACTCGGTTGACGAGAGTCTCGATGTCCTCTGCGTGTGTGGTCCCGATGACTCCGTGGCCCGTGTTGAGCGTCTCGGCGAACGTCTCGAAACTCGCCGGCGTGTTTATCTCGGCGATGACCTCGACGTCGGGGTTGAGGTAGTTCGTCTCGGTCATCAGGTCGGCCATCGAGACGCGCTTGTACTCGTTCTCGTGGTCGCGAGTCGTCAGCGAGATGCCCGTCTCGTGGGGCATGCGAACCTCCCGAGACCCCTCGTCGATGCTGATCGGCCTGTCGTCGAAGGGAATGAACGGCATGTGCGCGTTCATCAGCGTCGTCTTCCCCACTCCCGTCGGCCCCGAGAAGAGGACGACGCCGTGATGTTCGTACAGAAGCCACAGGAGCGTGACCACCTCGGTCGACATCGCGTCGCGCTCGACGAGGTCGATCGGCGTCATCGCCTCCGTCGCCTGCTTTCGGATGGAGACGTGCGGCCCATCTTCGGAGATGACGGGTAACGCGACGGCACACCGAATCGTCTCCTCGACGCCTCTGGGGTCCAGATTTACCTTCGCGCTGGGCGTGCTGGCGTTCAGTTCGGTGCCGTCTGCGGCCGCGAGTCGCGTCACGACGTTGACGAAGGCCGTCTCGTCTTCGAAGCTCAGATTCGTCGGAACCCGTCCGCTTCGGGCGACGTCCGAGCGAGGGACGACCTTCACCCGTTCGCCGACCCGATTGGCTTCGATGTCTTCGAGGTTGGGGTCGCGGATCGGTACCGTGAGTTTCCCCTCACCGACGTAGTCGCGGAGGACGTAGTAGACCAGGTCGTCGAGACGGTCAGGTGCGTATCGACTGTCGACCGGCGGGACGGCGAGGCCGTACTCGGCGAGCGCGTCGGTCAGTCGATACGCTGTCGCGTCCAGCCACGCCCGCGTGTTGCGGGCAGTCAACTGTCGGGAGAGGAACTGCCTCGCTCGTTCGTTGACGAATTCGTACCGGTCCTCGACCACTTCGTCGACGTTCGCCTCCCAGATACGTTCTTTACACTCGGCGATGAGGTCCTCGTCACCCGGCAGCAAGTCCGGTTCGAGGACCGCGTACTTCGTCGCGAAGTGGTCGCTGCCGAGCAGGTGTTCGCGGTAGACGATGACGTCGACTTCGAAGTCGTAAAATGTCACCTCGTAGCGAGAGAGGCGCTCGCCGGCGATGCGATCGACGAGCGGTTCACTGGCCGAGTAGTCTGTGAAGGCCGGGGCGTAGTTCTCGGTGTGAACGACCAACTGGTCGTCTTCGTCGCCGCCGACGTCGGCTACGTCGATGCGTTCGTCGAGCGCCAGTGGCGTCAGGTCGCCGAGCAGTCGGAGTTCGCACAGGGCGTAGTAATCGACCCGTCGACGAAGTGCGGGTGACGTCTCAAGGAGCCGGTCGAGCGCCCGTTCGTACTTCGGTTCGAACCCGTCCTCCGCACGCTCGACGGCCCCTTCGCGGGTGAGTGGTCGTCGCCGCTTCGAGGCGTCGAAGTGATCGCGAATCGAACGCATCGCGGCCCTGTCCCGGGGCCCGAGGCTCGGTTCACGAACTTCGTACGTGAACCCGGTATCAGTTTCGCGAATAGTCGCGACCACGCCAGGGAAAATCTCGTACTGGGCTCGAACGTTCGAGGCGTACCACGCGTCCGGGTCGTCTGGGGGAAGCGGTGCCGGGATGCGAACGCTCTGCTCCCCGTCGACCGCTCGGCTCGACTCGGTACCCACCTCGTCGCTCACGCTTCGGCCCTCGTTCGTTTACGCCGTCTCATGGGCAAGCGTGATTCGTCATCCTATTTAAATGTTCGACGGTGGTTATCAGCGTTGAAAACCAGCGTCGTCACTCGGTGAGTTTCACCCTCTCATGGGCTCTCCGACGCTCGAACTCACGATGGCCCGTAGGTCCTCTCGAGATACCGAACGATGTCGTCACTCTCGTTCATCCCCTCGATTCCGTGGGAGGGATCGACGATGACCGGTACTCTCGACTGCCCGCTAATCGCTCTCACCTTCCTCCGCAACGGTGGGAAAAACGAGGCGCGCCGTATCTCGTAGTCGAGTTCCAACTCGTCCAGTTTTCGTCGTACCTTCGCACAGTGGGGACAGAGCGGGCGCGAGTAGAGCGTAATCATCACGCTCTAGTGCGTGAGACGACCGAATAAATCCGTCCCGAAACGAGGGTTCGAGCCGAGAAGCGGACACCATCGCGACCCCGACGTAGGACTTCCGGTAGCGAACGGGTTCCACCGAAAGTACTACACGTCTCTCCTGTGGAGGACCACCAATGGATTCGTACCTCGACGAGCTCCTCGACACTGCGCCGGACACCGTCGACCTCGACGGTGTGCTGCAGTACCTCGCGGAATCGAACGTCGACGACGAGGGACTGGTCCACCAGTCACTCGCCCTCTTGAAACACTCTGATGGCGAGGTCTGTCTGAAGTGCTCTTCGGCTGGAGTCGACCTGTACGTACAGTGGTTCGACGGCGACCTCC